>NZ_JAPKNJ010000002.1:364844-729688 GCF_026343945.1 Kaistia algarum
CCGGCCGTTGCGAAGGCGGCGATGGAATCGGGCGTGGCAACGCGGCCGATCGCCGATTTCGACGCCTATATGGACCGGCTGACGCGCTTCGTCTTCAAGTCGGGCCTCGTCATGAAGCCGCTGGTGGCGGCGGCGAAGAAGGACGTGAAGCGCGTCATCTATGCCGATGGCGAGGATGAGCGCGTGCTGCGCGCGGCGCAGGTCGCGATCGAAGATGGGCTCGCCGCGCCGATCCTCATCGGCCGCCCGTCGGTCATTGCGACGCGATTGAAGCGCTTCGGCCTCAAGATCCGGCCGGATGCCGATTTCGAGGTGATCAACCCCGAGGACGATCCGCGCTATCGCGACTATGTCGACCTGCTGCTCGAAAAGACCGGCCGGCGCGGCGTCACTCCCGAGGCCGCGCGTACCATGGTGCGCACCTCGACCACGGCGATCGCGGCGCTTGCGCTGGAGCGCGGCGAGGCCGATGCGATGCTGTGCGGCCTTGAGGGACAGTTCCGCACCCATTTCAAGATGATCCGCGAGGTCATCGGCCTGCGTCCCGGAAGCCGGCGCTTCGCGGCGATGAGCCTGCTCATCTCGTCGGAATCGACGACCTTCCTCACCGACACCTATGTGAACGTCGATCCTTCCGCCGAGGAGATCGCCGAACTGACCAGCCTGGCAGCGGACCAGGTGCGCCGGTTCGGCATCGTACCGAAGGCGGCCCTGCTGTCGCATTCGAATTTCGGCTCGCACGACACACCGTCGAGCCGCAAGATGCGGGACGCGGTCCGGCTCTTGTGGGAGATGGCGCCCGAGTTGGAGGTCGACGGCGAGATGCACGGCGACTCCGCGCTGTCCGAGACGCTGCGCCAGCGCGCCATGCCGAAATCGAAGCTCACCGGAGAAGCCAATCTCCTCGTGTTCCCCAATCTCGACGCGGCCAACATCACGCTCAACGTCGTCAAAGTCATGACCGACGCGCTCCATGTCGGCCCGATCCTGCTCGGGGCCGCGAAGCCGGCGCATATTCTGACGCCGTCCATCACCTCGCGCGGCGTTGCCAACATGACGACGCTCGCCGCCGTCGAGGCCCAGTCGCCATAGGGAGGCTCGATTGACCGATGCCAGGGATGCCGTCTCGTCGCCCGCCTCGGCCGATCCGCATGCGGTGTCGCTCCAGCTGAGCGACATCCATCACTTTTTCCAGACGCCCGAACTCGATCCATTCCTGGGCGAGAATATCGAGGCGTCGGGCATGGAACAGGTGCTGGATACGCTGAAGTCGCGTCCGCGCCTTGCGACGCGGATTACCCGCATCGTCATCCACCTACCCGCGTCGACCGCGACAGACGGACTGGCGTTGAAGACGCGCGCCGCGATTGGCACCTATTGCGGCGCCCAGATCCGTCGCCTCAAGCAGAAGAAGCGCGACATTCATCTACAGGCGCGCCGCGCCGTGCCGGTAGGCTTCGGCGTTTGGGCGGTCTGCCTGGTCCTATCGCTGATGTCCGAGGCGCTGTTGGGCTCGGAAGCCGTCATCGCCCGCGTTTTCAGCGAGGGCTTCATCATCGCTGGCTGGGTCAGCCTCTGGCATCCGGCAGAGCTTCTGCTCTACGACTGGCGCCCCTACGCCCGCGACATCCTGCTTTACGAGCAGATCCGCGGCATGGAGGTGGTGATCGCTCCGCTTTCCGATGGCCGCTGAGGCCGATCTGCTGGTCTTGCAGAGCCTCGATATCGCTGAAGCGCCCTGTTGAAGGCAGGGCGGATTATGCCTCCGTCCGAGGACAAGTGACTTCGCGGGGTAACAGGCGCGGTTATTTTGTCCGGGTATTATTGACCGTACCATTTTATCCGGGTAATAACTGCTGCTCGCCCCTTGGGGGCAAGCACAAAGTTCCCTTCGTTCCCGGATACCCACGATCATGACCAGCGCAAAAGCCAATGGCATCGAACTCGCCTGGGACAGTTTCGGCGACGCCGCCGACGAAGCGATAATCCTGATCGCCGGACTCGGGACGCAGATGATCCGTTGGACGGCGCCGTTCTGCGAACGGCTTGCGGCGCTCGGTTATCGCGTCATCCGTTTCGACAATCGCGACACCGGCTGCTCGACACGTTTCAGTGCGTGCTCTGCCCCGGATTTCGGCGCTCTGGCGACTGCGCTCATGGCCGGCCGACGACCCGACGTGCCCTACACACTGGACGACATGGCGGCGGACGCCATCGGCCTTCTCGATGCGCTCGCGATCGACCGGGCGCATGTCGTCGGCCGATCGATGGGCGGCATGATCGCGCAGATCCTGGCGAGCGAACATGCGAACCGGGTCCGATCGCTCACCTCGATCATGTCGAGCACGGGCAATCCCGCACTTCCGCAGGCCGCACCGGACGTCATGGCGATGATGATGCAGCCCGCACCCGATCCGATCACGGATCAGGAGGGTTTTCTGTCGCAGCACCTCGCTTTCGCGCGCCGCATTGCCGGAGGCGGCTATCCGTTCGACGAGAGCGCGCATCGTGCTCTTCTGCTGGATGAGGTTCGACGCGGCCTTGTGCCGGGCGGAACGGCACGGCAGATCGCGGCGATGGCGGTGGCCGGCGATCGCCGAGGGCGTCTGGCGACGATCAAGGCGCCGACGCTTGTCATTCACGGGAATGACGATCCGCTCATACCGCCAGCCTGCGGCAGCGATACCGCCGCCTCGATCCCCGGAGCGATCTATATGCCAATCGACGGCATGGGTCATGACGTGCCGCCTGAAGTCTATCGAGCGGTCACGGCAGCGATTTCTGGCTTGGCGCGGGCGGGATCGTGAAAGCCTGTAGAAGGGCTCCAGGCCAGCTATCTGGACCGATGGTGCCCTGGTGAAAGGGCCGGGCGATCTTCCGTATCACTTCGTCCGGGCGGTCGGAAACTCGGCGTGGAACGTGGTCTCGTATTTGTCCGGGATGCGGATGGTGATCCGCGTGGTGCCGTCCTCGTCGTCCTGGCGCGAAAACACTTCGCCGATCTCGTAGAGCCGATGCAGCTTCGCGAGGTCGGCGCCGGCCAGCACGACGGTATAGCTTGCGCGGTTCTTGTTGACGCGGTCCTCGACCAGTTGCAGCAGTGCGGGAACGCCCTCGCCCGTCAGCGCCGAGATCGGGACGATCGCGGGCTTGCCCTTCTCTGCTTGCAGCCGGTCCATCGGCCGCGCGTCCGGCGGCAGCAGGTCGATCTTGTTCCAGACCTCGATGATGCGATCCGAATCGCCGATCTCGATGCCGAGCTGCTCCAGCACCTTCATCACGTCTTCCGACTGCGCCTCGCTATCCTCATGGGCGATGTCGCGCACATGCAGGATCAGCGAGGCCTCGATCACCTCTTCCAGCGTAGCGCGGAAGGCGGCGACGAGATGGGTCGGCAGGTCGGAGATGAAACCCACTGTGTCGGAGAGGATCGCCTCTGTGCCATGCGGCAGCTCGATGCGGCGCAGCGTGGGGTCCAGCGTGGCGAATAGCAGGTCCTGCGCCAGGATGCCGGCATTCGTCAGCGTGTTGAACAGCGTTGATTTGCCGGCGTTGGTGTAGCCGACGAGCGCCACGATCGGATGTGGGACCTTTCGGCGGTTCTCGCGCTGCAGGCGACGGGTGCGCACGACGGTTTCGAGCTCGTGCTCGATGCGGGCAATGCGCTCCTGCAGCGCCCGCCTGTCCGCCTCGATCTGCGTCTCGCCGGGGCCGCCGAGGAAGCCGAAGCCGCCGCGCTGGCGCTCCAGATGGGTCCAGGAGCGGACGAGCCGGCTCTTCTGGTAGTTCAGATGGGCGAGTTCGACCTGCAGGCGGCCTTCGCGCGTCTGCGCCCGCTCGCCGAATATCTCCAGGATGAGCCCGGTCCGGTCGATGACCTTGGCGTTCCAGGCTTCTTCCAGATTGCGCTGCTGAACGGGCGACAGCGTGTGATCCACGAAGACGAGTCCCGCGCCGCGCTCGGCGACCATCGCGCCGATTTCCTCGACCTTGCCGGTGCCGAACAACGTTGCCGGTCGCAGGGTCGAAAGCGTCACGGCGGCGGCCTCGACGATGTCGAGATCGATCGCTCCGGCGAGACCTACGGCCTCGTCGACACGCGCCTTGGTGCTGCGCTGGGCACTGCGCCCTTCCCCGGCGCCACGCCGCTGGCGGCCGGAGCGAACCGGCACCAGGACAACGGTTCGGTCAGCGACGCGCTCTTCGTGAGCCGGCGCTTCATCGGGCGACGGCTCGGCGTCGTCCGGAAGCTCGTCTTCCTCGATCATCAAGCTCCGGACCGATCGCCTTCTTCGCCCGGCTCGAAGAGCTGGACGGGCGCCCCAGGCATGATCGTCGAGATGGCATGCTTGTAGACGAGCTGCGAATGTCCGTCGCGACGGAGCAGGACGCAGAAATTATCGAACCAGGTCACGATGCCTTGCAACTTCACGCCATTGACGAGGAAAATCGTCAGCGGCGTCTTGGTCTTCCGGACATGGTTCAGGAATGTGTCTTGAAGGTTTTGTGCGCGGTCCGCCATTCGTGTCTCTCACGCCTCGACTTGTTGGGGACGACAGTCCCGAGGGCCACATTTGCTGCGGCCACGCCAACAGTTTGCCCGGTAAATGGGCGCGCGTCACCCTACAAATGCAATGCAGCACCGTTTTGGCACTGCGGCATAGATCGCTCAGCCATGCGACCAGCGCGGGCTGCGTTCGGCAAAATCGTGGAATGCCTTACGCAGTTCGGTCGCGACGCTGCCCGGAGCGCCATTGCCGATGACGCGATCGTCGATCTTGGTGATGGGCGTCACGATCGTGGTTGCGCCGGTGATGAAGGCTTCGCGCGCGCCCTTGGCCTCTTCGAGGCTGAATTTCCGTTCCTCGACCTTGATGCCGAGTCGCGCCGCGACATCGAGCAAGACGGTCCGCGTGATGCCGCGCAGGATGCCATGCTCTGCCGGACGGGTCACCAGCACGCCGTCGCCCGTCACGATCCAGGCATTGGTCGACGATCCCTCGGTGACGTTGCCGTCGGCGTCATAGAACCAGGCTTCATAGACGCCCGCATCGCGCGCGGCCTGCTTGGCGAGAACGTTCGGGAGCAGCGACACCGTCTTGATGTCGACGCGGTCCCAGCGATTATCGGGAACGCTGATCGCCGCGACGCCTTCCTCGGCGTGGTGGTCGGCATAGGCGCGCGAGACCGAACGGGCGGTGACGACCAGCGCCGGCGGCGTGCCTTCCGCCGGGAACGGGTGGTTGCGAGGCGCCACACCGCGCGTCACCTGCAGATAGACCAGCCCGTCGACGACATGGTTGCGGCGCACAAGCTCGCGCAGCACGACGCCGAGGGCGGCCCGGCTCATCGGCTTCGGGATCCGCAACTCGGCCAGCGAGCGCTCCAGCCGGTCGATATGCCGGCGCTCGTCGATCAGCAGCCCGTCGCGGATCTCGCAGACTTCATAGACGCCGTCGGCAAACTGATAGCCGCGATCCTCGATATGAACGGCGGCATCGGCGTGGCGGACATAGCGTCCATTGACATAAGCGAAGCGGGGCATGGCGGACTCTGAGGAAGGGAGAGAGGTTTCAAATCGGAATGCGGCAGGGGCTACCCGACGCCGAGCGACTTCAGCTTGCGATGCAGCGCCGAACGCTCCATGCCGACGAATTCTGCGGTTCGGGAGATGTTGCCGCCGAAGCGGTTGACCTGTGCGGTCAGATATTCGCGCTCGAAGATCTCGCGCGCATCGCGCAGCGGCAGCGACATCAGATGTTCGCCGCCACGATTGGGCGTCGTCGGCAACAACTCGCCAATTTCCGGCGGCAGCATGTCGGCGGTGATGATCTGGGTTTCGTCGCCGCGCGCCAGGATCAGCAGCCGTTCGATATTGTTGCGGAGCTGGCGGATATTGCCCGGCCAGTCATGGGCCTGCAGCACGGCGAGCGCATCTTCGCCGACCTGACGCATCGGCAGGCCGGTCGTCTGCGAAATCTGCTCGATGAAATGCTGCACCAGGGCCGGTATGTCGTCGCGGCGCTCGGCCAGAGCCGGAACCCGCAGCGGCACGACCGAAAGCCGGTGGAACAGGTCCTCGCGGAAGCTGCCCTCCTGAATTTCGCGTTCAAGGTCGCGCGCCGTCGACGAGACGATGCGGACATCGACATTCACTCGCGTCGTGCCGCCGACGCGAAGGAAATTCTGCTCGATCAGGACGCGCAGGATCTTGCCCTGCGTCTCGCGCGGCATATCGGCCACTTCGTCGAGATAGAGCGTGCCGCCATGGGCCTCTTCCAGAGCGCCGATCTTGCGCGGCCCGCCTTCGACGCTCTCCGTGCCGAAGACTTCGTGCTCCATGCGATCGGGCGTGATCGCGGCGGCGTTCAGCACGACAAAGGGTCCGCTCGCTCGGTGCGAGGCCTCGTGGATAGTGCGCGCCACTGTCTCCTTGCCCGAACCAGAGGGGCCGGAGATCATGATGCGGCTATTGGTCGGCGCCACCCGGTCGATCGTCTGGCGCAGATGGTTCATCGCGACCGATGTGCCGATAAGGGCCGAGGTGTTGCCGGCGCGCTGGCGCAGCTCCTTGACCTCGCGCCGCAGCTTCGACGCCTCCAGCGCACGCTCCGCGACCAGCACCAGCCGATCGGCCTTGAACGGCTTCTCGATATAGTCATAGGCGCCGCGCCGGATCGCGGAGACGGCGGTCTCGATGTTGCCATGGCCGGAGATCATCACGACGGGCAGGTCGGCGTGCTGCGCCTTGATGATGTCGAGCATGGCGAGGCCATCGATCCGGCTGCCGGTCAGCCAGATATCCAGAAAAACGAGGTTCGGCCGCCGCATCTCAATCTCGGCCAGGCCTTTGTCGGTATCGCCGGCCGTGCGCGTTCCGTGGCCTTCATCCTCGAGAATGCCGGCCACCAGGCCGCGAATATCAGCTTCGTCGTCAATGATCAGAATATCGGAGGGCATGGCTCTGCTTCTTCAGTTTGACGCGTTATCGGTTTCTTCTTGCCCGGCCGGCGGCTCGGACTTTGGCGCCGAGCGCGGCAGCGTGATGCGGATCATCGCACCCCTGCCCCCGCTCGCCACCGCGGGCGAATCAAGAAGCTCCAGCGTCCCGCCGTGCTCCTCGATGATCTTGCTGACAATGGCGAGGCCAAGGCCGGTGCCCTTCTCCCGCGTCGTCATATAGGGTTCGAGCAGGCGGTGGCGATTTTCCTGCGGCAGGCCGACGCCCGTATCGATGACTTCCACCACATTGCTGGCTTCTTCGGCCCGGCCTATGACGGTGATCACCGCCCCGGCCTGGTCCTCGCTCGGCAGAGAAGCGATCGCCTCCGTCGCGTTTTTCACGACATTGGTGAAGACCTGCGAGATCAGCCGCGGATCAAATAGGCCCAGCATCGGCGCTTCCGGCAGTTCCACCTTGAAGGCGATTTCCGGATGGGCGACTTCCTGCAGGAAGACGGCCTCGCGGACCGCCTCGCCGAGATTGCGCTCGACCATGGTCGGCTTCGGCATGCGCGCGAAGGATGAGAATTCGTCGACCATGCGGCCAATGTCGCCGACCTGGCGGATGATGGTATCCGTGCACTGGTCGAATACATCCTTGCCTTCGCCGACCGTCTTGCCGAAGCGGCGCTTCAGCCGTTCGGCCGAGAGTTGGATCGGCGTCAGCGGGTTCTTGATTTCATGGGCGATGCGCCGGGCGATATCGGCCCAAGCCGAGCTTCGCTGCGCGACGACGAGATCGGTGATGTCGTCCAGCGTGATGACATAGCCATGCTCGCCCGAGTCCGCCTCCTCCGTCGTGACGCGGACATTGATGGTCCGCTCGCGACCATCGCGCACGATCGAGACCTGTTCGCGGTGCTCGGTACGATAATGATCGCTCAGCGCCGTCTCCATGACGCTGGCCAGTTCCGGCGCGACTGTGGTGACCGCCTGTCCAGCGATCGTCGGCGAGCCGAGGATTCGGGCGGCGCCGCGATTGGCAATGGTGACGACGCCCTTCGCATCGGTGCCGACCACGCCGGCACTGACACCGGCGAGCACGGCCTCTGAGAAGCGACGGCGGGCATCGATCTGCTCGCTGGCCGCCATGAGTTCCGCCCGCTGGCTGCGCAGTTCCGCCGTCATGGTGTTGAACGTCGCCCCAAGGGCGCCAAGATCGCCATCGGCGCTGCGGAACGGCACCGTGACCTCGAGGTTGCCGCGCCCGATCTCGTCGGCGGCGTCGATCAGCTTGCGGATCGGCGAGACGAGGCGGTTGGCGAGGCCGATGCCTAGCCAGATCGCCGAAAGAAGCAAGACGAGGGCGAGGCCGAGATAGAGCACGCCGAACGCGACCTGTACGCCGAGCCGTGTCGCCGCGAGGTTCTTGTATTCGTCGACGCTGGCGCTCGTCTCGGCGATGTAGCGCAGCACCTTCGGATCGATCTCCCGGGCGATGTAGAGATAGACCTCATTGTAATTGTCGAGCTTCACCACCGCGCCGATGACATTGGACCGGCCTGGCGCGATCAGGATCGGCTCGGCTCCGCCCTTGATCGCGCTCTGCATGGCATCGGGCGGCGGCGGCGGGAACGAGGCCGAGAACTGGAATTCCGCCTGGGCGATCATGGAACCGTCCGGCTTCACCAGATAGACGCCGGGAATGCCGCGCAGCGCGGCGATCGAGTTCATGAATTGCTGGAACTGGTCGGGATCGGTGACGAGCAGGGTCTGCGCCCGGTCGAAATCGGTCTTGAGGGCTAGGATATCGACCTTGAGCGCCCGGGCATGATCATCGGCATAGGCCTGCGCAATGGAGAGCGAGGTGTCGACGATCGAGCGTGTACGTTCGGAGAACCAGTGATCCAGCCCGCGATTGAGCGTCACGCTGGCGACCATCGCCATCAAGATCGCCGGCAGCACGGCAACGATCGAAAACAGTCCCACAATGCGGATATGGAGGCGCGCTGCCGCCCTGCCTCGCCGTCGCGCCCGGATCAGCACGCCGACCTCGATCGCGGTCTCGATGAGGAGAACCACCGTCAGCAAGCCGTTGACGACCAGGGCCCAGAACACGACCTGCTCGGTCGGCTCGATCGGCGTCAGCCCCATCAACAGGAATAGCGAGGCGCAGGCGCTCGAAAGCGCAAGAATCACCGTGACATAGCCGGCGCCCCGAACGGTCAGGCGAAGACGCCTCGGCTGGCGCGGCTCGGCGGAGGCCGAGAGCGGCGATGGCGAATCAGCGACGACCGTCATCCGGAAAACCCCGGGGCAACGGCAGCGGACGAGCATGTGCGATTGAGTCTGGAGGCCGACATGCGGCGGAGACTGAGACCGAATTGCAACATCATTGTGGCGAAGCGGCAACAGCCACTTCGCCTGCTGATTTCCCGCAAACTCAACGCGACGAACGGATGACCTGGACGTCGAGGTCGCGGATCTTCTTCCTGAGCGTGTTGCGGTTGACGCCGAGGAGCTCCGCCGCCTTGATCTGGTTGCCGCGCGTCGCAGCCAGGGCCGTCGAGATCAGAGGATATTCCACCTCGCGCAGGATGCGGTGATAGAGGCCGGGAGGCGGCAATCCGTCGCCGAAGCCATGGAAATAGGCCGCCAGGTGCCGTTCCATCGAGCCGGCGAGCGTGTCCTCATTCGCCGATTCGGGCTGGGAGAGGTTGGCCGCCGGCTGGTCGAGCTCTGCCTCGATGATGTTCTCGGTGATCGTATCCTGCGGGTAGAGCGCGGCGAGGCGGCGGATCAGGTTTTCAAGTTCGCGCACATTGCCCGGCCAGCGATAGCGCTTCAACCGCTCGACCGCGGCCGGCTCGATCTGCTTGTTCGGGAGGCCTTCCTTCTCGACCAGCGTGAAGAAGTGGCGCACGAGATCGGGAATGTCCTCGGAACGCTCGCGCAGCCCCGGCAGACGGATCGGCACGACGTTGAGGCGGAAGAACAGATCCTCGCGGAAAAGGCCCTGGTTGATGAGGATCCGCAGGTCCTTGTTGGTCGCCGCCACGATGCGGACATCCGTTTTGATCGGAGTGCGCCCGCCCACCGTCGTATATTCGCCCTGCTGCAAGACGCGTAGCAGCCGCGTCTGCGCCTCCATCGGCATGTCGCCGATTTCGTCGAGGAAGAGCGTGCCGCCCTCGGCCTGCTCGAAGCGACCGGAGGAGCGGGCCTGCGCGCCGGTGAAGGCACCCTTCTCATGGCCGAACAGCTCGCTCTCGATCAAATCGCGCGGGATTGCGGCCATATTGATCGCGACGAACGGGCCGGTGCGCCGCTTGCCATAATCATGGAGTGCGCGGGCCACGAGCTCCTTGCCGGTGCCCGATTCGCCCGAGATCATGACGGTCAGGTCGGTCTGCATCAGGCGCGCCAGCACGCGGTAGATGTCCTGCATCGCCGGCGAGCGGCCGACGAGCGGAATGTTCTCGCCGCCCTCGTCGACGCGCGCATCCTGTCGGCGGAGCTTTGGCTCGGCGAGCGCGCGCCCGACGATCGAGATCAGTTCCTTCAGATCGAACGGCTTGGGCAGATATTCATAGGCGCCCTTCTCGGAGGCGCGGATTGCCGTCATGAACGTGTTCTGCGCGCTCATGACGATGACGGGCAATTCCGGCCGCGCTCGCTTGATGCGGGGCAGCAGGTCGAAGGCGTTTTCATCCGGCATGATGACGTCGGTAATGACGAGGTCGCCTTCGCCCTGGCTCACCCAGCGCCAGAGCGTCGCGGCATTCGACGTGAGACGAACTTCATAACCGGCACGCGAAAGCGCCTGGTTCAGGACAGTTCGGATCGCCGCGTCGTCATCGGCTACGAGAATGTTGCCGATCGGCATTTCAGTCATCCTTGTCAGTGGGTGCTGCGCCCGGATAGGCCGGCAAGAGCACGCGGAAGGTCGTTCGGTTCTGCTGCGATTCGCATTCGATGACGCCGCCATGGTCACCGATGATCTTGGCGACCAACGCGAGGCCGAGGCCGGTGCCGTTGGTCTTGGTCGTGACGAACGGATCGAACAGATGCGGCAGGATCTCCGGCGGCACGCCCGGACCATTGTCGCGGACCGCGAATTCCAGCGGCAGCGTCACGCGGTTGGCAGAACCAGGAACGGAGAGACGGATGCCAGGCTTGAACGCCGTGGTGAGCAGTATCTCGCCGTCCACGTCGTCGCCGATCGCCTCGGCCGCGTTCTTGACGAGGTTCAGGAATACCTGGATGAGCTGGTCGCGATTAGCGAATACCGGCGGCAGCGAGGGGTCGTACTCCTCGATGATGCGGATGTTGCGGGCAAAACCCGACTGGGCCAGCCGCTTCACATGTTCGAGCACGACATGGATGTTGACAGGTGTGCGCTCGATCGGCCGCTCGTCGGAGAATACTTCCATGCGGTCGACCAGCTTCACGATCCGGTCGGCCTCGTCGGTGATCAGCCGCGTCAGCGCCCGATCATTGTCGTCCACCGAGGATTCGAGCAGCTGTGCCGCGCCGCGAATGCCGGAAAGCGGGTTCTTGATCTCATGTGCCAGCATGGCGGCAAGCCCGGTAACCGACCGGGCCGCGCCGCGATGGGTGAGCTGGCGGTCGATCTTCTCCGCCATCGTCCGTTCCTGCAGCATGAGCACGACCGCGTTCGGACGCTCCAGGATCGGCGTGGCGTAGATGTCGACGACGCGTTCCGCGCCATTGCGGGGGGTGCCGACATCGACGCGATATTCGTTCACGGCCGAGCCGCGCATCCGCACCTGGTCGATCAATGCGAGCAAAGGACTGCCGAAAGGCACGAAATTGGCCAGCGGCTGCCGCCGCAGCATGGCCGTCGATACCTGGAAGAAATCCTGTGCAGCGCCGTTCGCCTCGCTGACATGGCCGTCTGCCTCGATAAGCAGCACGGGGTGTGGCAAGGCATCGAGCAGCAGCGCGGCGCTGCCGCCTTCCGGCGGCTTGCGAGGAATGCCGGAGGAACCGCTCATGCAGCCCTCCTGAGAGCGGCCTCGCCGAGATGGCGGCGGACCAGCGCGATGACGTTGGACGGGCGCGTCTCGGTCAGGATCGACAGCCGCGCGGTCTCCTCCATCCGCCCGGCGGGCAGGGTCTCCATCGTCCAGCCGAGGTGCTTGCGCGCCTGACGCACCCCGAGGATCGGCCCGTACAGAGCCAGCATTTCTTCATATTGGCCGATGATGAGTTCCACGAGTTCTTCGCCTTCCGGCGCTTCCGGCATACGCCCGGTGCGGCACCATTCAGCGATGTGTCCCGGCAACCAGGGCCGGCCATAGGCGCCGCGACCGATCATGACGCCATCGGCGCCGGAGCGGCTGAGCGCGTTCTCCGCGTCTTCGACGCTGGCAATGTCGCCATTGACGATGAGCGGGATCGAAATCGCCGCGCGCACCGCGGCCACGGCCGACCAGTCGGCGCTGCCCTTGTAGAACTGGCAGCGCGTGCGGCCATGCACCGTCACCATGGATATCCCCGCCGCTTCGGCGCGCTGCGCCAGTTCCGGCGCGTTCATGGTGCGTTCGTCCCAGCCGAGGCGCATTTTCAGCGTGACCGGCACGGGGCTGGCCGCCACCGTGGCCTCCACCAGCGTCATGGCGTGATCGAGATCGCGCATCAGCGCCGAGCCGGAATAGCCCGTCGTCACCCGCTTGGCGGGGCAACCCATGTTGATGTCGATGATGTCGGCGCCGGCATCCGCCGCGGCGCGTGCGCCCTCGGCCATCCAATGTGGTTCGCGCCCGGCGAGCTGAACGACATGCAGCGAATTGCCCGTCGCTTCCGCGCGCATCGCGCTCTCTGGATTGCCGGTGGCGAATTCCTCGCTCGCCACCATTTCCGACAGCACAAGGCCTGCGCCGGCCGCCGCTGCGATACGGCGAAAGGGGCGATCGGACACTCCGGACATCGGCGCGAGCAGAACCCGGTTCGCGATCTCGATGCCTCCGATTCGGAGCGGCTGCGCCAATTGGCGCAGCAAGGTTGAGTTTTCGATCAATTGACTACCGAATAGGCATGGTCATGGCTGCCCACATATTAGTCAGGGATTGCGGCACGGCAAGAGACTTGTTGCACGAGGCTCCAAAATCTCCGATCCATGCCCCGCCGCGGTTCAGCGGCGTCCAAGCCAGATGGAAATTCGGCCATGCCCCGACCTGAGCCCGATCGCGTGATCGCCCTGATCGTTGCGGCGGGTCGCGGCGTGCGCGCCGGGGGCGGCACGCCGAAGCAGTACAGGAACATCGGCGGAAAGGCCATTTTGCGGCGTACTGCCGAGCTGTTCCTGGGCCATCCGCGCATTGGCGGCGTCGTAGTCGTCATCCATCCGGATGATCGCGCGCTCTATGACGAGGCGATCGGCGACCTTGAAGGTCTGCTGCCGCCGCTTTCCGGTGGCACGAGCCGGCAGGAATCCGTGCGCGCCGGGCTTGAAGCGCTGACGGCACTCGATGCCGAGCATGTGCTCATCCATGATGCGGTGCGCCCTTTTGCCTCTGCCGCGCTCATCGACCGCGTGCTCGATGCGCTGGAGGAGCAGGAAGCGGCGTTGGCCGCCTCCCCCGTGACCGACACGCTGAAGCGCGCCACCGCCGGGCCGGTCGTCGAAAGCACCGTAGCGCGTGAGGGACTCTATGCCGCCGAGACGCCGCAGGGTTTCCGCTTCGCCGCCATCCTGGATGCGCATCGCCGCGCCGCTGAGGCCGGCATTCCCGTCACCGACGATGCGAGCATCGCCGAATGGGCCGGCATCGCCGTGCATCTTGTGCCGGGCGAGCGTACCAATGCCAAGCTGACCACGCCTGAGGATATCGCCATCGCCGACGAACGCCTTTCCGCCATGCCGGTGCTGCGCGAGACGCGGGTCGGCACCGGCTATGACGTCCACCCGTTCACGGAGGGCGAAGCCGTCTGGCTCGGCGGCGTCCGCATTCCTTATGACAAACGCCTGGCTGGCCATTCCGATGCCGACGTCGCTCTGCATGCGCTGACCGACGCCGTTCTCGGTGCCATCGCCGACGGCGATATCGGCGTGCATTTCCCGCCGTCCGATCCGCAGTGGAAGGGCGCCTCATCCGACCGCTTCCTTGCCTATGCGATCGAGCGGGCGCGGGCGCGCGGGGCGAAGATCGTGCATCTCGACCTCGCCATCGTGGCTGAGGGCCCGAAGATCGGCCCGCATCGCGACGCCATGCGGGCGCGCATCGCCGAGATCGCCGGCATCGGCATCGGCCGTGTCGGCGTCAAGGCGACCACCAATGAGAAGCTCGGCTTCATCGGCCGCGGCGAAGGCATTGCCGCGATCGGAACGGCGACGCTGAGCCTGCCGGCATCGGATGAATAGGAAATGACCGACCTCACCCCCCTCCTTCCTGCCGCCGAAGCGCTCATCCAGCGCCTCGCCAAGGCCGGGCTTACCGTCGCGACCGCCGAATCCTGCACGGGCGGGCTGATCGCCGGGACGCTGACCGAAGTCTCGGGGTCCTCGGCCGTGGTCGATAGGGGATATGTCACCTATTCGAACGAAGCCAAGACCGACATGCTCGGCGTTCCGGCCGAACTCATCGCGCATGTCGGCGCGGTCAGCCGCGAGGTGGCGCTGGCCATGGTAGAAGGCGCGCTCGCCCGCTCCGGCGCCGATCTCGCCGTTGCCGTCACCGGCATTGCCGGGCCGAATGGCGGTTCGCCGGAAAAGCCCGTCGGCCTCGTCCATTTCGGCATCGCCCGCCGTGGTCATCCCGCCCGGCATGACGTCCAGATCTTCGCCGGCCTCGACCGTTCCGGCGTCCGCCTCGCGACGGTGGCGCATGCGCTGAAGCTGCTGGGGGAAGCGGCCGAGGGGTGAGGCGTCAGGTCTTGCGCAGCATCGCCGCTGCCATGTCGCTGCGCTCCGCCGCGAAATCGCCCATGCCCTCCGGCTTCCCGGCGCGGCGATACCAGTAGCGCGCGTTCCAATCGTCGCCTTCGATACGGTGGATATGGGCGTGGACCCAGGCCGAGGCGGCGTCCTCCTCATGCTGGACGAGTTCGTGCGCGCCGTCCCAGTCGCCCTTTTCCAGCAGCCACAGCGCACGGAGCGGTGGCGGCCAGGCGGCAGGTGGCTTCGCCAGCGCGAGGCTTGCGCCGAATGCTGAAGCGTCTTCCGGGGACGGTACGGCCATCGATCCCTCCTGTTGCCCGCCTGCATCGCGCCGCGACCACTGCATATTGGCCGCTTGCGCGCGCGGAAGCGGCGAATTATCTCCATCCCCGTCCGACAGGAGTGTGGATGTCAAGGTCATCTCAGTCCCGGTGAGCCCTGCCCGATAGTGGCAGGGAGAAAGTCCGCGAGCCCGATGGTTTGCGGCCCGCTTCAGTGCGGCTTTCGCTCACCCGAACTTTTGACGACATCCATGAACATCTCGAAACGCGAGCAGCGCGTGCTGCACGCTTTGGCCCAGGGTGGCCATATCCGCCATATCCGCGACGAAAATGGCGCCATCGTCGAAGCGCATTGCGTGACGCGCGACGGCTACCGCCTCGTCGATGGAACGCTGGAACTCTTCCGCCGACTGAAACGCCGAGGCTTCATCGCCTCACGCGACGGAGGGCCTTACCGCGTCACGCGGTTCGGGCTCGAGGCGGTGCGATCCCAGCTCGACAATCGCTGAAGAATGGACGGGGCCGCCATGCCGGTCGCCCCGTCCAACCTCCGCCAACCAGCTCTAGGCCGGCCGCCATCCCGCTTCCTTGAAGCGTCGTGGCAGCAGGAAGTCGAACACCGCGAAGCCGACGAGCGCAATGCCGCCGAGCGGGAAGATCACGCCGAGCACGATGGCGATGAGCGCGACGCCGAATGTCAGGCGGAAATCCTTGGCGTAGAGCGGCGGCGCAAAGCCGCCGGCGGGCCTGCGCTTCCACCACATCGCCACGCCCGACACGCAGAGCAACAGGATGAGGGTGAGATAGACGAGGTTAAAGACGAAGTTGATCGGCCCCGCCATGCCCTTGTGGAGGGCGATACCCCACGCCATCAGCTTGCCGACCACGCTGTAATCCGAATAGCGGACATCGGCGAGGATGTTGCCGGTATACTGGTCGATATGGACGAAGCGATCTCCCGACGGGAGCGCGCTGTCCTGGTTCCGCCCATCATAGGCGACCGTGAAGACCCCGGTCGGATCCGCTGGCAGGGACAGCTTGAACTGCCCGGCAAAGCCATTCGCCTCTGCCCATTGCGCCACGGTGTCGAGCGTCACCGGCTGCGCCACCGCCGACGAGCCCGCCTTGGATCCCGACGCGGGCAGCGGGGTTGCCTCGAGCGCCCACGGCACCTCATGCAGGATGTCATGGTTCAGCGCCGCATGCGTCGCATCGGACAGTGGAATATTGTCCCATTTGCTGGCGGGGAACCCCGACCACGGCTTCACATAGCGGTCGCCCCAGATGCCGGTCCAGGAAAGGCCCGACAGCATGAACAGGAAGAGGAAGACGGCCGTCCAGACGCCGATCGACTTGTGAAGGTCCTTCCAGAACGGTCGGCCCTTGAGCGAGAGGTTCGGCAGCAGCGCGCGTGACAGCCGCGTGGCCCCCCTCGGCCACCAGAGATAGAGGCCGGTGACGATCAGCACGATCGACAGTGAGGCCGCCACCTCGATCAGCCGGTCGCCGAGATCGCCGAGCAACAAGGTGCCGTGGATCTTCTCGGCGATGGTGCGCGGCGTGCGGCTCTCGTCATTGGTGGCGAGCACCTTGCCGTCATATGGATCGACGGCGACCGCGTAATAGGCGTCGCCTTGCTTCATTTCGTAGAAGGCGGGGCGGTTTGTCGCCTGCGGCGCAATGTAGGTGGCGAGGAGACCGCCGGGAACGGCGGCGATCGCGGCCTTGGCCTGGGCCGATACGGGCTCCGGAAGGCCGGCGACGGCGACATCGGACACCCAGCCGAGTTCGTTGCTCCGGTCCGAATAGATCATCATGAAGCCGCCGGTGACGGCGAGCATGATCAGGAACGGGAGGACATAGAGCCCGGCATAGAAATGCCATCGCCAGACGGCCCGGTAGAGTCGGGTATTCGCAGCAGCAGCGGGCTGCGCTTGCTCGATCGTGGACATTGAAACCTCGAAGACGTGAAAAGGAGCGCCAATAGGCGCCCGGTCAGGAATGGCGTTTCACATCACGAGGTGGTCGGCGGACCGCGCGGCAGGCCTTCATCGGAGCGGCTCGTCCCACCGATCCGGCCGGCGACCAGGACAATGCCGAAGGTTGCCCGCTCGACCGGATGGAACCTGCCGATCTCAACGGCGGCGCTGGCCGGCGGCGCGCATCCCCCGGCGCAGAAGGTGGGACAATAGGGACAGCCGGTGGCAGGCGTCGGCGTGCCATCATGCTTCTGCGTTGGGTCTCCGGCGCAGAGGCTGCTGGCCAGGACGCTATAGAGAGCCTGCTCGCGGACGAGTTCAGGCGTGGACGCCGCACCGAGCACGCTCGGCAGCAGCAGCGCGAGCGCCAGCAGACGCACAACGGCGTCGCGCAGCCATGGCAATCGGCCCAGAATCCCCCTCATCGATCGATGATCGTCAATCCGGGGCCGCGTTCAAGAGCGCAAATTGTCCAGCGGGGCATTTGTCCGCAACGCCGCGCCGCGATGCGACATTCGCCACCGTCGCGGCCGCGTGGCGCTAGGCGGCGCCCAGCCGCCTAGCGATTGCTTCGCGCTCGAAGGCGATGTTCCAGTCGATCAGGTGGGCCCAGAGCTCCCGGGCCAGTCCTGGGTCAAATCCCGCTGCACTGGCCGTCGCCGCGACCCGGTCGAGCACTTCGTCGACCCGCGCCGGCACCAGCGCTTCGTCCGGATCGGTCTTCAGTTCTGCCATGCGCTGTACATAGGCGAAGCGCTCGGCGAGCCTCTCCACCAGTTCGCGGTCCAGCCGGTCGATCTCCGTGCGGATTTCGGCCTTCGAATGGCAATCCTCGGGGCGGCGGACCATGCGCGTCACCACCAGCGCTTGGGTTCGAAGCGGCCGGCGGCCTTTTCGATCACTTCGCCGAGGGAGAACAAGGTCTCCTCGCCAAAGGGACGGCCGATGAGCTGCAGCCCGAGGGGCAGGCCGGAGGGGTCGCGGCCTGCGGGAACGGCGATGCCCGGCAGGCCGGCCATGTTCACCGTCACCGTGAAGACGTCGTTCAGATACATCTCGACCGGCGAGGCCATGGCCATCGCCTCCAGGCCAAAGGCCGAGGATGGCGTTGCCGGCGTCAGGATCGCATCGACGCCAGCCTCGAAGGCGAGGTCGAAATCGCGCTTGATCAGGCTGCGGACCTTCTGGGCGCGGACGTAATAGGCATCATAGTAGCCGGCCGAAAGCACATAGGTGCCGATCAGGATGCGCCGCTTGACCTCGTGACCGAAACCGGCGGCGCGGCTGTTCTCATAGAGCGAGACGATGTCGTCCCCCGGCGCCCGCAGGCCATAGCGCACGCCGTCATAGCGCGCGAGGTTGGACGAGGCCTCGGCGGGTGCGACGATGTAGTAAGCCGGCAGCGCGTATTTCGTGTGCGGCAGTGTGATGTCGACGATCTCCGCGCCGGCGTCCTTCAGCCAATCAATGCCCTGCTGCCACAGCGCTTCGATCTCGGCCGGCATGCCATCGATGCGGTATTCCTTCGGAATGCCGATCTTCAAGCCCTTCACAGGACGGCCGACTGCGCCTTCATAATCGCCGACCGGCAGGTCGACCGAGGTCGTGTCCTTCGCGTCGACGGAAGCCATGGATTTCAGGAGGATCGCCGCGTCGCGGACGTCGCGGGCAATCGGTCCTGCCTGGTCGAGTGACGAGGCGAAGGCGACGATGCCCCAGCGCGAGCAGCGGCCATAGGTCGGCTTGATGCCGACCGTGCCGGTGAAGGCAGCCGGCTGGCGGATCGAGCCGCCCGTGTCGGTCGCCGTGGCGCCGGCGCAGATATGGGCCGCGACGGCCGACGCCGAGCCGCCTGACGAGCCGCCGGGCACCAGGGGAAGATTGGAACCTTCCTTGCGCCACGGATTGACGACCGGGCCGTAGTAGGAGGTCTCGTTCGACGAGCCCATGGCGAACTCGTCCATGTTGAGCTTGCCGAGCATCACCGCGCCGTCGCGCCACAGATTGGACGTGACGCTCGATTCATAGGGCGGCTTGAAGCCGTCCAGGATGTGCGAGGCGGCCTGGGTGTGCACGCCCTCGGTCGCGAACAGATCCTTGATGCCAAGCGGCACGCCTTCCAGAGGACGCTGCTCGCCGCGCGCAATGTGCTCGTCCGAGGCGGCCGCCATGGCGAGCGCCTTTTCCGGCGTCTCGACGACATAGGCGTTGAGCGCGCGCGCCGCCTCCATTGCGCCGATATAGGCCGTGGTCAGTTCGGTGGCCGAGAACGAGCGGGCAGCGAGCCCGTCGCGGATTTCGGCGATGGTGAAGCGGGTCAGTTCCGTAGAGCGGGTCATGTCGGTCTCGTATGAAAAGGGGAACTGCCGGTCACTCGACCACTTTCGGCACGA
Organism: Kaistia algarum; assembly: GCF_026343945.1. Lineage (NCBI taxonomy): Bacteria > Pseudomonadati > Pseudomonadota > Alphaproteobacteria > Hyphomicrobiales > Kaistiaceae > Kaistia > Kaistia algarum. The sequence continues at coordinate 384,343 of NZ_JAPKNJ010000002.1, forward strand.
CGAAGAAGTCGTCATCCGTCGACGGCGCATTGGCGACGACCTTGCCGGCATAAAATCCATCGGTGACGACATCGTCCCGCATCTTCATCGTCTGCTCGACGACCGAAGTCATCGGTTCGACGCCGGTGACGTCGATCTCGCCAAGTTGTTCGACGAAGCCGAGGATCGTATTCAGTTCGCCCTGGAACGCGGCCGCCTCCTCCTCCGTGATGGCGATCCGCGCCAGATGCGCGACGCGCTTGACGGTGGCGATATCGACGCTCATGGCGGGGGTCCTTCGATCGTGGCGCGACGACGCGCAAATGAATGGGCTCGCTATATCATCCGCCCTCGCCGCGCCGCAACCAAGGGCGGATATTTGCGATGGCTCTCCGCGCGCATTACGATTCGCCCGGATGCTCGGATGAAGCTGCCGGAACGGACGGCCATGACACCTGCCCTGCCCTCGTCCGCCGCCTTATGCCGTGACTGCTTCGCGCCGGCCGCCGGCCGCATGCGCTGTGCGAATTGCGGCAGCCCGCGCATCGTCGCCCATGGCGAACTCTCGGATCTCGCCATTGCCCATGTCGACTGCGATGCCTTCTACGCATCGATCGAGAAGCGCGACGATCCCAGCCTCGTCGACAAGCCGCTGATCATCGGCGGCGGGCGGCGCGGCGTGGTTTCAACCGCCTGCTACATAGCCCGCATCAAGGGCGTACGTTCCGCCATGCCGATGTTCAAGGCGCTCGAACTCTGCCCCGAGGCGACCATCATCAGGCCGAACATGGAAAAATACGTCGCCGTCGGACGCCAGATCCGCGCCATGATGCTGGACCTGACGCCGCTGGTCGAGCCGCTCTCCATCGACGAGGCGTTCATGGATCTCTCGGGCACGGAGCGGCTGCACCGCGCCTCGCCCGCGCTGACGCTGGCCCGTTTCGCGCAGCGGGTCGAGCGTGAGATCGGCGTCACGCTGTCGGTCGGACTTTCGTTCAACAAATTCCTCGCCAAGATCGCCTCGGACCTCGACAAGCCGCGCGGCTTTTCGGTGATTGGCCGCGCCGACGCCCTGCCCTTCCTGGCGTCGCTGCCGGTCTCGAAGATCTGGGGTGTCGGCAAGGCGATGGAGCGTCGGCTCGCCGAGGACGGCATCCGCTCGGTCGGCCAGCTCCAGACGATGGACGAGGCCGACCTCGCGCGACGCTACGGCTCGATGGGCCTGCGCCTTGCGCGGCTCGCCAAGGCCGATGACCGACGGGCCGTCGATCCTCGTCACGAGGCGAAGTCGATCGGCGCGGAGACGACCTTCGATCGCGACTATGCCAGTCGCGACGAGTTGCGCCCCATCCTGCGCAAACTTTGCGAAAAGGCCTCGCTCCGTCTGAAACGCGCCGATCTCGCCGCCTGGACGGTGACGCTCAAGATGAAGACCACGGATTTCCGCATTCGCACGCGGAGCCGGCAGCTCGCCGATCCGACCCGGCTTGCCGATCGCATCTTTCGGGTCGCCGAGGAATTGCTGGAAGGCGAGCTGGATGGTTCGACCTATCGGCTGATCGGTGTCTCGCTCTCGAACTTCGCCGATCCGGCCCTCGCCGATCCCGATGATCTCGTCGACCCGGCCGCGGCGCGCCGCGCGGCGGCCGAGGCGGCGATCGACAAGCTGCGTGGCCGGTTCGGTGGCGACGCAGTCGGCCACGGGATCACCTTCCGCCCGCATGAATGATGCGCCGATACGGCGGATCAGCCGCCATTTATGCGAGAGTGCGCCACGCCATTGTGATCCGCGGCCCCATTGCCGGAGAGCGGCTCCGTGCCGATAGCCAACAATTCGGCATGATCATCGGTCGGATTGACGATCTCATAGGGCTGTCTGGTCGAAAAATGAAAGGCGTCGCCGGCCTGAAGTTCGTAGATGGTGTCGTCCAGCTTGTAGCGGACAGTCCCGGTCAGGACATAGACGACCTGCTCACCCTCGAAGGAAAGAATATTGCTGCGGTGGCGAGCCGGCACATGGAGCTTGGTCGCGTTCAGCAGCTGGCCCGGAAACGTCGTCGAGAGCTGCTCGACCGAGGGGCCGCCGTGGCGCATCGGATAGGCATGGCGGCCGTCGGCCCGGGAGACCGCGGTCGGCAGGTCGGGGCTATGCAGGAAGGCGCTGACGGGCAGGTCGAGCGAGCGCGCGATCGTCACCAGCGAACTCAGCGACGGACGGGTGATGTCCCGTTCGACCTGGCTCAGAAAGCCAATCGAAAGTCCGGACTTCGACGAGACGCGCTGTAGCGTCAGACGACGGTGGCGCCGCGCCTCTCGGATCTTCGCTCCGATCTTCAACGCCGACCCGTTCATCCTGCCCTCGATCGCAATTCGGGAACCAGCCGCCAAGGAGCCCATGCGGGGCCGTCGGTCATCTGAAACAATCGAACGGCTGGCCGCCTCGGCGGTTCCGAACGAGTTTCCCGTGATTTTGAACGAGTTTGGCGCGATATCCTCGCGCGGGACAACCGGAATTTTCACGCGGGGCTAACAAAAGCGCGGGGCGATCGACTTTTGCACCGAGCGGCTTTGCACAGCATCCCGAAACTGTGCCTGATGTCCCGGTTGCCTTATCAATCCGCCTTCGGCCAGGGCGGATGCCGCACCGGCCGAAGGCGCTTGGCGATCCGAATCAGCCCCTCAGGATGCTGCGCCCGGCATACTGGCCCTGGATGCCCAGTTGCTCCTCGATGCGGATCAGCTGGTTGTACTTCGCGGTCCGGTCCGAGCGGGCGAGCGAGCCGGTCTTGATCTGTCCGCAATTTGTGGCGACGGCGAGATCGGCGATGGTCGAATCCTCGGTCTCGCCCGAGCGGTGCGACATGACGGCGGTGTAGGCCGCCTTGTGGGCCATGGCGACGGCATCAAGCGTCTCGGTCAGCGAGCCGATCTGGTTGACTTTGACCAGGATCGAATTCGCCGTGCCCGACTTGATGCCGCGCGAGAGGCGGGTGGTGTTGGTGACGAAGAGATCATCGCCCACGAGCTGGACCTTGTCGCCGATCTTGTCCGTCAGGCCCTTCCAGCCGGCCCAGTCGTCCTCGCTCATGCCGTCCTCGATCGAGATGATCGGGAATTTCGAGGCGAGATCGGCAAGATAGTCGATCTGCTCGTCGATGGTGCGTACGACGCCCTCGCCCTCATAATTATACTTGCCGTCCTTGAAGAACTCGGTCGCGGCGCAATCGAGGCCGAGATAGATGTCCTCGCCGAGCTTGTAGCCGGCCTTCTCGATCGACTTCGCGACGAAATCGAGCGCCGCGACGGCGGACGGCAGGTTCGGCGCAAAGCCGCCCTCGTCGCCGACATTGGTGTTGTGGCCCGCGTCCTTCAGCGCCTTCTTCAGCGTGTGGAAGACTTCGGAGCCCCAGCGCACGGCTTCAGCCAACGTCGGCGCGCCGACGGGCAGGATCATGAATTCCTGGAAGTCGATCGGATTGTCGGCATGCACGCCGCCATTGATGATGTTCATCATCGGCACCGGCAGCACCTTGGCATTGACGCCGCCGACATAGCGGTAGAGCGGTTGGCCCGAAGCTTCGGCAGCGGCCTTGGCGAGGGCAAGCGATACGCCGAGGATCGCATTGGCGCCGAGGCGCGACTTGTTCGGCGTGCCGTCGAGCTCGATCATCGTCGTGTCGATGAGGCTCTGCTCCTCGGCTTCCATGCCGCCGATGGCATCGAAGATCTCGGTGTTGACGGCTTCTACCGCCTTGAGGACGCCCTTGCCTTGATAGACCGACTTGTCGCCGTCGCGCAGTTCCACCGCCTCATGCGCACCCGTCGAGGCGCCCGACGGAACGGCGGCGCGGCCAAGCGAGCCGTCCTCAAGCAGCACATCGACCTCGACGGTCGGGTTGCCGCGGCTGTCGAGAATCTGGCGGGCGGTAATGTCGATGATCGCGGTCATGGGAATCCCCGTTTGGGCGGTGGCTCGGAAGGAAAGGCTGTCGGCCGCTTCTATCCCGGCACTGTGTATTGGGGAAGTCCCCGCGCGGCCGCGCCAATCCTCGATCGTCAGGCTTGGAGCGCAATGGCGACGGTTTCATGAAGGCGCGTCACCTGCGGCCGGCTTGCGTTCAACCTTTCGAGAGGCTCAGGGTAGGGACACGCGGATAGAGACTGCCGCCCATCGCTTTGAGCAGGCCGCTCGCCTGTTCGAGCCAGGCGCTCCGGTCGCTGCATTGGTCGGCCAGATTGAAGCGGTAGAGCTTGTCTAGAAAGCTGTCGCCGCCTTGGCCGCAAGCGGCCTGAAAAATTCCGGATACGTCGAGAACGCCCTTCGGGGCGTTGGAGGATACAGCGTTGAACGCCGTGCGGACCGACCGGAAGCGGCTGTCATAGACGAGCGGCCCAGCGATGAAATTGCTGAATTCCGGCGTGTCGTAGCGAAAGCGCAGCAGCGCCGCCTCGAAATCCTCGACCGAGATCGGAAGGCCCGTATCGACGAATTGATATTGGGCCATGGAGCCGGAGGAGACGGCCGCGATATAGCCCGAGAGATCCGGCGTGAAGCCGGCGGCGACGATCGCCTTGCGCGCCGCCACCACCGGGTCTGCGGCGTCCGCCAGATTGCGGACGTCATCGGCGATAGAGGCGGTCTGCTGTTCGATCCGGTCCGCCGACGCCTTGGTCTCGCGCGTCGTCGCATCGATGGCGGTCGTCGTCTGCTCCACGCGTCCCAACCCCGCCTGGATGTCGTTCAACATGCGGGTCTGCAGCGCCGCGATCGGCGGGAACGTGTCCGCCAGCAGGCCGTTCGGCTGATCCCCTGGCATCACGGCTTCCATGCCGAAAAGACCCAGCATCAAGGCCGCGACGAGCCCGCCGCTCACCCGGCCGAGTTTCAGCCAGCGTCGGCCGGTCGCGCCCGGCAGCCGCATGGCGAAATGGCACAGCGTGGCGAGGAGCACGCCGATGAAGAAAGCCGCTGATTGCAGCGACGCGAGCGGCTTCAGGAAGTCGATAATGGTGCCGATGGCGCCGCAAATACCGAGCGCTTTCAGCCAGAGATATTCACCGGCGGATTGAGGCGCATCGTCGGGCGGGGCGAACCGACGGGGCGGCTCCACGGCGGAGGCGGATCTTGGACCGGAGTTCGGCGTTGTCGCCGCGTTCTTCACGGCGAACTGTTTCTCGATACGCGCGGCCGCGATCTCGGCGCTGCGCTTCATCGTCTGGAACATGGCTTCGTCGAGGCTGCCATCGGCACGGCGGCAATTATTCTCGATCGACGTCAGGGCCTTTGCATAGAGCTGACGTCGCGTCACCTCGCTGCTATCCGGCAGGCGAGACACGGCGCCGGACAGCAGTTCGTACATCTTATCTGGATCCATCGATCGCCCCCGTCCGAATGGTCGCCCGGAGGCTAACGGGTCGTCCTGCGGGAGGGCAAGGTAGATCGCCGGGTCAGAAGGGTATCACCCGGCCTTCGCGAGCCGGTCGAATGCCATCAGTCGCTCCAGCAGCGCCGGCATGTCGTCGATCTTGATCATGTTGGGGCCGTCGGAGGGGGCGTTGTCCGGGTCCTGGTGGGTTTCTATGAACACGCCGGCAACGCCGACAGCGATGGCGGCGCGCGCCAGCACGGCGACGAATTCCCGCTGGCCGCCCGAAGAGCTGCCCTGCCCGCCCGGCTGCTGCACCGAATGCGTGGCATCGAAGATCACGGGCGCGCCCATGGCTGCCATGATCGGCAGCGAGCGCATGTCGGAGACGAGCGTGTTGTAGCCGAAGCTGACGCCGCGCTCGGTGAGCAGCACATTGGGATTGCCGCTGCCCGTGACCTTGGCGAGCACATTCTTCATGTCCCAGGGCGCCAGGAACTGCCCCTTCTTGACGTTCACGACGCGGCCGGTCTCGGCGGCGGCAACGAGGAGATCGGTCTGCCGCGAAAGGAAGGCCGGGATCTGCAGTATATCGACGAATTCGGCGAGGATCGCGCATTGCTCGCGCTCATGCACGTCGGTCAGCACCGGCACGCCAAACTCGGCCTTGATGTCGGCGAAGATCGGCAGCGCCGCCTCGAGACCGGCACCGCGCCGGCCCTCGATCGAGGTTCGGTTCGCCTTGTCGAAGGACGTCTTGTAGACGAAGCCCATCCCGAGCTTCGACGTTATCTCCTTCAGCCGCCCGGCCAAGTCGAAGGCGTGCTGGCGGCTTTCGAGCTGGCATGGGCCGGCGATCAGCGTCAGCGGCAGATCGTTACCGAAAACGGCGCTGCCGATCTCGACATGGGCATTGGGGGCGAACGTCATGGACTGCTTCCTGATGAAGGGCTGGGCGAACCCTTACACCGGGAAGCGATGCGACGCGACAGCCTCGGCAGCCGTCAGAGCATGTCGTCGAGGCTCCAATGGTTCGACCAGCGCGCGTCGATCTCGTCGCGGACATTCTGATAACGAATGTCGCAGGAGAGGCGGATGCGGCCGTCCGGATCGTCATTCGCGGTGGCGGCATGGATCATATAGGGGCTGTGCAGCACGACATCGCCGACCTCGTAATCCGCGATCAGCCAGCGCGCATCGAAGCGCTCCGCCATGGCAGGCAGGTCCTTCGAAATCCAGCCGCCCTCGCCCATGTTGCGATTATAAGCGCTGATCCGCATTGCGGCGTCCATGTCGGCATTGTCGGCCGCGAATTTCGCCTCCAGCCGTCGCCCTTCCGCGTGCGAGCCCTCCAGATAGCAGAGACCGCCCATGATGGCGGGCGTGTCGCCGATGGGGATCCAGGCTGTGACGATGCGGTCCGTGCCGCCGCGCAGATAGACGAGGTCGTAATGGGCTGGGGTCGAGAAAGCCTGTCCGGGCTTGGTCATGCGCAGCAGCTTGCGCTTGTGCAGATAGGAAAGCCCGCCGAGCAGGCCGTCCATGAAGCGCCAGAGCCCCGGCGACAGGCAGAAGGCCTCGAACGCCGCCGAACGCACCATTTCCATCAGCCGCCGCCGCGACAGATCAGCATTCTCCGCGCTGCCCGCGATGCCGATCGCCGGATCGGAGCCGGGCGCCAGCAAACCGGTGTCGGCAAAGGCCGCGAATACATAGGCGCGAATGGCCAGAACATCGTCGCGTGGTAGCAGGCCCTTGAGCCACAGATAGCCGTCGCGCTGGAGGCGTTCGGAGAGAAGGGCGAGGCCATCGGCCGGATCGCTGGGGACGAGATGACCCATTCGCGTGGGTGATCGGTCAAGCGGCTGGCCACCCGCGCGAAGCGGCGGCCAGGATGATTCCCGTGAACTCGATCGCATCGTCCACGACGTTTGATGCATGGCGTCTATCCTCTTCCGCCATAGAATTACCGGCAAACTGGGCCGGCGGCCAAGGAATAAGCCGATGGCTGAAGCCTACGAAGCAGAGCAAGGACCGTCGGGAGGCGACTGGCTATCTTGAGCCGAGCCTTGAACTCATCCCCGCTGCGAGCAGATGGCCGGAGCGTCAGACTGAACCAGAATGGCGGCCGCGATACCAAGCCCGGATCAGCGTGAACGGCACAAGGAATTGCAAAGCAGACGTACCGATCGCATGAACTTTGCTGTAGACAAAAACCCCGTAAGTCACCTCGGTCAGCGTTCCGTGATTGGACAGGTAGTAACGCCCGGCGCTCTCATGGCCGTTTAACGCATCTCCGCCAATCAATGCTGCAACCACCACGAACGCCACGAGGTTGATGGCCCAGGTTATCTGGATTGCTCGGTCCAACCAGCTGAACTGCACGATCACGCATTCCCATATGGCCAGCGCTCCAACTGCTTCTCACTGATCGCTTGAAGCGAACGAGCGCTACGATGTCGCGTAGGCGGTGGCACAGCACATGGCTCGATCGAGCCAACCGTCAATCAAGCGATGATCAACTGCAATAATGCGGGACCATCATCGGGCCCGACCGTCCCGTAATCGGCTTTTCGCCGACAGACTCCGTGTGACGATTTGGCGACCCCGGCGTGACTCGAACACGCAACCGCCCGCTTAGAAGGCGGGTGCTCTATCCGGTTGAGCTACGGGGCCTAAGGGCCGTCGCAGCCTTCGCTCTAGCAAAGGACGACGGAAAAATCACGCCTGTTCCGCGCCGAACGCCGCGGAGCGCCGAACCCTCAATGAGTCCAGGACTGGGCGCGGCCGAACTTGAAATTGTCCGAATAGGAGATCTTCCGGCGGGTATCGAGATGCGGTTCGAACAGCTGGTAGGGGATGCCGTTCTTCTGCGCATAGTCGATCGCCTCTTCCTTCGTCTCGAAGGAGAGCTTGATCTGCCGGTTCATGTCGGAGGACGAGCTGTAGCCCATCAGCGGCTCGATCGTGATCGGGCTTTCGGGCTCATAGGTCAGCTGCCAACGCTCTGCCTTGGCTTTGCCAGACTGCATCGCATTGCGCGCCGGCTTGAAGATGCGTGCGACCATGCTCGTGTCGATCTCCGCTCCGTGGTCCTCGTGTCGTTGGTCGGGGCAGCAAGATTCGAACTTGCGACCCTCTGGTCCCAAACCAGATGCGCTACCAGACTGCGCTATGCCCCGCCTCGACGACACGGCTGAATTACACGCAACCCCCGCCCCTATCAAGGCGCCGATTGTCGCCATTGGCGATAAGTATGTGCCTATCGCGCCGGGATCACGACTTTGTCGCCTGCCGCGATGCCGAGGCGACTGGCGGTTCCGCCGACGACTTCCAGCACGTAGCGCACCGGCGCGCCGCTGGGGATGATGGAAAGCGAATAGGGTTTCGCTCGCTTCTCGACGCGCTTTACCGTCCCGTCGGCGGCGATGAAGACCATGTCGAGCGACAATGGCGTGTTCTTCATCCAGAAGGCGACATCCTGATCGTCGCCGAAATCGAAGATCATGCCGTGGTCGACCGCCAACTGCTTGCGGCCCATCAGGCCGTGCTCGCGCTCCGCCTCGGTCGTCGCCCATTCCAGCGTGAAACGGTGATCGCCGGACGTGGTGCGAATGATGAGCGAATCGGGAGCTTTCGCGCCTGCCGGCGCCAGCAGCGCGCCCATGCCGGCCAGAGCCAGGAACAGGGCAAAGAGCCGCGGCAGCCATGCCAGCGCGACCCGATTGGATGACATGGTCAATGCGAAGCGGGCGGGCCGCCGGCCGCGCCGTCCGGACGGATCTCGGCGGCCATGAGCCCCTTGTCGCCCGGCCCGAAGCGCACCAGCACAGTCTGTCCCGGACGAAGCTCCATCATGCCATAGCGGCGCAGCGTCTCCATATGGACGAAGATGTCCTCCGTCCCCTCGCCGCGCGACACGAAGCCATAGCCCTTGACGCGGTTGAACCATTTGACGACGCAGCGCTCGAGCCCGCTAGTCGGCGTCACCACGCTGTGCGTGCGCGGCGGTCCGACCTGAGCCGGGTGAACGGCGGTCGATTCATCCATCGAGAGGATACGGAACGCCTGCAACCCACGCGCGCCATGCGACGCCTCGCAGACAATGCGAGCGCCCTCATAGGCGGTTTGAAAGCCGTCCCTGCGCAGGCACGTCACATGCAGCAGGACATCCGGCGTGCCGTCGTCCGGAACGATGAATCCATAACCCTTGGATGCATCGAACCACTTGATCGCGCCGATGACCTCGATCAGGTCAAGCCCGCTTCCATCCTCGTTTTCCGACGTGGACGAAGACGAGCCGACGCTATTCTTGGACCCCATATGCTGGCCCCCAGACAGGCCAAACCTTGGCCTTACCTCATGACAAATCGCGAGCCCCATCCCACCGAACGGTGGGTTCGCAACCGATTCCTGATTCGACAATAGCACCCAAGCCATCCGTGACCAGTGACACAGACGACACAACTGAGGATTTCCGCTAACGCTTCGTTCATTCCTGTTAACGCGATCCTACGACGGTCCGATCCGAGCTGCCAGCGCTTGGCGCGGTCGTCATGCAGGCCTATCTTCCCGGTCCCGCGAAATTCACCCTGCCAACGCCAAGCGAAGGACGCCCTCCCATGAAATATCTCCACACCATGGTTCGCGTGACGGACGTCGAGCAGTCGCTCGATTTCTATTGCAACAAGTTCGGCCTGAAGGAAGTCCGCCGAATCGAGAACGAGAAGGGCCGCTTCACGCTGATCTTCCTCGCCGCTCCGGGCGATGAGAGCGCGCAGGTGGAACTGACCTATAATTGGGATCCGGAAGTGTATGGCGAGGGCCGCAATTTCGGCCATCTCGCCTATCGCGTCGATGACATCTACGCCCTCTGCGAAAAGCTGATGCAGGCAGGCGTTACGATCAACCGCCCACCGCGCGACGGCCACATGGCCTTCATTCGCTCGCCCGACAACATTTCGATCGAGCTGATCCAGGCCGGCGATGCGTTGCCGCCGAAGGAGCCGTGGGCTTCCATGCCCAATACCGGCAAGTGGTAAGGGCCTTCGCGCGAAGGTTTTCCACACCGGCGCAAACTGTGGGCGGACGGCCTTGTGCCCGCCCGCGAACGCATCTATAAACCGCGCCGCTGCGCCCTTCGTCTATCGGTTAGGACGCCACCCTTTCACGGTGGAGAGAGGGGTTCGACTCCCCTAGGGCGCACCACTTCCGCACAAAGTTGAAGAACACCGCTTCCGGCCTTCGCTGCGTCGGCAGCGTTGGCCGATGCCGGCGATCATCGGGCGTTGCCGCGTCAGGCGGCTCCCTGCTTCCGGTCCGACGGGAACGGCGCCAGCACCAGCCCCAGGGCCCAGCCGAGATAGAACCTCGCATCGACCAGCAGGTCGTGCAGGCTATAGAGTCTGGGCCAGTCGGCGTGCAGTGCGGTCGCGACCGCGTCGAAGATCAGCGCGGCCAACAACCAGGCGGCTGCGACGCCCGCCACGACCGGCGCACAGCGCGCGAACGCGCCGTCGTCGGGGAAACCCGTCAACCGTCGATAGCCGAGAAACTGAATCAGCAGGCACGGGATCGCCGTCGCAACAATCGTCTTGATATCCCAGTCAAACAGCAATCCGGCGATGAAGGGAGACGCAGCCCCGATGAGACCCGTGGGCATGACGAACCATCGGTGGCGCGCGCCCTGCCAGGCGAGCGCCACGCAGAACGGCACAATTGCCCAGGCGGCGGTCAATCGGATCCCTGCATTCAGACCAGTCACGGTCCCGGCACTGCTGACGCCTTGATCGGAGACAAAGGCCAGCATGGCTTCGTGCAAGGAGACCGACGTCAGGGCGAAGGCGAGGCTCACGCCGACCGAGAACAGGACGCCGCGGGAATTCGCGCCAGCAGTCGCGGGCTGTCCTCGCGGGCCGAGCCGGTCTCGGATTCGCTCCATGATCGGCTCGATGAAGAAGACCAGGATCAGCGCGATCAGCAGCACCGATAGGAGATTGGCCCAGCTCGGATGGCTCAGGAAAATCTCCAGGCCACGCCAGATGAACTCCGGCGCCGCGGCGCAGATGGAGATCCACAGGGCGCAGATCAGAAACGCGGTCCCCGCCGATACCCTGCCGAGGCTGCGGCTCCACAGCGACTGCACTCGCGTAGACGACATCGCATGCCCTTTCCCAAGACCTCGCACCGGCCTTCCAGGGCCATCCCTGCCATACCGGACGCGGCGCGCCGCCAACAGGGCGCTCTCGCGGATATCATTGAAGATTGCGCGCCGGGAGGCCGGATGCCGCGCGTCGCTCTCGGCCGGTGAGGGATATCCGGCGGCGCGACGCTCGATCGGCACTGATTCGTTCAGCCTCGGCCAGGCGAGGATTGGAGCGGCCAGTCGCCAATTTCGAACAGGCTCGGTCCGTCGCCAATGCCAGCCCGCTCGATCGTGAGCATCCGGAGCTTCGTTCCGATCCCGCCCGCGCCGGAAAAGCCGCCGACCTTGCCGCCCGCCCCCAAAACGCGGTGGCACGGCACGATGATGGGAAACGGGTTCCGCCCCAGCGCCTGTCCGACCGCCCTCGCCTCGCCCGGCGCACCGATCGCAGTGGCGATCCGGCCATAGGTCGAGGTCGTTCCGGGCAGGACGAGGCGGGTTGCGCGCAGCACGCGGATTTCAAAGTCCGAGAGGCGCGATTCATCGATCTCGATCTCGGCGAGCGCGCGGCGTTCGCCGAACAGCAGGGCACGAATTTCCTGGATCGCGGCTATGGCGGCGCCCTGCGGTGCGGACAGGATGCCGTCCCCGAACCGGGCCTGAAGCCGGGACAAGGTCGCCTCGTCGCTGGCCTCGGGCAGTTGCACGGCACGAATCACCCGCCCGCCACAGGCGACACCGCAGGTTCCTACCGGGGTCGAGAAGAGCGACAGAAACGTTGGGTCCATGATCGCCGTTCTAGCATGCGCGGAGCCGCCGCGCGCCCTGCCCGCTCGGCACCCCGTTGCGTTTATGGGCGCGTCTCTTCATCATGCCGTCCGAACATCGTCCGCGCGGCGAGCCGAGACGGACGTCCGAGGGAGGAAACGGATGGGAACGCAAGCATCGACGCTGCGGGGATTCGCCGCGGCGAAGCCGAAAGTTCCGATGATGGCAGCGGGTGCGCTGCTTTCTGCCCTTTGCCTTTCGGGCTGCACGTCGGAATCGATGACGGGCCCGGCACTCGTGCCGGCGACGCCCGCGCTGCCGCCGATCGCCTCCGATGAACTCGTTGGCAAATGGGGCCTCGGTTCGTTCCGCGAAGAGAAGGACCTCGTGCGTACCACCGACGAGGCGCGCCGGTTCTGCAACAATCCCTACGTGATCACCAAGGGGCCGAACGGCGGCGTGATGATGTATCTCGCCGATCAGTCCGCTCCGACCGAGGTATTCGTGCGCACGGCCGGGGGCCGCGTCTATATCGGCCCGTCGAACCAGCCACCCGGCGGCATCAAGGATCGTCAGGTCATGTCGTTCGAGAACGGCGTTCTGGTCGCGGGTTGGGTCGACCCGACCGTCGCTGCCCGCTACGGCACCATGGTATTCGTGAAATGCCCCGACGGCGCGGCAAAGCCTGCACGCACCGCTGCCGCGAAACCGACGCCCGCTCCGGCGGCCGCGCCAGCGCCAGCTCCCGCCCAATAGGGAAGATATTCCGCGTGCCGCCGGTCGTATCGGTCGCGGCACGAGGCATTCAAACAGCGAGGTGACGATGCTGTCTGTACCCAAGAAGCCCCTGCACAGATTGCTGAAGACGACCGCGTGGACGGGTGTCTTCGCGGCCCTGCTTTGCGCCTCGGCGATCGCGGCGCCCCAGCCGACGAATGCGCGGGCGCCGCTCGCCATCGCCGATCAACCCGGCCTCGTCCCGACCGCGCAGGACTCGCTCCTGCCGCCGGAGTTCCGCCCCCAGCCCGTCTTCTATCGCACCAATGAGAAGCCCGGCACGATCATCATCAATACCGATGAGCGCTTCCTCTATTACGTGATGCCGGACAACCGCGCGATCCGCTACGGCGTCGGCGTCGGCCGCGACGGCTTCCAATGGGCAGGCCTGCTGAAGATATCGCGCAAGCAGGAATGGCCGGACTGGCGCCCGCCGCCAGAGATGATCCAGCGCCAGCCCTATCTGCCGCGCTTTATGGCCGGCGGCGAGGGCAATCCGCTCGGCGCGCGCGCGCTCTATCTTGGCGATACGGTCTATCGCATCCACGGCACCAACCAGCCGCAGACGATCGGCCATGCCGTCTCGTCGGGCTGCTTCCGCATGGTCAATGCCGATGTGATGGACCTTTTCGAGCGCGTTCCCGTCGGAACCAAGGTCGTCGTGCAGCAGCGCGCCAAGCTCTGACCAGCGACCAGAGCGACGATCGCCGGCGGCTTCCGCGGCCGGCGACAAGGACAAGCCGCAATCCGGGGGAGAAACGACCATGTCATTTCGGCTGAACACGATGCTGGCGCGGGGCGTTGGCCTCTCCCTGGCGTTTGCCGCCGCCAGCGCCGGCGCCGCCACGCTCGACGCGGTGAAGCAGCGTGGCACGCTGAACTGCGGCGTCAATCAGGGCCTGCTCGGTTTTGCCAGTCCGGACGATGCCGGCAAATGGAGCGGCTTCGATGTCGATTTCTGCCGCGCGGTCGCGACCGCCGTGCTCGGCGATCCGGAGAAGGTCACCTATGTGCCGCTATCGGCCAATGACCGCTTCGATGCGCTGAAGGCCGGCAAGATCGATCTGCTTTCGCGCAACTCGACCTGGACGCTCGGCCGCGAGGCGGATCTCGGCGTCAACTTCGCCGCCGTGACCTATTATGACGGCCAGGGCTTCCTGGTTCGTCGCTCCAGCGGCAAGAACTCCGCCCTCGAACTCGACGGCTCGACCGTCTGCGTGCAGACCGGGACGACGACGGAGCCGAATTTCATCGACTTCTTCACGACCAACAACATGAAGTTCACCGAGGTCACGTCGGCAACATCAGATGAATCGGTCGAGAACTACAAGGCCGGCAAATGCGACGTCGTCACCTCCGACGTGTCGCAGCTCTACGCCGAGCGCGCCGGACTGCCCGACGCGGGCGAGAGCCTCATCCTGCCCGACGTCATCTCGAAGGAGCCGCTCGGCCCGGCCGTGCGCCAGGACGACCCGCAATGGCGGCTGATCGTCCAGTGGGTGCATTTCGCGCTGCTGAACGCCGAGGAGCTTGGCGTCGCCTCCGATACGATCGATGCAGCCAAGGCTTCGAAGAAGCCGGAGGTCATGCGACTCGCCGGCACGGATGGCGACTTCGGCGCGAAGCTCGGGCTCGCCAATGACTGGGCGATCAATGTCGTCGCCAAGGTCGGCAATTACGCCGAGATCTACGAACGCAATCTCGGCGTCGAATCGAAGCTCGGCATCCCGCGCGGCCTCAACCAGCTCTGGAGCCGCGGCGGCATCCAATACGCCCCGCCGATTCGCTGATCGGAGAGGGACGCGCGAGTTTTCCCAAGGGTCTGGCCATATCGCAATGGCCGGGCCAGTTGGCCTTGACGCTCCCTCCCTCACCGACTAGGTTCCGCGCCAATTCGAGGCCCGGCCGGATTCATCCGGAAAATGCCTCTTAGAGCCCGTAGCTCAGCCGGTAGAGCACGTGACTTTTAATCATGGGGTCATGGGTTCGAATCCCATCGGGCTCACCAAACAAATCAACAGCTTGGCTGTTGTACCCCGTGAACCTTCCTGAAATGAGCGACCACCCTACGGCGGGCGCCAAGGCGCTTGCGCGGTGACGCGGTGCGCACCGCGCGTTTGCGCCGCCGGATCCCCGCCTCCGTCGTGATCGGGCGCCGCGCCTACGCCGTCGTCCGTCTGATGATCTCGGCCTCTCCCCCTCGCAGGCCATGAGCATCGTTGGTTGATCGGAATCAGCCGGCGCCCGGCGCAAGGACTTCCTCGAATTGTGCGGCGCCCCAACAGATATGCCACAGTCGCCCGCAGAATAAATGGTCAGAAACTTCCATATATCCCTAGTCTGAACGCTGTCGCATGTTTCGCGCATCGCCTGTACGCTTGGCGAATTCGGGCGCGAATCATATTTTCGGGATGGGGCGAATTCCATGAAAATCAGATCAGCATTGCGCGAGTTTTCGCGGATTCATGGCCAGGGACTGATCGCCGCTGGATTGGGCGCGGGCGTTACCCTGTCGACGGCCCATGCCGCCGAGCCGATCGTGTTCACCTATGAAACGCTGAATTTCGGGACCGACAGTACGTTTCTGACCGGCATTCGCGGCGACAACATCGTCGGCGATCATGTGATATCGGGCACGACCGAAACCGGCGGACTTTACTACAATCTCACGACGAAGACCTGGTCGCCGATGCCGGTTTCGACCTCGAACGGCGCGAACTTTCCCGGGGCGATCGGCTCCTCGCCTTATGGTCCGAGCTTCGGCACGCCGGAGGGCATCCTGCGGGTCGTGGGCAGCTACCAGACCGAGGCCTCGGCGCCCTATGATCTGAGCTATCTCTATGACGGCGCCGCCGCGCCGGGCCAGCAGATCACCAATCTCATCTATCCGAGCGGCGCCGCCGGCCAGACCCTCTACACGATTGCTCATAGCAATTTCGGCAATCAGGTCGTTGGCGACTATGACACCGACCTCGCGACCGGCAACGCCTTTATCTACAACATGGATACGGGCACTTTCTCGAACAACAATATTGCAGGCGCGATCAGCACGACTGCCTATGGGATCTATGGCGACAAGATCGCCGGCGGCTATTCGACAGTCGGAGACTTGAGCGGCCCGGTGTTCGAGCATGGCTACATCTATGACCAGACCGATGGAACCTATGTAACCTACGATCACGACGGCGCAATCGGCACCCATTTCGAAGGCATCACCGGCGCGGGCCGGGCGGGCGAATACAATCTCGTCGCGGACTGGATCAGCCCGGATGGCGCCACCCATCCGGCCGTTCTGCATGTCGCCGCCGATGGCAGTACGACCTGGTACGAGATCGACATTCCGGGCGAAGTCGTTTCGTCCAATTCCGCCTATGGCGACAATGTGGTCGGCGTCTATCTTGCCGACGGCAAGATCAATGGCTATGTCGCCACCATTCCGGGCATGTACAACCCGATCCGGAACGAAAGCTCCCTGACCGTTTCGGCCAACGGCGCGACCGGGATCGCGACCAATCCGGGCGGCGACGACGTCATCAACAGCGCCCCGATCCTGGTTTCCGGCAACAACAGCGTCGGCATCCAGGGCCAGACCTACGGCGTCATCACCAATACCAGTTCGATCACCACGACCGGCGCCGGCAGTTCCGGTGTCCAGATGAGCGGAACCTACGGCACGCTGCTGAACTACGGCACGATGACCGCCTCGCCTGGCGCCTTTGCCATCAGCACCGGAGCCAGCGCGCTGGGCACGGTTGTCGTCAATTCCGGTGTCATCGATGGCGCGGTCGATATCGAGGCCGGTCCCTATGCCCGCTTCGAGAACAGCGGCTGGCTCGGCATCACCGCGGCCGGTTCCGGCGTGACGCAGCAGATCAGCGGTATCTTCGCTCAGACGTCCGCCGGAACGCTCGGCTTGCGCATCGGCGACGGCAGCTATGACAGCCTCCATACCGACACGGCCCGCCTCGCCGGAACGCTGGCTGCCAGCTTCGATACCGATAGCCTGCTGAAGCGATACACCGTCGTTTCCGCTACGCAGGAGATCACCGGAGCGTTCGAGGCGCTAGAGACATCCGGCCTCCCCGACCTCTTCGCCGCCTGGCTGGGCTATACGCCGACGGACGTGACGCTGAACGTCGCGGCTGCCCTCGCCGCTCTGCCGGGCAATACGCCGAACCAGCAGGCGGTCGGCAGCGCCATTGATGGCATCATCAACAACACCGGCAACAACACCCTAGCCGCCCTACCCGAGGCGCTGGCCCCGCTCTATGCGCTGGATACGGCGCAGTTGCCGGCGGCGCTCGGCGCCTTGTCCGGCGAGGGCTATGCGAGCGAACAATCCATCATCGTCGGCGACAGCTTCTACAGCCGACAGGCCGTGCTCGGCCGCCTGCGCCAGGGTTCCTATGCCGGCCAGTCCGGCGCCATGGCGTCGCTCTCGGACGGCGGGCCGACCCTTGCTTATGGCGAGGAGGCCAAGCAGCCGGCATCCGTCGCGGCGCTCGGCTATGTGTCCAAGGATGGCGCGGCCGAGCCGAAGGCTTCGGGCGCCACGCTCTGGGGTCAGGTCTATGGCGGGTGGGCCGATCTGAACAGCGGCTCGGACCTTGCCGATGTGAGCGAGAGCATCGGCGGCATCATCTCGGGCGCCGACATCGGCATCGACGATTGGCGGGTCGGCGCGGCGCTCGGCTATTCGCAGTCGAACGCGGATGTCGGAGAACTGGGCAATTCGTTCAAGGTCGACAGCCTGCTTCTGGCGGCCTATGCCGGCACCAAGGCCGGGCCGGTCAATGTTCGCCTCGGCGCCAGCTATGCCTTCAACCAGATCAATTCCGACCGCCTGATCGCCTATCCGGGCTACCTCCAGCAAGCCAGCGCGCAATATAATGGCGGCACGGCGCAGGCCTTCGGCGAACTTGGCTACGGCTTCGCGGTCCAGAAGGTAGCCTTGGAGCCGTTCGTCGGCCTCGCCTATGTCAACGTCAACACGGACGGCTTCTCCGAGACGGGCGCGGCCGCTGGCCTGAACGGATCGTCGATGAATTCCGGCGTCGGCTACAGCACGCTGGGCCTTCGCGCCGCCACCAGCCTGGCGGTATCGGGCGGCATGGTCTTGCAGCCTCGCGCGTCGCTCGCATGGCAATATGCCTTTGGCGATCTCTCGCCGACGGCGCAGATGGCCTTTGTCAGCGCGCCGGGAGCGAGCTTCTCAGTGTCGGGCGTGCCGCTCGCCGAGAACACCGCGCTCGTCGAACTCGGCGCCGACCTTCTGGTCAACCCCAAGGCGCGCGTCGGCCTCTCCTATGTCGGGCAGTTCGCCGAGGATGTCAGCGACAATTCGGTCCAGGCCAATTTCAGCCTGAGCTTCTGACGCGCCGACATCGCATCTCGGGCGCATTTAGCAGCTCTGGCCGGCTTGATCATGATCGAGCCGGCCAGAGCTGTTTTCAGGATCGGTTGAGTCTGGGCGTTTAGATCTTGGCCGGCGCCGGGGCGGCAGGCGGCGTCACCGGTTTGGGCGCGGGGATCCAGCGGAAATTGTAGCGCTCGCCATAGGCCTTATAGAAAACCATCTTGTCGCCCTTGGCCGAATAGAGCGTGAAGACGCGGTTGGCGACGCTATAGGTCGGGAATACCGAAAGGTCGAGGTTGACGCCTCCGGTTGTATAGACCTGCGGACATTTGTTGCCGACGGCGATGCCGAACACCTTGTCCTTCTTGCGGTCCCAGCGGGTCACCGGCTTGCTGGTCGACGACGACATGACAAGCTGGCAGCCACTTCCATCCTTGCCGATCTGCACAAAGTCGAACCCGTCGGCCGGCGTGGCCGAGGCGGCTCCGCCCATCGTGGCGGAGAGGCCCAATCCGAGCGCAGCTGCACCCATCATCCCCAGAAAGGAAATCTTCATCGACAGCTCCCGTTAAGCCCCCAGGCCTGCGAACGCTGCACCAGGAAGGGCGGCGGGAGCAACAGGAATTTTGCGACGCACTCAACAATGTGCGACGCACCATTTCGGGGGCATGACATCGCGATGGAGCCTTCGCCCTGCCGGCCGACGCGAAAGGTTAGTCGGCTCAGCCGCGAATTCGTTCTATTCCGTCATTGCGTGAAGGAAAGCCGCCTGGTCCCCACGGGTAGGGCGTTAACCGAACATTCGTGTCAGGCGCTCGAGGATGGAGGTCCGGCTGTTCATGTCGGCCGCCTCGGCTTCCTGTTTCACATGGGCGAGTTCGGCGCGGCGCTGCTCGACGATCGAAGCCAAACGGTCCAGCAGCTCCGCGCGCCCCCCGACGACGATGGTGAAGGAGGTCTTGTCGATCTCGATCGCCGTCACAGGCTCCACCGCGGTGACGCTCGCCGTGCGGGAGAACCCCGTGAGCAGCGAAATCTCGCCGACCACGTCGCCCTTGCCCAGAACCGCGATCTCCTTGGAGCCGCCAGGAGAGTGGAAGGTCACCTTGGCCCGGCCGCCCGTGATCACGAACATCGATGCGTCCAGATCGCCCTGGCGCACGATCGAGGCACCCAAAGGGAAGCTCCGAACATGGGCGCGGTTCGCGAGCGCCTGGATTCCGTCCCAGCCGAAGCCCTCGAACAAGGGCAGCGTTTCCAGCGTCCCGGCGATCGTCATCGCGGCTCCTCGTTGCTACGAATCCTTCGATATTTCGACAGGCTTTTCGCGCCCAGCGCAAGAGCTCGGGACGCTGAAACCTACCCGGCCGGCGAGGCGCCGTCATAGGCCGCCTGCGCGGCGAAAACGGCGTCCATGTTGCTCTCGGCCCAATGGGTCAGAGCCGACACCGTCTCGGTCAGCGTGTGTCCAAGCGGCGTCAGTCGATATTCCACGGTGACGGGAACGGTCGGGAAGACGCTGCGCGAGACGAGGCCGTCGCGCTCCAGCTTCTTCAGGGTCTGTGAGAGCACCTTCTGGGAGATGCCTTTGATCTCGCGGCGAAGATGATTGAAGCGGACGGCGTCTTCCCGGAGCCGGTCGAGGATCAGCAGCGCCCATTTGTCGGCGAGGCGATCCAGCACCAGCCGGGTCGGGCAACGGTCTTCATAAACATTATAGATCCTGTCCATTGCCTGAACTTCCATCGATTGGCGGGCGCCGGCAGTTTCCCTGAGGAAACCATGTGAGCCGAAAGTGCCTTCTTTCGCGCTATATCCGCAGCGGCTATGTCTCCATATGATACAAAGTATCTATCAGAAACTTAGGAGATGATCCATGGCAGGCAAGATTCTCGTGCTCGGCGCAACGGGGCATGTCGGCAAGCCACTCGTCGCAGCGCTGCTCGCCAAGGGCGAGGCGGTGAAGGCGGCCTCGCGCTCGGGACAGCCGGTCGAAGGCGCCGAAGGCGTCGTATTCGACTTCGCCGATCCGGCGACCATCGCACCCGCCCTTGAAGGCGTCGACCGCGCCTTCGTTCTGCTGCCCACCGGTTATCTGGCAGTCACGGAATTGCTGCTGCCGCTGGTCGAAGCCGCCGCCTCGCGCAACATCAAGATCGTGTTCCAGAGCGTCTTCGGCGTCGATGCGGATGATTCAATCCCCTACCGTCAGGTCGAGATCGCCATCGAAAAATCGGGTACGCCCTATGTGATCCTGCGTCCGAACTGGTTCTCGGACAATTTCGTCACCTATTGGAAGCCCGGTATCGATCATGCCGGCACGATCGCTGTGCCGGCCGGCGATGGCAAATCCGCGTTCATCGACGTGCGCGACATCGCCGAGAGCGCGGCGGCAGCGCTAACCACGGATCGCTTCGACGGCAAGTCGTTCAACCTCACGGGTCCGGAAGCCCTCGGCTATGCGGATGCGGCGGCAATCCTCGCCAAGGTCCTCGGCAAACCGGTCGCGTATCAGGCAGTGGATGACGACACCTTCGTCGGCATCCTGACCGTCGCCGGTGTTCCCGAGGCCTATGCGCGCTTCCTGGCCAGCATCTTCTATCCGGTTCGCCAGGGCTGGACAGCCGGCGTGTCCGACGCGGTCGAGACCCTGACTGGCAAGCCGCCGCGCTCTGTCGAGACCTATGCCCGTGACAATCTTGCGACGCTCGCGGCTTGATAGGCCGCCAACCACCTTCTTCCCGCGTTGACGGTTTCGCCGTCCGGCGATAGCCATCGCTGCCGGCCTTTCCTGGCCGGCAGCGGGGGATGAGGGCGATGGCGGCAGCGAAGGGCGGCAAGGGGCGCGCGGCGGGTGCGCTGGGCGAATGGCTGGTGGCCGACGCCCTGCCCTTCTGGGCCGCGCATGGGGTCGATCGCAAGGGCGGCGGCTTCTTTGAGCGGATCGAGCCGGATGGCACGCCTATCGAGGAGCCGCGCCGGGCGCGCCTCGTCGCCCGGCAGATCTATTGCTTCGCGATCGGCCAGGAGCTCGGCTGGGGCGGCCCGGCGGGGGAATTGGTTCGGCACGGGCTCGACTTCCTGCTTGGCCGGCTGGTGCTGCCGGATGGGACCGTGCTGGGTGCCGTCGCCGTGGATGGCAGCCTGAGAAACGATCGCTACGATCCTTATGACTATGCCTTCGTGCTGTTCGGCCTCGCCGCGGCGGCGAAGCGGCTCGGCGACCGGAAGGAACTGCACAGCGTCGCGACGCGGATCCGCGAGCGTCTCGTCGCCTGCTGGGCGCATCCCTATCTCGGTTTCGAAGAGGCATCGCCGCGCACGCTTCCCCTGAAATCCAATCCGCATATGCATCTCTTCGAGGCGTTCCTCGCCTGGGACGAGATCGTGGGCACTGAGGATCCTTCCTGGCGTGCGCATGCCGACCGGATCGGCGAACTCGCGCTGACACGGTTGATCCTCCCCGAGACCGGCGCCTTGCCCGAGTTCTTCGACGGTGACTGGCGGCCGATGGCCGATGCGAAGGGTCTGCAGGTCGAGCCGGGCCACCAGTTCGAATGGGCCTGGCTGCTGCTGCGCTGGCTTGGCGCCAGACGCGACGAGCGAATCTTCTCGGCGGCTCTCAGGCTCGCCGCGATCGGAGAACGCTTCGGCGTCTCGATCGAGCGCAACGTCGCCTTTGGCGCGATCGATGAGCATTTCCATTTACGGGACGGCGAGGCCAAGCTCTGGCCGCAGACCGAGCGGCTGAAGGCGTGGCACGGGCTCGCCGGCCACAGGATGAACACCGACACTTCTCGTGCTCTCGCGGCGGAACGCGAGGCGGAAGCGGAGGAAGGTCTGATGCGTTATCTGGATCGCCGTCCGGCCGGCATTTGGCACGAGATCATGGCCGAGGATGGGAGCTTTCTTCCGGGGCCGGTTCGGGCGTCGAGCCTCTATCACATCGCCTGCGCCGCCGCGACATTGGCCGAGAAACCCGCATGAATGACGCAGCGCTCCGCCCCGCCGCCTTCCTCGACCGCGACGGCGTGCTGAATGTCGATGACGATTATGTCTTCCGCCCCGAGGCGCTGCGGCTCATTCCCGGCGCGGCGGCGGCCGTGCGGAGGATGAACGAAGCCGGTTTCGTCACCGTCGTCGTAACCAATCAATCGGGCGTCGCGCGCGGCTACTACTCCGAAGACGAAATGCACGCCTTCAACGCGTATCTCGCCGAGACGCTGGCCCGCGACGGCGCCAGGCTCGATGCGATCTATGCCTGCCCGTTTCACCCGGACGGCATTGTTGAGCGCTACCGCGCCGATCATTCAGACCGGAAGCCGAAACCCGGCATGATCCTGCGCGCCATCGCCGACCTTCGCCTCGATCCGGCGCGCTCCTTCCTGGTCGGCGACAAGGAAAGCGACATGCAGGCAGCGCGAGCTGCCCATGTCGATGGCTTTCTCTTTGAAGGCCCGGATCTGGCGACCTTTGTCGAGGGAATCCTGACGGCGCGCGCAACGCGCCGTTGATCGGCAGGGCGCCCTACCGCGTCCCATCCACCGTCAGCTGGCGTAGATACTGGCCATAGGCGCTCTTGCCGAGGGCCTTGGCGCGTGCCTCCAGCTGGACATCATCGATGAAGCCGAGGCGCCAGGCGACTTCTTCCGGGCAGGCGATCTTGAAGCCTTGTCGCTTTTCCAACGTGCGCACGAATTCCGCCGCCTCGATCAGGCTGTCCGGCGTGCCGGTATCGAGCCAGGCATAGCCGCGCCCCATCAGTTCGACGGCGAGTTCGCCGCGCTCCAGATAGGCGCGGTTAACGTCGGTGATCTCCAGTTCGCCGCGCGCCGATGGCTTCAGGTTGGCGGCAATGTCGACGACGCTCTCATCGTAGAAATAGAGCCCGGTGACGGCCCAGTTCGAGCGCGGCACCGCCGGCTTTTCTTCCAGCGACACGGCCTGCATGGCGCCGTCGAACTCGACCACGCCATACCGCTCCGGATCGGTGACATGATAGGCGAACACGGTCGCGCCGTTCTTCCTTGCCGTCGCCGCGCCCAGCAGTTCCGGCAGGCCGTGGCCGTAGAAGATGTTGTCGCCGAGCACGAGGCAGGACGACGAGCCGGCCACGAATTCAGCGCCGATGATATAGGCCTGCGCCAGGCCGTCGGGGCTGGGCTGCTCCTTGTAGGAGATCGAAATGCCCCAAGTGGAACCGTCGCCGAGCAGCCGCTGGAAGGCCGGCAGGTCGAGCGGCGTCGAGATGATGAGAATGTCCTTGATCCCGGCCAGCATTAGCGTGGTCAAGGGATAATAAATCATGGGCTTGTCGTAGATCGGCATGAGCTGCTTCGACGTGACCAGCGTCATCGGATGCAGCCGTGTCCCGCTACCGCCGGCTAGGATGATGCCTTTCATTGTTCTTGTTTCCTTTGGTTGAACCGTCCATGCCTTCCGAAGGCTCGATATGACCGGGATCGGGAGGTTCTGACAACTCCCCGCCGCTGCATCATGCCGCTTGGCCGGCCGCCTCCCAGCGGCTAGTGGAGAAGCGTTGCCAAAAGCTCACGGGGAAACGATGCGGCCGTACCCATACATGACCGATCGGCGACTACCCGGAAGCCAGCAGCTATGATGGCGCTCTCCTTTGATGCCCGGCTCTGGCTGCTGCTGGCCGCCCTCCTCGTCGATGCACTTATCGGCGATCCAGACTGGCTCTGGCGGCGGGTACCCCATCCGGTGACCTGGTTCGGAGCGATCATCGGTTCGCTGGACAGGCGCCTCAATGCCGCGCCGCCTGCCTCGGGCGAGGCGCAAGGCCGTCGCCTTGTCGGCGTGCTCGTCGTGATCTTCCTCGTCGGCTTGTCGCTGGGAGCAGGCTGGCTGCTGGAACGGCTGCTCATGACAACGCCGGCCGGCTATTCCCTGGTGGTACTGGTGGCGGCGATCCTGCTTGCCGGCCGCTCGCTCTATGATCACGTCGACGCGGTGCGGCTCGCTTTCGCACATGACGGCCTGCGGGCGGCGCGCGAAGCGGTGTCGCAGATCGTCGGGCGCGACCCCGACAAGCTCGACGAAGCCGGCGTCTCCCGCGCCGCGATCGAATCGACCGCCGAGAACTTTTCCGACGGGCTGGTCGCGCCGGCGCTGTGGTTCGCGCTGCTCGGACTGCCCGGCCTATTCGCCTACAAGATGATCAACACCGCCGATTCCATGATCGGTCACAAATCGGAACGCCACCTCGCCTTTGGCTGGGCCGCCGCCCGTCTCGACGACCTCGTCAACCTGCCGGCGAGCCGCCTATCCGGGTTCCTGATCGCGATGGCTGCACCCTTTGTCGGCGGGACGATCCAGCGGTCCTTCGTCGTCATGCTCGACGATGCCGGCAAGCACCGCTCGCCCAATGCCGGCTGGCCCGAAGCCGCCATGGCCGGCGCCCTCGACATCGCGCTCGCCGGCCCCCGCCGCTATGGCGAACTCGTGGTCGACGATCCGTTCCTGAACGACACCGCCCGCCACGATGCCTCGATGAACGATATCAGGCGGGCGCTGCGCGTACTGCAGGTCGCTGGCGCACTCGGCGCCGTGCTCATCGTTATCATCGGACTCTGGCGGCTATCCTGAGGATCGCCTCGATATCGAGATGCGCCTCCAGATGGTCGGCAAGCCTGTCCAACGTCTCCTCGACATTGGATTCGTACGAAACGTCAGACGGTTCGACGCCAAACCTCGCGAGGAAGTCGCGTCGGAACGGGTCGGATCCGAAGAGGCCGTGGACATAGCTGCCCCGGACGCGACCATCCGCCGACATCGCCCCCTCGCCGCCAGCTTCCGTCGTCAGCCACGGCCGCTCGCGGTCCGGTCCCTCGGTCCGCCCGAGATGGATCTCGTAGCCCGCAACCGCCAGTCCGCATCCGGCCTCGGTTCCGGCAAACGGCGCTGTCCGCTTGTCGCCGGTGAGTATGGTCTCGACATCGAGCAGCCCCAGTCCTGCGACGCTGCCAGCTAGACCCTCGACGCCATCGGGATCTGCGATCGTCTGTCCGAGCATCTGATAACCGCCGCAGAGCCCGACGATGCTCCCGCCGCGCCGACGATGCGCCAGGATGTCAATGTCCCAGCCCTGTTGCCTGAGGAACATCAGATCGGCCATCGTCGATTTGGAGCCTGGCAACAGCACGAGATCGCAAACGGGGATGGCGTCGCCGGGCCGCACCAGGACAAGCGCAACGCCCGGCTCCTGCTTCAGAGGATCGAGATCGTCGAAATTGGCGATCCTCGGCAGGAGCGGCACGGCAATCCGCACGCCATCGCTTCGCGGCGCTCCGCCGGCCAGATCGAGAATATCCTCCGGCGGCAGGCGTGACGCCTCGGCGAACCAGGGAACGACCCCGAGCGCCGCCCAGCCGGTGGCGCCGCGAATGGCCGTGACGCCCTCATCGAATAGACGAAGATCACCACGCATCTTGTTGATAATGAAACCTTCGATGCGATCCCGGTCAGAACGCGGCAGGATGGTACGCGTGCCGACGAGGCTCGCAATGACGCCGCCGCGATCGATGTCGCCGACGAGCACGACCGGAATATTGGCGGCCTCGGCAAAGCCCATATTGGCGATGTCGCCGGCGCGAAGGTTGATCTCCGCCGGGCTCCCCGCCCCCTCGACCAGCACGATATCGGTATCGCGGCGCAGGATGGCGAAACTTTCCAGCACCTTCGGCAGAAGTTCGGCCTTCCGCGCACCATATTCCCGCGCCCGCATCGTGCCGAAGCGCTGGCCCTGAACGATGATCTGCGCGCCGGTCTCGCTCTCGGGCTTCAGCAGCACCGGGTTCATATGAACGCTCGGCGCCAGCCGTGCCGCCCGTGCCTGCAAAGCCTGCGCGCGGCCGATCTCGCCGCCATCGGCCGCCACCGCCGCATTGTTCGACATGTTCTGCGGCTTGAACGGCGCGACCCTGAGCCCGCGCCGCACGAGCAGCCGCGCCAGCCCGGCAACCAGCGTCGACTTGCCGACATTGGAGCCGGTACCCTGGAACATGATCGCGGCGGCAGTCATGGACGGGCTATCTCGTGGAAGGAAGAAAGGCCCTCACCCCAACCCTCTCCCGCAGGCGGGCGAGGGAGCCGGACGGTGCTTG
The DNA here is from genome assembly GCF_026343945.1 of Kaistia algarum. NCBI lineage: Bacteria > Pseudomonadati > Pseudomonadota > Alphaproteobacteria > Hyphomicrobiales > Kaistiaceae > Kaistia > Kaistia algarum. The sequence continues at coordinate 410,860 of NZ_JAPKNJ010000002.1, forward strand.
GCACGAGCGACACAGCCGATCGTTGGCGCCCCCTCTCCCGCTCGCGGGAGAGGGTTGGGGTGAGGGTCTTCCTTGCCGCCACCCACGACTCCCTCAAAACTCGATGCCCTTCTGCGCCTTCACGCCGGAGCGGAACGGGTGCTTCACCATTTCCATCTCGGTCACGAGATCGGCGATCTCGATCAGCGCCTCAGGAGCGTTGCGGCCGGTGACGATGACGTGGAGATCGTGCGGCTTCTCGTCCCGCAGGAAGGCGACGACTTCGTCGACGGGCAGATAATCGTAGCGAAGCACGATGTTGAGCTCGTCGAGCAGCACCACATGGTTGGTGCCGCTGCGGATCAGTTCCTTGGCCGTCTCCCAGGCATTGCGCGCCGCCGCGATGTCGCGCTCGCGGTCCTGCGTTTCCCAGGTGAACCCTTCGCCCAGCCGGTTGATGGTGACGAGGTCCCCGAATTTCTCCAGCGCCAGCCGTTCGCCCGTCTCCCAGGAACCCTTGACGAACTGGACCACGGCGACCGGGAAGCCATAGCCGAGCGAGCGGAAGACAACCCCGAAGGCTGCCGTCGACTTGCCCTTGCCCTTGCCGGTATGGACCATCAGCAGGCCCTTCTCGACCGTCTTCGACGCGAGGATCTTGTCGCGCACGGCCTTCTTCTTCTTCATCTTTTCGGCGTGGCGAGCATTGATCTCGGCCTCGGTCGGCTCGGTATTCATGCAGTTTCCTTCCACAAGAGCGGCTGTCCGGCGCGCATCTCGGCGAGATCGGCGTGGACGGAATTGCGGCGCGGCGACCAGAGGCCGCGATCGATCGCCTCGGCGAAGCGGGTCGACATCTCGGAGAGTGCCGCCGGATTGGCGTCGGCCACGAAGTCGCGCACGGTCTCGTCGCCCAGATAGGCGTCGTACAGCGCGTCGAAATGATGGTCGCCGACAGCGTGCGTCGTCGCGGCATAGCCGAACAGGAAATCGACCGTCGCCGCCATTTCGGAGGCGCCCTTATAGCCATGGCGCATGCAGCCGGCGATCCATTTCGGATTGGCGGCCCGCCCGCGCACGACGCGGCCAATCTCCTCGGAAAGCGGCCGCACGACCGGGCTGTCGGCGATTGCATGATCGCCATGATAGAGCCGGGGCGCCGAGCCCTTCAGCCGCTCGATCGACGCCGCCAGCCCGCCCTGGAACTGGTAATATTCGTCGCTGTCGAGGATGTCGTGCTCGCGATTGTCCTGGTTCTGGACTACGGCGTCGACGGCGGCGAGCCGGGCGCGCAGCCGGCCTTCCGCTGACGCGCCTTCTATGCCCGCGCCATAGTGAAATCCGCTGGCCGCGAGGAAATTGTCGGCGATCTCGGCCCGGTCCTGCCAGAGCGAATAGTCCATCAGCGTCTGCAAACCGGCTCCATAGCTGCCGGGCTTCGCGCCGAAGATCCGAGCCGTATGGTGCTCGCGCCGCCGCGCCGCCGCGAGCGGGTTGGCGTCGTCGTCCTCGTCGCGCTCGGCGATCGCCCGGATGGCGGAATCGATCAGGTCGATCTGCTCCGGGAAGGCATCGCGGAACATGCCGGAGATGCGCAGCGTGACGTCGACGCGCGGACGCTTAAGCTCGGAGAGCGTCAGCACGCGAAATCCGGTGACACGGCCGGTGCCCGGCTCCCAGGCCGGCTCGGCGCCGATCAGCGCCAGCACCTGCGCGATGTCGTCGCCGCCGGTGCGCATATTGGCCGTGCCCCAGGCGGAGATCGCGATGGAGCGCGGCCATTCGCCCTCGTCCTGAAGATAACGCTGCACCAGCGCCTCCGCCGCCAGCCGCCCGAGCCGCCAGGCGGCTTCGGTCGGGATCGCGCGGGTGTCGACGGCGTAGAAGTTGCGCCCGGTCGGCAGCACATCGGCCCGTCCCCGTGACGGTGCGCCGGAGGGGCCGGGCGGGATGAAACGGCCGTCGAGAGCTGCGATCACGCCAGCGATCTCGTCGCTGCCCGAACGGTCCAGCGCGGGCGCGAGATCGGCGACAATCCAGTCGAGAATGGGGGTGGTGGCGGAGAAATCGTCGAGGCAATCGAGCCGATGAAGCGCATCGGCCTGCCCTCTGCCCCCTTGTAGGGAAGAGTTGGCGAGGGGGGTATGCTGGGCGTGACTCGCCTCCGTCGACGGCTCGGCAGTTGGCCCCCTCCCCGACCCTCCCTCGCTTTGCGGGAGAGGGAGAAGAGCTGCGACCATGGCACGCGCCAAAGCCTCCACCCGCTCAACCGTATCACCAGCCGTTCGCCACAGGCCTTCGCCAAGGGCCTCAAGCACCTCCGGCCTTGGCCCCTCCCAATCGGCCGCGCGGTCACACCCGATCGGATCGAACCCCGCAAGGCCCAGATCGTTCGCGATCGCGCGCGCCAACGAGCCGTCCTGCGGTCTTCCGCCGGAGCGTGGGGCTCGGGCGATGGCGAGAAGCGTATCGATCCGCGCGTCCCCCTCGGGGCTCTTCCCGAACAGATGCAGTCCGTCGCGGATCTGCAGTTCCTTGATGTCGCAGAGATGCGCGTCGATCGCTCTCAGCGCGCGGTTCGGATCGTCGCGGCCGATTTCGAGGTCGCGGTCGATGCCATGGCGTTCGGCCAGCGCCAGGATCTCGGCCTCGAGAAAGTCGCGCCGCTTCGGATCGGCGCCGGCGGCGAGATGATATTCGTCGATCAGCGTTTCGATCTCGGCGAAGACGCCCTGCGCCCCGGCGCGGGTGAGCGCCGGCATGAGATGGTCGACGATCACCGCCGAGGAGCGCCGCTTCGCCTGCGCGCCCTCGCCGGGATCATTGACGATAAACGGATAGATGAGCGGCGTCGGGCCCAGCGCGACCTCCGGCCAGCACTCCGCCGACAGGCCGAGCGCCTTGCCAGGTAGCCATTCTAGGTTGCCGTGCTTACCGATCTGCACGATCGCGTCGGCGCCGAACTCGTGCCGGAGAAACGCGTAGAAGGCGAGGTAGTGGTGCGGCGGCACGAGCTCCGGATCGTGATAGGTCGCCTTGGGATCGACGCCATGGCCCCGTCCCGGCTGCACGGCGAGGACGATATTGCCGAAGCGATGGACGCGGACATGGAAAGCGCCGTCCTCGAAGAGCGGATCCTCTTCAGGCGCACCCCAGCGGGAGGCAAGCGCGGCGCGGACGGATTCCGGCAAGGCGTCGTGAAAGGCGAGGTAGGCGGCGAGGGGGAGAATTGCGGGAGAGACTCCGCCCAGCTCTCTCCCCCCTTGTGGGGGCGAGCTGGAGAGGGGGGTATGTTGGGCATGGAGCGTTTCCGTCGACGGCTCGGAAGCTAGCCCCCTCCCCAACCCTCCCCCGCTTTGCGGGAGAAGGGGCGAAAGCGCCTGCGGGCCTTGGTCCGCCTCCAGCAAACCCTCCATCAGCGCTCGGCCCGTCTCCGGGAACGCCGGCAGTTCGTACCCCGCGCGCCGCATCGCCGCAGCGATCCGCACCGCGCTCTCCGGCGTGTCGAGGCCGACGCCATTGCCGATCCGGCCGTCGCGGCCGGGATAGTTGGAGAGAACCAGCGCGATGCGACTTTTGCTGGCCGGCTTCGCGCCGAGACGCACCCAGGCGGCCACCTGCGCCGCAACGAAGGCGATCCGCTCGCGATCGGCCTTGTAGACGACGATGCGGCTGTCCGTGGCGGGATCGCGCGCCACTTCTTCCTTGAACGAGACCGGCCGCGTCAGGATACGGCCGTCGACCTCGGGCAGCGCCACGTTCATGATCAGATCGCGCGGCGAAAGTCCGCGCGTTGAATTGAGCCACGCCTCGCGGCTGGTGCCGGCGAAGACGATCTGCAGCACAGGCCGGCCAGGCGCGTCGAGCACGGTTGGCTCATGGCTTCGTCCGGGCCTGGAGATCGCGAAGGCGGTGCCGTTCAGTACGATAGCGGGTGGCGCTTCGACAAAGAACTGGCCGAGCGCTTCGGCGACGGCAGGGTTTTTCAGGCTGGTGACGAAGATGGGCACCGCGCCGATGCCCTCGCGGCCAAGTGCCTCGACCAGCGCGTCGATCGGCTCGGTAGAGCCGCCCTCGATCAGCGCCCGGTAAAAGACGATCGGCGCATAGGGCCGCTGGCGCGCCGCCGAGAGCGCGGCCTCTCGGGATACGACGCCGCTGCCCGGCTGCCAGAAGCCGATTTCGGGCAGCGCGACGGGCGCCTCGGGGGCCTCACCGTCGCCGACCCAGTGTCGCGCCAGCCGCAGCGCGCGGCCGATATTCTCCGGCCCCGCCTCGACGCAGCAGCGCCAGAGCTGCCGGGCGGCGGCGATGTCGATGGTCGAATAGGGCTCCAGCGACGGGTCCCAGCGGTCCTCGCCGGGCATCACCGCCAGCCTCGGGCCGCCGCCACGCGAGAGCGCCCGGAGCGCCTCCAGCCCATAGGGCCAATAGCCGGAGCCGCCCATCATTCGCACGATGACGAGCTTGGCCTTCTGGAGCGTCTTTTCGAGATAGAGATCGACCGAATAGGGATGCTGCAGCTTGGTCCAATTGGCGAGGCGAAGGCTCGGCCCTTCAGGCATCCGCGCGAAGGCACCGGCAAAGGCGGCGAGTTCGGAATCCGCCGCCGACAGCACAACAATATCGCCGGGCGATTGATCCAGATCGACGGCGGTGGCGCCATCGTCGATCCGTTCCGTTTCGCCGACGATCAGGTGCATGGCTCAGGCTCCGAAATGTGCCTCGACGGCGGCACGGTCGAGATGCTTCTCGCCGATCACGACGAGCCGACCGGCGATCTCTCCTGCCGCAAAATAGGTCTCGACGCGCGGGCCGACGGCCTGCACCACGGCCGGGAACGCCTTGCCGGCGACCCGGGCCCGGCCCTTGATTCGCAGCACGCCGGCTTCACCCATAGCGCCCCTGACCTTGTCGCCCAGCGCCTCGATCGACCCTTGCTCGCCGATGTCGAGGACATAGGAGACGAAATCGTCGTGGTCGTGCTCCTCGCCTTCGAGATCGTGGTGGCTCTTGCGGTTGGCCGCATCGTCCTCGGCCGCCGCGCCGACGCCAAGCAGGATGGCGAGTGGCAGGCCGGCCGGCGAGCCGATGACGCTGCGCGCTTCCGAGCGAGCCTCGCGCCGCACGATCGCCTCCACCTCGGCAAGCTGCGCGGCATCGACGAGATCGGCCTTGGAGAGCACGATCAGATCGGCGCAGGAGAGCTGGTCCTCGAACAGTTCCTCGATCGGGTCGTCATGGTCGAGCGAGGGATCGGCCGCGCGCTGCGCCGCTACCGCCGCCTCGTCATGGGCAAAGCGCCCTTCCGCGACGGCGGCGGCATCCACGACCGTCACGACGCCGTCGATCGTGGTCCGATGGCGCACGGAGGGCCAGGTGAAGGCACGCACCAGTGGCTGCGGCAGAGCAAGGCCCGAGGTCTCAATGACGATATGGTCCGGCGCGGGATCTCGCTTCAGCAGCATCTCGATCGTCGGCAGGAAATCATCCGCGACGGTGCAGCAAATGCAGCCATTGGTGAGTTCCACGACCGTATCCGGCTTGCAGTCATCGACGCCGCAATCGGAAAGCAGCGAGCCGTCGAAGCCCATGTCGCCAAACTCGTTGACGATGAGGGCGATCCGCTTGCCGTTCGCCTGCGCGATCAGGTTGCGGATCAGCGTCGTCTTGCCGGCCCCGAGGAAGCCGGTGACGATGGTGGCGGGAATGCGGGCGGTCAAAGCGAATACTCCGGATCGGAACGGGGTTTGAGGCGGACGGGCAGGCCCGCCGCCACGAGGAAAACCTGGGCGACCGCCTTGGCGATGCGCTGGTTGAGGCGGCCCTGCTCGTCGGCGAAGCGGCGGGCGAGTGCATTCATCGGCACGATGCCGGAGCCGACCTCGTTGGAGACGAGCACGATCGGCACCGAGGCCTCGTCAAGGCAGGCGGCGAGCCGTTCGCCCTCTGCCTCGGGGTCGCGGCCGGCCTCGAGCAGGTTGGAGAGCCAGAGCGTCAGGCAATCGACGAGAACCGCCCTTCCCTCCGCTCTCGCAATCGCGCCGACGAGATCGAGCGGCGCCTCGATCGTCGCCCAGTCGCCGCGGCGAGCCCGGTGCAGGGCGATGCGTTCGCCCATCTCCTGGTCCCTCGCCTCGGCGGTGGCGACGTAGACGACCGGACGGGCCAAGGCCTGTACGATCGTCTCCGCGAAGCGGCTCTTGCCGGAGCGGGCGCCGCCGAGGACGAGCGCCGTCCGCGGCGGCGGGATCGTCGGTTCCATCCCGTCAGGCCGTTCGCGAAACGCGCCGGTAAAGCCAGCCCGAGAAGAGGCCGGAGAGCGACCAGAGCAGCGCGCTGGCGACCAGCGAGGCGACGACGAATTCGGCGCCGAGCGCTGCCGGATAGGGAGCCTCCAGCGTCGGTGGCCGTGGAGCCCCGATAACATGCGGGACGACTGCCAGTGCGATGCCGGCGAGCTTGGCGTACCAGGCTGGCGCGAAGACGAGGAGCGCGAGGCCCGCCGCCGAGGCCGCGACCGTGCCAAGCCACCAGATCTGCCGCGAGGTGATCTCCGCCGCTGCGGTTCCCGGAAGCTCCGGCGACAACCCGAGCGAGGGGAGAAGCGAAGCGACGAAGAACCCGGCGACGCCCCAGAGCACGCCGGTTCGGGCGTCGATCGGGCCGCCGCGCAGCGTCATGGCGCCGAGCAGCACCGCCGATACTCCGACGCCCATCAGCAGATTGGCGAGAAGCGTATAGGCCGAGCGCTCGAAACCATCGGCCGGCTCCCAGGCGCCGGCATCATGATGATGTTCCGCCGGAGTGGTCTCCGCCGCGGCTGCATGGTCATGGCCGGACGCCTCCTGATGCGCGGCGGCGGGATCGACAGCGGCTGCCGGAGCCTCGTTGGCTTCGGCGGCCTTCTCAAAAGTCTCGCCATGCAGGATCAGCGGCTCGGTCGTGACGAACTGGACGCCCGTCAGAATCGCGCCCACGACAAGGCCAGCGCCAAAGGCGCTGAGAATGATCGATTTCAGCATGATGGACCCCGATGTCAGTGGCAGGGCAGCCCGAGGGCGTGCCGCGTGTCGTGGGTCGCATTATGGATGGCGCTGGGCGCAGCAAAGCCGGTGCCGACAAAGAGCAGCACGCCGAAGACCATGGCGGCGATGCCGGCGGCAAGCCGGCTGGGCGCCTCGGTGCGGGTTCCGCTTGTAGGAAGCGTGGTCGAACGAGAATCAGTCATGGCATCTCCTTTGCCGTCCCACCGACGGCCGGTCCTAACGATGCAAAGGCTGGTCTCCTGGCTCACGGGTCGCAGCTTCCCTGGCGCCTTCCCGGTTTCCCAGTGGCATGGTGCAAGGTCGCTCGCCGCTTACAGTTGCGGGGGCAGCTCCGGACTTGAAACCCCTTGAGGGGTCGTTCCGCACCGGATTCCCATTTCATCCCCCGAACCCTTCGGTCCTATCGGGGGAACCTAAGCAGATACGACGCTAGAGGGATCGCGGAGGACGCGCAAGGCCGTACGCTGGCACGGCGAGGCTGGTCAGCCCTGATCCACCGGCGCCCGACCGCGAAAACGCGCCCAGCGCCGGGCCAGTTTCACCTCCGACTGACGACGAAAGCGGCGGATCCGCGGGAAGTCATGGGACAGCACAATCAGCCCGATCGGCAACATCCATATGCCCAGCACAGGCAGAAAACTGAATATGCCGCCGGCGATGAAAGCTCCGCCGATGCCGATCCGGAGCGGCCGGCTTTCGGGCAGTTTGACAGTTCTCTTGCCAAATCGGATCGAGGGCATGGCGCTCAGGCAGCCTCCTTGTTGCTCGCTATATGGTGCTATTGGATTGCGAGAACCATACGCGACCAATTCCACGTCGATGTGCCCGAGACTTGCGCCGTTGGCCTGGCCTCGTTCTTCTTTTCATATTCGCGTTCTGCTAGCGCTGGTCGTGGGACGAGCGAGCTGATCCAGCGGGGCTGGTGCTCGCAACCGCCATGGGCATAGGCGTCGTGGAATCGTGAGCGAGGCAGTCCAACCCAAGCGCAAGGCCAGGCCGAGGCGCGCCGGCGTGACCATGGCCGACGTCGCGGCGGAAGCGGGCGTCTCGATGCAGACCGTATCCCGCGCCCTGCGGACGCCGCAAACCGTCTCGCCGGATACGCTCGAACTCATCACGGCCGCCATTCGCAAGACGCACTATGTGCAGAATCTGGCGGCCAGCATGCTCGCCTCGGCGCGCAGCCTGACGATAGCAGCGGTCATACCGACGCTCTCCACCTCGATCTTCGCCGACACGATCCAGTCCCTGTCGGACATGGTGGGCCGCAAGGGCTATCAACTTTTCGTCGGCAATACGGATTACCGGCTCGACCGTGAAGAGGATCTGATCCGCAGTCTCCTTGGCCGCCGCCCCGACGGGCTCTTCCTTGTTGGAACGCGCCATACGCGCGGCAGCGTCTCGTTGCTGAAGCGGGCCGGAATTCCGATCGTCGAGGGCTGGGATCTGGCGCCCCAGCCGATCGACCGGCAGGTCGGCTTTTCCAACGATCTGGCGATGGATGCGGTCGTTCGCCATCTGGCGGCGAGCGGTCGCCGCCAACCGGTATTCGCCGGCGTGGTCCGCCCTGGCGACAGCCGCGCGCGCCAGCGCCGGGATGGGTTCTGCGCGGCGGCGCAAAAACTGTGGCCGGAAGACGAGCCGAGGCTGATCGATGCCGGCGATCTGGCGTTGACCATGGATGCCGGCGCCAGCCTGCTCGACCGTGTCGAGGCGCAGCATCCGGACGCCGATGCCATCGTCCTCTCCAGCGACATCACGGCCGCCGGTGTCCTCTTCGCCTGCATAAGGCGCGGCATTGCCGTGCCGCGGCGTTTCGCAATCACCGGCTTCGGCGATTTCGAGTTCGCCCGCCATCTGGTCCCGTCTCTGACGACGATCGCCGTGCCAACCCGCCGCATCGGCTTCGAGGCTGGCCGCCTGCTGCTGGGCGCGATCGCGGGCGATACGGCAGGACCCAGGACTGTCGATGTCGGTTTCGAGTTGATCGAGCGAGAGAGCAGCTGATCGCGGAACCGTCCAGGTTCGCTCAGACCGCCTTCTTGCCGTCGCCGACCGCAAGCCGCGCCAGTTGCGTCAATACCACGGCGGTGCCCTTGAGCCGCTTTTCCGGGTCTTCCCAATCGCGGATCAGCACGATCTTCTGGTCGGGGCGAACCTTCGCCAGGCTGCCCTGCTCGCCGATATAGCGGATTAGGCCGGCCGGATTGGCGAAGGTCGAGTTGCGGAAGCCGATGACCATGCCCTTCGGGCCGGCATCGACCTTCTCGACATTCGCCTTGCGGCAGAGCGCCTTGATGTAGACGATCTTCAACAGGTGCTCGACCTCGTCCGGCAGCGGGCCGAAACGGTCGATCAGCTCGGCGCCGAAGGCGTCGATCTGCTCCGGCTCTTCGAGATCGCCCAGGCGTCGGTAGAGCCCGAGCCGCAGCTGGAGGTCGGGAACAAAGGTCTCCGGCAGCATGACCGGCGTGCCGACCGTGATCTGCGGCGACCAGCGGCCGTCATCGGCCTCGTCGGCGTCGCCGCCCTGCCGAAGCTGCGCCACCGCCTCCTCCAGCATCTGCTGGTAGAGCTCGAAGCCGACTTCCTTGATATGGCCGGATTGCTCCTCGCCCAGCAGATTGCCGGCGCCGCGAATGTCGAGGTCGTGACTGGCGAGCTGGAAGCCGGCGCCGAGCGTATCCAGCGATTGCAGCACCTTGAGGCGGCGATCGGCCATGGCGGTCAGGCGCTTCTCGGCCGGAACCGTGAACAGCGCATAGGCGCGCGTCTTCGAGCGGCCGACACGGCCGCGCAGCTGATAGAGCTGCGAGAGGCCGAACATGTCGGCCCTGTGGACGATCAGTGTATTGGCGGTCGGGATGTCGAGCCCGGATTCGACGATCGTCGTCGAGAGCAGCACATCATAGGCGCCGTCATAGAAGGCGTTCATGATGTCTTCGAGCTCCGTCGGCGGCATCTGGCCATGCGCGATGGCGACCTTCACTTCCGGCACGAATTTCTCGAGGAACTCCTTGCGTTCGGCCAGGTCCGAGAGGCGGGGGCAGACATAGAAGCTCTGGCCACCGCGATAGCGCTCGCGCAGCAGCGCCTCGCGCACGGTGAGCGCATCGAAGGGCGAGATGAAGGTTCGGACCGCCATGCGGTCGACAGGCGGCGTCGTGATCAGCGACAGCTCGCGAACCCCGGTAAGCGCCAGTTGCAGCGTCCGCGGGATCGGCGTCGCCGAGAGCGTCAGCACATGGACATCGGCGCGCAGCTCCTTCAGCCGCTCCTTGTGCTTGACGCCGAAATGCTGCTCCTCGTCGATTATCAGCAGGCCGAGATCCTTGAACTCGATCGCCTTGCCGAGCAGGGCATGCGTGCCGACGACGATGTCGACCTGCCCTTCCTTGAGGCCCTTCTTGGTCTCGGCGAGATCCTTGGTCGAAACCAGCCGCGAGGCCTGCTCGACCCGGATCGGGAAACCGGCGAAACGCTGTGAAAAGGTCTTGAAATGCTGGCGCGACAGCAGCGTCGTCGGCACCACGACCGCGACCTGCTTGCCGCTCATCACGGCGACGAAGGCGGCACGCAGCGCCACCTCGGTCTTGCCGAAGCCTACATCGCCGCAGATCAGGCGGTCCATCGGCGTGCCGGCGCCCAGATCCTGGATGACGGCCTCGATCGCCGTCAGTTGGTCTTCCGTCTCCTCATAGGGGAAGCGCGCGGCGAATTCGTCATAAAGCCCGTCTGGCGGCGCCATGGGTTCGGCGTGGCGCATGGCGCGGGCCGCGGCGATCTTGATGAGCTGCGCCGCCATGTCGCGAATGCGTTTCTTGAGGCGCGATTTCCGCGCCTGCCAGGCAACGCCGCCGAGCTTGTCGAGCGAAGCCTCCGTGTCTTCCGAGCCGTAGCGCGACAGAAGCTCGATGTTCTCGACGGGAAGATAGAGCCGGTCGCCGCCGGCATAGAGGATTTCGAGGCAATCGCGCGGCGCGCCGGCGGCCGTGATCGTCTTCAGCCCCGAGAAACGGCCGATGCCATGATCGACATGGACCACCAGATCGCCTTCGGCGAGGCCGGCGACCTCGCTGAGGAAATCCGACGCCTTCTTCGCGCGCTTGCGGGGGCGGACCAGACGGTCGCCGAGAATATCCTGCTCGCCGATCACCGTCAGCTTCGGCGTCTCGAATCCCGCCTCGAGGCCTAGCACGGCGAGCGCGACGATGCCCTTGTCGAGTCCCTCGGTTCCCCGCCAGCTATCGACCTTCTGCGTGCGCTTCAGCCCATGATCGGCGAGAACCTGAGCGAGGCGGTCGCGGGCGCCTTCGCTCCAGCTCGCGATGATGACGCGCTTCTTCTCGCGCAGCGTGCCGATATGCGCGATCACGGCGTCGAAGACATTGACGTCGCCGGCCGTCCGCTCGGCCGCGAAGGTCCGGCCCTGCCGGCCGCCAAGATCGACGACCATCGTATCGTCGGCCTCGGCAAAGGGCGTCATGCGCAGCAGCGTCGCCGACCCCTCGCGCCGCGTCCATTCCTCGCGCGAAAGATAGAGCCGTTCCGGCGGGACGGGGCGATAGGGAATGCCGCCCTGCCCCTGGCCCATGCCGTCGCGGCGGGCGTCATAATGATCCTGGATGTCGGCGAGACGCTCGGCCAGCGCTTCCTCGACCAGATGATCGAGAATGACCGGCGCATCGGGGAGATAGTCAAACAGCGTGTCGAGCCCATCGACGAAGAGCGGCAGCCAATGCTCGACGCCGGTGTAGCGACGACCCTCGCTCACCGACTGGTAGAGGATGTCATCGCGATCGGTCGCGCCGAACAGTTCCAGATAGCGGCTGCGGAAGCGCGCGATCGAATCCGCCGTCAGCACGACCTCGCTCATCGGCACGAGGTCGAGCCGCTTCTTCTGCGCCACCGTGCGCTGGCTCTCGACGTCGAAGGAGCGGATCGAATCGATGGTATCGCCGAAGAAATCGACGCGCACCGGCTCGCCCTGCCCGGCCGCGAACAGATCGACGATGCCGCCGCGCACGGCATATTCGCCAGCCTCGCGCACGGTCGATGTGCGCAGGAAGCCGTTCTCCTCCAGCCAGCCGATCAGCTTTTCCATGACCAGCTGATTGCCGCTGGCGATCGAAAGGCTCTGCCGCTCGATCGCCTCGCGCTTCGGCAGGCGCTGGACGATCGCGTTGACCGTGGTCAGCACGACCCGCGTCGGACCCTTGCCGGGACCGCGCCGCGCCAGATCGGCGAGGGTCGCCATGCGCCGCGACACGACGCTCGCATTCGGCGAAACGCGGTCATAGGGCATGCAGTCCCAGGCGGGAAAGCTGATCGTTTCCAGCGTCGGGGCAAAAAAGCGGATCGCCTGTTCCAGATCGGCCATGCGATTGCCGTCGCGGGCGACGACCAGCAATTCGCCCCTGCCTTCGCGGGTCGCGAGCGCGGCGATGTCGGCGACGACCTTGCCGTCAAAGCCGTCGGGCACGCCCGAGATCACGGTCGAGCGACGGTTCAGGATCGTTTCGAAGCGGATCATCGGCCTATCGAAGGGTTGCACCGGTGAAGGCGGCAAGTTTCAGGAAAAAGGGCGTGCGAGCATGTTCCGGTGTCGGCGCCTCGCCCGTCAGCCAGGCGAGGATGTCGCGATCCTGTTCGTCGAGGAGCAATTCGAACGAATCGAGTTCGGACTCGGAAAGGTCGGCGATCTGCGCATCGGCGAACCGCCCGAGGATCAGGTCGGTCTCGCGCATGCCCCGATGCCACGCCCGGAAATGGGTACGGCGCCGGCGCACATCCAGCCCGGCGCCCGACAAGGTCGTCCCGCTCATGTCCGGCTTGGCTCCTAAACGGCGTAGCCTTGAGAAGATCGTGGGGAAATGGACGCAGAAGACCGCGGCGTCAACTGCAAAGGCAGGCAAAAGCCGTCTCTTCGCACCGCTGGACAGCTATGACTTCGGGAATGAAACGATCAAGGGCCTGGGCCATTTCTGACCCAAGCCCTTGACGAAACTGGCTCCGCGAGCTGGACTCGAACCAACGACCCGGTGCCGCGACCATGGCCTGACCACCCGGGCGGCGCTCGAAACCGACCGTGTGCAGCAATGCGAGACCGGCACCGAGGGTCGTCTTGCGCGCGCCGCACTGCGTTCGCCTCATCGAGCTGTTCGGTCGGTCTTCGACTACTTCTTCTGTCAGGCGGCCTGATCGCCGGCCTGCATCTGACTAAGTCGGATGCAGTTCGATCCCGGCCGTTGCCATGACGGCAATGCCCGCTCCCGTAAGGGGGCGGGCTTTTCGTGTCTCCAGCGCAATGCACTTCTCAAGAAAAGTAGCCTTTGCCTGGAGAATTTCGAACCAGCGGCGTGTCATGTCGATCCGTCGACCATCACGCCAATCGTAGCGCTTTAGCTCACCCTGCTGAATCTGCTGCTGCTCTATTTCGATGCGCGCCAGCGTCGCCTGCCGATCGTCATACGGATCGTGCATTTAGATCTCCGTCTTTGCCCTGGGCTTTGTTAGCCCGAGCCGACGGCCAATCCTGTCGATCGCCTCCCGCCGGGCTCGGTCGCTTCGGTCTTCCGGCCCGCAAAGATCGCAGACCATCACGTCGATTTCGCCCAGGCATGTGCCATCGTATCGGTGGGGTCCGAACTGAAACTGCACGCCGCAATTCGCGCACGTCTGCATCAAGGGTTTGTCCGGATAGAAATCGCCCATCGCGCCTACCTCGAATCGGTAGTGCGAGCATGGAGCTGGACCGATCTCCCGACAAGCGGGACGCGTGCAACTCGCCGCCCCAGTACGAAGCCGAGACGCGCTCGGTACCTATGCGGTACCTAAAACGATCAAGGGCTTAAGTCATTCCTGACCTAAGCCCTTGACGAAACTGGCTCCGCGAGCTGGACTCGAACCAGCGACCCGGTGATTAACAGTCACCTGCTCTACCAACTGAGCTATCGCGGAACGGCGCGTTCGGTGCCGCGGCGCCCCTATAGCAAAGCCGGCGTCCGCTTGCAAAGACCAAAAAGAACCTATTCCACAGGGCCAGTCCGAAAGCGGCGTCGATCAAGGTCGCGAAGCGCGCGGTTTCAGCTGGGTCGCGTTGCCTGGACGACGAAGGCGCGGATATTGCCCGTGACCGGACCGTCGCCGAAACGTTCGACGAATACCTCGGCGACGCGGCTTGTGACCTCGGCGAGTGCACCCGGTGCCCGTGATTCGATCTCCGGCCGCATCGGCGTTCCCTGGCAATAGGCCGTTGCCGCCTGGAGGGCCGTGGGCGCGCGGCTTTCGGCTGCCACGGCCTCGAAGTGGATATCCGAGAAGCCGGCCTCGGTGAGTTGCGCCCTTATCGTCGCCTCGTCGAAATAGCCGTGCGGGATCCGCGCCATGAAATCCGGCGGGCTTCCGGGAAAGATCGCGCCGAGCGCTTCATGGGCCGCGCGGGCAAAGTCGTTGGCCGCCAGTCCATCCCAGACATTGAACAGAAAATGTCCCCGCGGTCGCAGGACGCGTCGTGCCTCGCTGTAGCCGCCGACCTTGCCCGGGAAGAACATGGCGCCGAACTGGCAGACGGCCAGATCGAAGCGCTCATCGGGAAACGGCAGCGCCATGGCGTCGGCGGTCTGCCAGGCGATGCGTGGGTCATTGGCCTGCCGAGCCTTCGCCACATCGAGCATGGCCGGGCTCAGATCGGTCGCAACGATCGCAACATGGGGGCCGAGCCGCGCGGCCATCGCGCGCGTGACGACGCCGGTACCGGCCGCGATCTCAAGGACATTGTCGGGCTTGAACGCCACGATGCGCCCGGCAAGGTCTTCGGCATAAGGCTCGAAGATCAACGGCACGAACAGCCGTTCATAGACTTCGGGAATGGGTCCCTGAAACCGTTCCTGCGTCGTCATGGTGACCTCCCGATGACATCGCGGCGATCCCCCGATGCCTCCGGTCGGGCGATCCATCCGCTACCCTAGCCGTTTTATCGATGGACGGCCAATATTGACGTCCGGCCGTCCTGGACCGAGGCTGTTGCTTCGTCCAGCATTCAGGTCAGCGCCCTCCTCGCGCGCTACCTTCATCAGGGAACTCCAGGAATGTCCGCCGCCGCAGCCTATCGCGCGCTCTATGCCTATGTCTGGGACCTTGCCGAGGAGGAGCCTGACGCCTTTGTCGCGGATCTGGAGCGGCTTTCGGTCAATACGCTTGCCATTGCCGCCAGCTATCATGCCGGCAAATTCATCCGCCCGCATGGCAAGAGCGGGCATGTCCATTTTCCAGAGGATGGCACGGCGCATTGCCGCGTGACGCCGGAGCGCTATGGACGCATCCGGCCGCTGGAAAGCCGCCTTGCCGCCGAGCAGGATCCGTTCGGCCGCTTTGCCGCGCGATCCGACATCGGTGTGACGGCGTGGACGGTCCTGCTGCACAACAGCCGCATCGGTTTCCAGCATCCCGATGTCGTGGTCCGCAACGCTTTCGGCGATCCCTATTTCTACAGCCTTTGCCCGTCCCATCCGGAGGTCCGCGCCTATGCCGTGGCGCTCGCGGCCGATATCGCCGATCGCTATTCCGTTCGCGGCCTCGCGCTGGAGACGCCGGGCTGGCTGCCCTATCAGCATGGCTATCATCATGAATTCGCGCTTATCGGCGGCAATCCCTGGCTCGATTTCAATCTCGGCCTCTGCTTCTGCGATTCGTGCCGCCGGGGCGCGGCGGCGGCCGGGCTTGCGGTTGAGGAGCTTCGCAGCCGGGTCGCCGCGCGGATCACGGGCTATCTCGCCGCATCGCTCGATACGCCCCCCGCGATCGGCCGCGCCTGGCTGGAGGCCGATCTCGTCCAGGACGCCGAACTGGGCGCGTTCCTGCGCTGGCGCTGCGAAACGGTGACGTCGCTCGTTGCCGAGATCCGCGCCGCCGTCCGTGCCGATGCGGAAATCTATGTCATCCCATCGGTGCAGCGGCCGAGCAGCGCCGCCTGGTATGAGGGCAGCGATCTCGCCGCGCTGGCGAAGGTGGCCGACGGCGTCGAACTCTGCCTCTATGAGCCCAGCCCGGCGGCGGTCGTCAGTGATTTCGGCGAAGTTCGACGGCGCCTCGGCGAGGCGGCGAAGCTCCGCGCGATCCTGCGGCCCGGCCCGCCTGACTTTGCCGACGAGGGTTCCTTCGCGGCGGCGATCAGCGGACTTCGGGAGGCTAGCCTGTCGGAATTCGGCTTCTACAATTACGGCCATGTCCGCCGAGCCAATCTCGAATGGATCGGCCGGGCTTTTCGCAGCAATCCTTAGACAATCGGAGTGGGTTCATGAAGCGTCTGGAGGGCAAGGTCGCCCTGGTCACCGGGGCGGTCGGCGGTATCGGCACGGCCATTGTCGAGGACTTCCTGGCTGAAGGCGCCAAGGTCATTCTCTGCGACGTCAAGGCGGATGATGTGCTGGCGCGCGTCGCCGAACTCGTGAAGGCCGGCCATCCCGTCTTTGCGGCGCCGGCCAATATCGTCGATGCGGCAGCGGTCCGGGATGCCGTCGATGCGGCGGTCGCCAAGGCGGGGCCGATCGACATCGTCGTGGCGAATGCGAATATCGGCGGTCGGCCGGCAACCCTGGCCAAGACTAGCGCCGAAAGCTGGCGCGCCGATATCGGCGACAATCTCGCCGGACAATTCAATACGATAGCGACGGCGATCGACGGCATGAAGGCGCGCCGTTCCGGATCGATCGTCGTGGTCGGCTCGGTGAATGGCCTGACCACGCTCGGCCAGCCGGCCTATAGCGCAGCGAAGGCAGCGCTGGTCAGCTATACCCGCACCATGGCGACAGAATATGGCGCGTTCAACGTCCGAGCCAACATTGTGTGTCCCGGCACGGTCCGGACGCCCGCCTGGGCGGAGCGAGTCAAGAACCGGCCGGAAACCTTTGAGACATTGATGAAATGGTATCCGCTGCGCCGCGTCGCCGAGCCGCGCGAAGTGGCGAAGGCCATCACTTTCCTCGCTTCCGACGATGCCTCGTTCATTACCGGCGCCATGCTGCCGGTCGATGGCGGGCTGATGGCCGGCAACCGGCTCATGGCCAATGAGCTGACCCATGAAGAGCTCTGAGCCGGCTTGCATCGCCGTCTGATTCTCTGCGTTTCGCTGCCGACGATCCTGTGTCATTCTCGGCCCCGGATTTGATCGGAAAATGAAACTCCGGAAGCCCCTGATGGCGGAGGCGAAGCGGCGCATGGCTACGGATCGCGGCGAGGCCACCGGGCGGATCGACCATCCGGCCGACGACATTCTCGCCGTGATCCTCGATCGGGAGCCGCAGCTTTCGAAGTCGCATCGCAAGATCGCCGCTGCCATTCTCGGCTATCCGCGTCTCTTCGTTGAAAAGCCGGTGGAGGAACTGGTGCCCTGGCTCGGCGTCTCTGCGCCGACCATCACCCGCTTCAGCCGGTTGATGGGCTGCGACGGTCTGCGCGATCTGAAGCTCAGGATGATGGGATCGATGCGCAGCGGCCTCCCCTATCTCGAGCCGCCGACGCCGCCTGCGACGCTCGTCGAAGTTGGCGAGCGCGTCGTCATGCGGGCGCAGGATGCGATCCTTCGTGCGGAAAAGACGATCGACTTCAACGCCCTCGAACGTGCCATCGCCGTCGTCAGCGCCAGCCGCATGATCTATGCCTTTGGCAATGGTGGCGTTTCGAGCTGGCTGATCGAGGAGATCCACAACCGGCTCTTCCGCCTCGGCCTTCGGATCAGCACCAGCGCCGACCATCAGATGCAGATGATGCTGGCCGCGACCGCCGGCCGGGACGACGTCGTCTTCTGCTCGTCGCTGAGCGGCACCAATCCCGAATTGATCCGCACCGTTGGCATCGCCGCCGACTATGGCGCGACCACCATCGCCCTCACCGTTCCGCGCACGCCGCTGGCGGCGGCGGTCGACATTGCCCTGACGCCGGATGTCGCCGATGACGGTGACGTGCTTGGCCCGACGCCGGTGCGCTATGCCTTTCTCGCCGTGCTCGACATGCTGGCCTATGGCGCGGCGATGAAGAGCCGGCCAGCGGCGCTGGAAAAAATGAGGCGCATCAAGCAGCAGTTCACGACCCATCGCGACGCCGACGCGACCAAGCCGCTCTCCGATTGAGAAATGAACCAGAAATGAAAGAAATGGCTTGGCGAGGCCTAAGCCGCGGAGCATGATTTCAACGGATGCGCAGCTATCGGCGCGTCACAATCGAGGCATCATGACATACGATCTCGTTCTGACGAACGGCCGCGTCCTGGATCCATCCCAGGGCCTCGACCGCGTCGTCGATATCGCCTTTTCGGGCCGCCACGTGGCGGCCATTGGCGAAAATCTCGCGCCCTCCGCAAAAAGCGTCCGCGACGTCTCCGGCAAGATCGTCACGCCGGGCCTGATCGACCTGCACACCCATGTCTATTGGGGCGGCACGTCGCTGGGCGTGGACCCGGAGGACTATGCCCGCCAGACCGCGGTCACGACCTGCGTCGACACCGGCTCGGCCGGCCCGGGCAATTTCCCCGGCTTTCGCAAGCATGTGATCGAACCGTGCGGCATACGGATCCTCGTCTATCTTCATGTCTCCTTTGCCGGCATCTATGCGTTCTCGCCGCGGATCATGATCGGCGAGGGCCACGACCAGCGCCTGCTCGCCGCCCGTGACGCCGCCGAGGTCGCCGATGCCAACCGCGATGTCATCATCGGCATCAAGGTTCGCATCGGACGCAACGCCAGCGGGCCGGCCGGGATCGCGCCGCTCGACGTAGCGCTCGACGTTGGCGAGGCGACCGGCCTTCCGGTCATGGTGCATATCGACGAGCCGCCGCCCTCCTACGGCGAGGTTATCGATCGGCTTCGTCCCGGCGACGTGCTGACGCATGCTTTCCGCGGCTTCCCGAATGCGCCGGTCCTCGCCGATGGCACGATCCGTCCGCAGGTCATCGCGGCGCGCGAGCGCGGCGTGCTGTTCGATATCGGCCATGGCATGGGTTCGTTTAGCTGGAAGTCGGCGCGAGCAATGCTCGCCAAGGGCTTCGCCCCCGACACGATCTCCTCGGACGTCCACGCCATGAGCATCCATGGCCCGGCCTTCGACCAGGTCACGACGCTCTCCAAGTTCCTGGCGCTCGGCATGCCGCTCGGCGATGTCATCGCCGCCTCGACGGTGAAAGCCGCGGAGGCGTTGCAGCGGCCGGAGCTCGGCACGCTGAAGGTCGGCGCTGTCGGTGATGCGAGCGTGCTGTCGCTGCGCGACGGCGCTTTCCCGCTTGAGGATTCGCAAGGTGAGGTCGTCACAGCTCCGCAGCGCATCGTTGCCGAGGGGATGGTTGTCGGCGGCGCCTGGTGGCATTCTGCTCAGGATTGACGGACAACGCCCGCGAAACCGAGGCCTAACAGAATAGCGGATGGCGGTGCCGCCATCCGCGACGTGCCGGTCGAGGCCGCGAAACGCGACTATCGATGAGGCATGTTGTGCCGAAATTTTGTTTTTCGGATCAATTCCTGTCCAGTCGACGAAGCATTCTGCCGGCTTGCAAAAAATATGATGCGAAAATCAAAAATAGCCCTTGGCAGAGCGAGCCGAGCGGTCCCATGATCCGTTTGCTGATGGGCTGCTGACGCGGCCATTCGGCGGCAATGCTGCGCGACGGATCGGCGGAGGAGCCTTTTCCGCGCAGCTGGCGGTAAAGGAGAGAAATTCGCTGTCCGTCCATCCGGGCGGATGGAAACCATTGCGACGGTGCCGTGCGCCGCTCGCCGAGCGCTCCAATATCAAAGATAATCAAGCGCTCATCTGTCTCGAAAAGCGTTCACGGGATGAATGCAACAGGAGTGGTGAAATGGTGAAGACGGGAACACGCAGGGTTCTGAGTTTGCTGGCCGGTGCCGCGGTACTGATCGGCGCGACGAGCGCATCCGATGCTGCCACGGTCCGCGTGGTGCTGGGCTATTACAGCGCGGCGACGCAGGGCCTCTTCGAGGAGATGGCCAAGGACTTCAATTCCAAGCACCCCGGCGACGAGGTGAAGATCGAAGTCATCCAGTGGGATAACCTTCAGCAGCGCCTGACCACGGATATCGCCGGCGGGACCGCCCCGGACATCTCCATGATCGGCACGCGCTGGCTGCTCGACTATGTCAAGAACGACATCGCCGAGCCGATGGACACCTATGTCACGCCGGAGTTCAAGGCGGGCTTCATCGACGCCTTCCTGGCGCCTTCGACGCTCGACGGTAAGCTGTACGGCCTGCCGATCGCGGCCTCGGCCCGCGCGATGTACTATAACAAGGACCTGCTGGCGAAGGCCGGCGTGAACGAGCCGCCGACCAATTGGGATGGCGTGGTCGACACGGCCAAGAAGATCAAGGCGCTCGGCGGCGACAGCTACGGCTTCGCGCTGCAGGGCAAGGAAATCGAGACCGACGCCTACTGGTACTATTCGCTCTGGACCCATGGCGGCGAGATCATCAAGGACGGCAAGTCCGGCGTCGCCAGCCCGGAGGCCGTCGCTGCGCTCACGCTCTACAAGAGCATGATCGATGACGGCCTGACCGAGCCGGATCCCACGGGCCTCAACCGCCAGGACATCGAGCGCCTGTTCAAGCAGGGCCGCGTCGGCATGATCCTGACCGGTCCGTGGCTCCGCGGGCAGATCAAGACGGATGCGCCGACGCTGAACTACGCCATCGCGCCGATCCCGGAAGGCACGACCAAGGCGACCTATGGCGTCACCGACACGCTGATGGTCTTCAAGTCGAGCCCGAACAAGGAACTCGCGATGAAGTTCCTGATGGAGACGGTGTTCACGCCGGAATGGCGCATCAAGTTCTCCAAGGCAGAAGGCTTCCTGCCGGTCATGAAGGAAGAGGCCAAGGCCTTCGCCGACGATCCGCAGCTGACCGCCTTCACCGACATGCTCGCCTATGCGCATTTCGCCCCGGCTGTCGCCAACTGGGAACAGATGTCGGACGCGATCATCGCCGCCCTGCAGAAGACCTATACGGGCCAGGCCAAGCCTGAGGATGCGCTGAAGGAAGCCGCCGGCACGATCGACGGTCTGGCTCAGTAACAGCCCGACCCAGACAAGAACCGCCCGGAACCTCACGACGAAGTTCCGGGCGGTCTCCCTGGACGATATTTCCGATAGGACTTCCGCTCTACCGAGCCGGCGGGCGGCGCCTGACGCCGGAAGCGGGTCCGCCGCTTCCTGGTCAAGTCCCGTCCCCTCCCCGCGACAGCCTACCGCTGCCGCATTGCTCGGAGGGAGGCTGATGACCGGGCAGACCGCCGCTTCGCACCCGGCGCCCATGACGACGAGGATCCCAAGTTGAGCCGAGCCGCCACGCAGTCGGGCACCAATCTAGGGCGAGCCAGCACGCCTTATCTGCTGATCCTGCCGGCGATCCTGTTTTCGTTCTGGATCATCGGCTATCCGATCTACGATCTGGCCGGCATGTCGCTGCGTCAGGTCAACCGGTTCGGTCTGACGGCAGGCTTCAACGATTTCAACAATTACAGCCGTCTGTTCTCGCACCAGCTCTTCATCGGCTGTCTCATCCGCACGCTGGTCTGGACCGTGTGCGTTGTCGGTGGAACGGTGATCCTTTCGGTCCCGATCGCCCTCATCCTCAACGAGAAATTCTACGGCCGCCAACTTGCCCGCGTGATCATCATGCTGCCCTGGGCCGTATCGCTCACCATGATGGGCATCGTCTGGCGCTGGTCGCTGAACGGCCAGTCCGGCATGGTCAATGCGACGCTCTATCAGTTCGGACTCCTGAAGGCGCCGATCGAGTGGCTCGCCACCGCCGGCACCGCTTTTCCGATCCTGATCGGCGTCGGCATCCTGGTCTCCGTCCCCTTCACGGTGACCGTCTTTCTCGGCGGCCTATCCTCCCTGCCCTCCGACATCTTCGAGGCTGCCAAGATCGACGGCGCCGATGGCTGGCAGCGCTTCCGTCACCTGACGATGCCGCTGCTGCGCCCCTTCCTGAACCTCGTCCTGGTCCTCAACTTCATCTACGTGTTCAACTCCTTCCCGTTGATCTGGGTGATGACGCAGGGCGATCCGGCGAACTCGACCGACATTCTCGTCACCTGGCTCTACAAGCTTGCCTTCCGCTATGGCGAACTTGGCATGGCATCGGCGCTGTCGGTGGTGATGTTCCTGATCCTGCTGGCCTTGACGATCACCTATGCCATGCTCGCCATGCGCAACGAGCGGAGCACCTGATGGAAAATCCTGTTCGCAAATCCTTGCTGATGTGGCTGGCGCTATCGCCGCTGGTCATCATCATCCTCTTCCCCTTCGCGGTGATGATCTCGACGGCGGTGAAGCCGCATCTCGAGGTGATGGCCTATCCGCCGACCTGGCTGCCGACGGAGATCCGGTGGCAGAATTTCGCCGATATGTGGGAAGCGGCGCGGATCGGGCCGGCCGTGTTCAACAGCATCTGGGTCAGCATCGCGGCGACGATCCTCTGCCTGATCGTCGCGATCCCGGCGGCCTATGCGACCGCGCGCATGGAGTTCCGCGGCCTGAAGCTGTTCCGCCAGTTCCTGCTGGTGACGCAGATGCTCTCGCCGATCGTGCTCGTTCTCGGCATCTTCCGCCTGATGGCAAAGATGGGGATGGTCGACAAGCTTCCGGCGCTTGTCCTCGCCTATGTGGCGTTCAACCTCGCCTTCTCGGTCTGGATGCTGCAGGCCTATTTCCAGACCATTCCGCGCGAACTCGAAGAAGCCGCGAAGCTCGACGGCGCGTCGTCCTTCCAGCGGCTCTGGCTCGTCTTCCTGCCGCTCGCGACGCCGGCGATCGGCATCACGGCGGTGTTCATCTTCATCTATTGCTGGAACGAGTTCGTGCTGGCGATGACGCTGCTGCGCACGCCCGACTACAATACGCTGACCCTGCAGGTGTTCTCGCTGGTCGGCGGACGCTACCAGATCGAATGGGAGCAGGTCATGGCCGCGACGCTGGTCGCCAGCGTTCCGGTCGCCGCGATCTTCGCCATTCTGCAACGCTATCTCGTCAGCGGACTGACGGTCGGCGCCGTCAAGTGACGCGGCGAGCGGATTGAAATCATAAGAAACGAGGAGGCCGCCATGGGTTTGAAGGACTGGTTCGGGCTGGAAGGAAAGCGCGCCCTCGTCACCGGCGCCAGCCGTGGCCTCGGCCGTGAGATGGCGCTGGCGCTGGCGGGTGCCGGCGCGGACATCATCATCACGGGCCGTACGCAGGATACGCTCGACGCCACCGTCGCCGAGATCGAGGCGCTCGGCCGCAAGGCCTGGGGCATCAAGGCTGACATGGCGGAGGCCAAGGCCTGCGAAACCGCCTGCGAGATGATCCTGAGCGAGTTCGGCGCGGTCGACATCCTGATCAACAATGTCGGCAACCGCATCGCCTCCATGCCGATCCAGGAGGAGACGCTCGAGACCTGGCAGCAATCGCTCGACATGAACCTGACGAGCTGCTTCCTCGGCACCAAGGTCTTTGGCGCCGCTATGCTGGAGCGTGGCGAGGGTGGCCGCATCATCAACATTGCCTCGATGAGCGGCCTGATCGCCAATCGCGGCATTGGCGGGCGCGACTACGAGACCGGCAAGGCGGCGGTGATCCATTTCACGCGCTGCGCCGCTGCCGACTGGGCTCCGCATGGCATCACGGTCAACGCGATTTGCCCTGGCCTGTTCATGACCGATACCAACCGGGGCTGGAACGAGCGCAGGCCCGACGTCATCGACGCGATCGTCGCCCATATTCCGCTCGGCCGCCCCGGCAACCCGCCTGAGATCGGCCCCCTCGCCGTCTATCTCGCCAGCCCATCGGCGAGCTATGTCACCGGCGCCGCCTATGTGATCGATGGCGGCTACACGCTCTGGTGAGCGTCCGTCGCGCAGGAAGTCAGCATGTCCATCCATGAATTTGCCCGCCTGCCCGATGGCACGGCGATATCCGAGATTCGTCTCGCCAACGCCGCCGGTGCAACCGCCTCGGTGCTGACTTTCGGCGCAGCGCTGCGCGACCTCGTCGTTCCCATGCCGGATGGCAGCCGCCGGCGTGTCGTTCTCGGCTTCGACAGCCTGGACGCCTATCAGGACAATCCCCGTTTTCTCGGTGTCACCGTCGGCCGGCACGCAAGCCGCATCGATGGCGGCCGGATCGTTCTGGACGGTGAGACCTATCAGCTCGCGCTGAACGCAGCTGGAGTGCATCTGCACGGCGGACCCACTGGCTTTTCTCGGCGGCCCTGGACGATTCTCGATCATGGTTCGGATTTCGTGACGCTTGGCCTCGTCTCGCCCGATGGCGAGGACGGTTATCCTGGGCGTCTCGACGTCAAGCTGACCTATCGGCTGAAGGAGCCGGCGACCTTTGCGGTCTCGATCGAGGCGACGACGGATGCGCCGACGATCGTCTCGATGGCGCATCATTCCTATTGGACGCTGCTGCCCGGCTCATCGATCCGCGACCACTTCCTGCAATTCCACGCCGCGAACTTCACGCCCTTCGGCGCCGACATGAATCCAGCCGGTACGATCGAGCCCGTGGAAGGAACGCCGTGGGACTTCCGCGACTCCCGGCGGATCGGCGATCCGCGTTTCGGCGAAGATTTCGCCTATGATTGCAGCTTCGTCATCGACCGCACGGCTCCCGGCGTCGTTCCGGCCGCGCGACTGGAGGCGCCCGACCGCAGCCTCGCCATGGATGTCGTGACCTCGGAGCCCTGCATTATATTCTATGACGGGGCCGGACTTACACCCGACTGGCCGGACATCGATGGCAGCCGACACTACCCGCATGCGGGCCTATGCCTGGAGCCGATGCGCTTTCCCGACAATCCCAACCAGCCGAACTTCCCATCTGCACGCCTCGACCCAGGCGAAACCTATCGACAGGAAAGCGAGTATCGTTTCTCGGCATTTTGAGGCATGCAGTGCTTGCGACGACGCGATTGCCGATGCGGTGATTTTCCGTTATCGCTTATTCTATGAATGCTGATGTGCCAGACCGCAAATCGAGGGGCCGTCCGCCGCTTCACGCTACTCTTGTAGGCGTGCGCATGGCGCCGGATCTTCTTGGTGCGCTGGACCGTTTCGCCGCGGAAGGCGGACGGTCACTGTCTCGGCCGGAGGCGCTGAGAATCGCGTTTCGCGAATTCGCGCTGGCGCGGGGCTATATCCGTCCGGCTTCGTCGGACGAAGGCACGAGGCCGTATGATTTGACTTCGGACAATGACGGCTGACGCCGCTAGGTCCATGGGTGGAAGTGGCTGAGGAGAAATGAAATGCGGATCCTGTTTCTGTCGCTTGCTGTGATTTCCGGGATGGTTGGCCTGTCGGGTTGCCAGTCCGGCTCCAACCCGAATTCGCCGGCCATGCAGGCCATGGACAACCCGCCGAATTCGTGCGGCTCGGGCGGTTCGCAGAACATCGAAGACTGCAATAATGGCGGCGGCCGGCGCTAATCGCCGATCGCAATTGACCGGAAATTGACGATGCGTACCGTGATGCTCTCTGTGGCGTTGGCGGCGGGCCTGTTTGGCTTTGCCGGCTGCCAAGGCTCCAGCAATCCGAATTCGCCTGCGTTGCAGGCGATGGACAATCCGCCGAATGCCTGCGGACCGGGCGGTTCGTCGAATAGCGAAGATTGCGATAGAGGTCGCTGATCGTGGTTGCTGGGGGCGGGGCGACGATGAGGAAGACAACGCTGGCGCTCGTCATATTGACGGGCGTCTTCGGAATGTACGGCTGCCAGGGCTCGAGCGACCCGAATTCGCCGGCGCTTAGGGCGATGCAGAATTCGCCGAATTCCTGTGGGCCCGGTGGAACGGCAAACGTGAACGATTGCGGTGCCATGAGGTCGAGCGGCGGCATCAGCATGGGAGGTCCGAATGGAATTTCGCACTATTGATGCGGTCACGAAACGGATGATTATTTCTGTCGTGACGCTGGCCGCAGCGATGTCGGGAGCCTCCGCTCAGCGCGCCGACGTGACCCCGGTCAACCCGGCTCAGTTCAAGAAATTGAGCTGCGAGCAGATCGCGTTTCGCATCCGGCAATTGAACGTGCCGATCGGCAATGACAGCTCGACACTCGCGGGGTTGCAGCGGGCCCAGAACCCGGTGTTGTTCTTCTTCACCGGCTTCGGCTCCCGCAACGACGATTATAACGCGTCGCTTGCCCATGCCCGCGGCGAGCGCAATGCGCTGATCGCGGTGGCAGTCGAGAAGGACTGCGCCTCGAAGCTGCTCGTGCCCCAGCGCTGAGGCGCCAAGGCACACGAAGTCGCATTGAAGTCGGCCGACAGCGCCCCATTTCGTCCGGAGATGCCGGCCCTATCCTGGATGCCGGCGCTCAGCCGGTTCTCCGGGGCGATCCGCGCCATACGGGCCACGCTAGTCGTTGGCCGGCGCTTCTTGCCCGGCGCGCCGACAGCAAGGATCGACGAAAATGCGCACTACAGTTCTGTGTCTCGCGCTGGCTGGCAGCCTGATGGGGCTCGCCGGCTGCCAATCCAACTATGACCCGAACTCGCCCGCCATGCAGGCCATGAACAACCCGCCGAACGCCTGTGGACCCGGCGGAACCGCCGCCAGAGAGCAGTGCAGCAGCAATCGCTGAGCGCCGGGGCGAACGCGGCAGGACAGGGACGGCGAGCTGGTTCCAACGATTGGCTCGCCGATGCACCCGAGTTTATGCGGTCGGATTAACCGGAACGTCGAGATTCTGGCGTTAGGCTGATGCCCTTCGTCGAAGGAACGCGTCATGCCGCCGGCCGGTAAATCACCTCGTATCGACTGGGTCGACTACGCCAAGGGCTTCTGCATCATCATGGTCGTGATGATGCATTCGACGCTCGGTGTCGAGAAAGCCGCAGGCGCTGAAGGCTGGATGCATTATCTCGTCGCCTTCGCCAAGCCGTTCCGTATGCCGGATTTCTTCATGATCTCCGGGCTGTTCCTTGCCCATGTCATCGACCGCGACTGGAAGACCTATGCCGACCGCAAGGTCGTGCATTTCGCCTATTTCTACATCCTCTGGCTCGTCATCCAATTCGCCTTCAAAGCCCCCGGCATGATCGGTGATGTGGGCACGGTGGAGACCGTGCGCCAGTTCGCGCTCGCCTTCGTCGATCCCTTCGGCACGCTCTGGTTCATCTATCTGCTGCCAGTCTTCTTCGTAACCGTGAAGTGGCTGCGCCGCGTTCCCTGGCCCCTCGTCTGGATTGTCGCGGCGGCGCTCGAAATCGCCAATATCGAAACCGGCTGGGTGCTGCCGGACGAGTTTGCGGCGCGCTTCGTCTATTTCTATTCAGGCTACGTCTTTGCGCCTTCCATCTTCCGCCTCGCCGCAGCCGTCATCGCAAGGCCGTGGCCGGCAGCGCTGGGTCTGGCCTTCTGGGCAGTTGTCGAGGGCGTAGCCGTCTTCGGCGGCTATTCCGAGCTTCCCTTCATCAGCCTGGGGCTCGGCATGGTCGGCGCCGTGGCCGTGGTCACGATCTCGGCGCTCCTTTCCAAGGCCGGCGCGATGGCGCCCTTGCGCTACTGCGGCCAGAACTCGATCGTCATCTATCTCGCCTTCTTCCTGCCGATGGCCGTGATGCGGACTCTGCTGCTCAAGACCGGCGTCATTCCGGACCTGGGCTGGGTGTCGCTGATCGTCACGGCTTTTGGTGTCATAGTACCGATCCTGTTGTTCTGGGTGGTGCGGGGCACGCCGCTCAAATTCCTGTTCGAGCGGCCAGCCTGGGCAAGGCTCGACAACCGATCGCCGCATCTTGCCGCCGCCGAATAGCGGGGAGCCATTGCCGAAACGACATCGCAGCGCTAGCTCCGCATCATGACCGACCATCCGCCCACCAGCCTCGTCTGGTTCCGCGAGGATCTCCGCCTCTCCGACAACCCGGCCCTTACCGCTGCCATCGATCGTGGCGGCAGGCTGGCCATGGTCTATATCCTCGACGAGGCGAGCGACGGGATCCGACCGTTCGGCGGCGCGTCGCGCTGGTGGCTGCATCACTCGCTGGCCGCGCTCGCCACCGATCTCGAAGGCCAGGGCCATCGGCTGATCCTGCGCCGTGGGCCGGCACGCGACATTGTCCCATCCGTGTTGCGCGAGACGCAGGCCGACGCGGTGTTCTGGAACCGCCGCTATGGCGCAGCCGAGCGACAGATTGATGCCGAGATGAAGGCGTCTTTCAAGGCGGACGGCATTGTCGCCGAGAGCCGCCAGGCCGGCCTGCTTTTCGAGCCATTGATGCTGAAGACCGGCGCCGGTCAGCCCTACCGCGTCTTCACCCCGTTCTGGCGCGCCTGCCTCGCATCGCCGGAGCCACGCCTGCCCCTCCCCGCACCGTCGATATGGCCCGAGCCAGCTCCGGCGATCGCCTCGGACCGGCTTGACGATTGGGGTCTGTTGCCGAAAAGGCCCGATTGGGCGGCAGGCTTTCGGGACCTATGGGAGCCGGGCGAAGCGGGCGGCCAACGCCGGCTTGAAGCGTTCATCGACGAGGGCCTGCCCCACTACGCCGACAAGCGCGACCGGCCGGACCGTGACGTGACGTCCCGCCTGTCGCCGCATCTGCGCTTTGGCGAGGTCAGCCCATTCCAGCTCTGGCATGCCGCCAATGGCGCGGCCGAGCACGACGGCATCGCCCGTCGCAACGTCGACAAATTCCTCGCCGAACTCGGCTGGCGCGAATTCTCCTGGCATCTGCTCTTCCACAATCCCGATCTGGCAAGCCGCAATTTCCAGCCGCGCTTCGATGCTTTTCCCTGGGCCGAGCCCGACGCGGCAACGCTTGACGCGTGGCAGAACGGGCGGACGGGAATCCCGATTGTCGATGCCGGCATGCGGCAGCTCTGGCGCACCGGCACGATGCACAATCGGGTGCGCATGATCGTCGCTTCGTTCCTGATCAAGAACCTGCTGATCGACTGGCGGGTCGGAGAGGCGTGGTTCTGGGATACGCTGGTCGATGCCGACCCGGCCAGCAACGCGGCGAGCTGGCAATGGGTCGCCGGCTCCGGCGCCGACGCGGCGCCCTATTTCCGCATCTTCAATCCGCTGCTACAGGCGGAAAAGTTTGATCCGGCTGGAGATTATGTCCGCGCGCATGTCGAGGAACTCGCCGCGCTGCCAGCAGCAAGGATCCTGAAGCTTGCGCCGGCAGGCCGCCCGGCCGGCTACCCGGCGCCGATCATAGACTTAGGAGCGAGTCGTCAGCGGGCCTTGGATGCCTTCGCCAGCATCCGCGACAGCGACTGAATCAAAATTCTCCGTCGGCACCGTCCTTAGAAAACGGTTTCGGTATCGGCGCGCAATCCCGTTCGCGAATGCGTTGCCGAGCCAATCGGCATAGAGCAGTTTGCTCGCTGCGCTTCCTTTCACCTCCTGGAACCTTCAGGCGTCGCTCATCCATGGCCATTCTTCCCTCCGTCCTCGACGCCATCGGCAACACGCCGCTGATCCGCCTGCGCCGCGCTTCCGAGCGCACCGGGTGCGAGATTCTCGGCAAGGCGGAGTTCATGAACCCTGGCCAGTCGGTCAAGGACCGCGCGGCGCTGTTCATCGTCCGCGATGCGATCGCCCGCGGTGCACTGCGTCCCGGCGGCACCATCGTCGAGGGCACGGCGGGCAATACCGGCATCGGTCTCGCCCTCGTCGGCAGCGCGCTGGGCTTCCGCACCGTGATCGTCATTCCCGACACGCAGTCGCAGGAGAAAAAGGACGCGCTACGCGTCGGCGGCGCCAGCCTCGTCGAGGTGCCGGCCGTGCCGTACCGCGACCCCAATAATTACGTGAAGCTTTCGGGCCGCCTCGCGGAGCAGCTGGCCGCAACCGAGCCGAACGGTGCGATCTGGGCCAACCAGTTCGATAACGTCGCGAACCGGCAGGCGCATATCGAGACCACCGGCCCGGAGATCTGGGCGCAAACGGCTGGGCGTATCGACGGCTTCGTCGCCGCAGTCGGCTCGGGCGGCACGCTCGCCGGAGTCGGCATCGCGCTGAAGGAACGCAACAAGGACATCGCGATCGCCATCGCCGATCCTTTCGGCGCAGCGCTTTACAGCTATTACACCACCGGCGAGTTCAAGGCCGAAGGTTCGTCGATCACGGAAGGCATCGGCCAGGGCCGCATCACCGCCAATCTCGAAGGCGCGCCGATCGACGCCGCCTTCCAGATCTCCGATAGCGAGGCCCTCGACATCGTCTTCGATCTTGCCGAGCATGAGGGGCTGGTCCTCGGTGGCTCGTCGGGCATTAACATTGCCGGAGCCATTCGCCTCGCCGAAAAGCTCGGCCCCGGCCATACGATCGTGACGATCCTTTGCGACGGCGGCTCGCGCTATCAATCGAAGCTTTTCAATCCGTCGTTCCTGCGCGAGAAAGGACTTCCCGTTCCATCGTGGATGGAGCGGCAGGCCGACATCCCGATACCCTACGAGTAGCCCCATGACCCAGACCACCCTCCTCTTCCGCGACGATCCCTATCTGTCGACGGCCGAGGCGAGGGTGACGGGGGTGACCGAGACGGGCGGAATCGAGCTCGATCGAACCATCTTCTACGCGGCCGGCGGCGGCCAGCCGGGCGACACCGGTGCGCTGGAGCGCGCCGACGGGACGATGATCCCGATATCGACGACGATCTATGGTGCCGACAAGTCGCAGATCGTCCATGTGCCGGCTGATGGCGCGGCGATTCCCGAGATCGGCGAGACCCTGATCGCCCATCTCGACTGGCCGGTCCGCCACCGGCATATGCGCATCCATACCGGCCTGCATCTTCTCACCGTCGCCGTGCCGTTTCCGGTCACGGGCGGGCGGATCGGCGCCGAGGAAGGGCATCTCGATTTCGATATCGACGGCGCCGTCCCGGCGAAGGACGAGATCGAGGCGAAGCTGGCCGCGATGATCGCTGCCGACCATGCCGTCACGACGGAATGGATCACCGATGATGAGCTCATCGCCAATCCCGGCCTCGTCAAGACGATGAGCGTCAAGCCGCCGATGGGCTCGGGCCACGTCCGCCTCGTTCGGATCGGCGATGTCGATTTGCAGCCCTGCGGCGGTACGCATGTGCAATCGACCGCCGAGATCGGCGGGCTGGTCGTTGCCAAGATCGAGAACAAGGGCAAGCAGAATCGCCGCATCCGCATCCGCTTCGCCTGACGCGCAGAACCCGCCGGAACCCTTCATGACCGACCGTCCCGACCTTCTTGTCTCCACCGATTGGCTCGCCGAGCGCCTCGACGATACTTCCGTCGCGATCGTCGATGCCTCCTGGTATCTCCCGACAGAGAGCCGCGACCCTGTGGCCGAATATCGTGCATGGCACATTCCGGGCGCGGTATTCTTCGACATAGACGGCATCGCCGACCTTTCGACCGGGCTGCCGCATATGCTTCCGAGCGAGGCCAGCTTCGCCGAGGCCGCCGGCGCGCTCGGCATTTCGGAGCGACATACGATCGTCGTCTATGACGGCGCCGGCCTCTTCTCGGCCCCGCGCGTCTGGTGGACGTTCCGCAGCTTCGGTGCGCCGAATGTCGTCGTGCTCGATGGCGGACTGCCGAAATGGCGGGCCGAGGGGCGGCCATTGGAGATGGGCGATGCCAGACCGGCACCGAAGGTCTTCGCCGCGAAGCTCGACAAAGAAGCCGTGCGAAGTGCCGGCGAGGTGCTGGCGCTGCTCGGCGAGCCGGGAGCGCAGATCGTCGATGCGCGCTCCGAAGGCCGATTCCGCGGCGAGGTGCCGGAACCACGGCCGGGCCTGCGCTCCGGCCATATCCCGGGCAGCCGAAACGTCCCGATCGCCGAACTGATTGAGGACGGCCGCCTGAAATCGCCGGACGAGATCCGCGCCGTTTTCGCCAAGGCCGGTATCGATCCGTCGCAGCCGGTCGTCACGAGTTGCGGTTCCGGCGTCACCGCTGCCGTGTTGGCACTGGCGTTGACCACGGCGGGCGCCGAGAATGTCGCGCTCTATGATGGCTCCTGGGCCGAATGGGGTGGCCGTCCCGATCTGCCGATCGAGACGGGACCGGCGGACGGCGTCGCATGACTTCCGTGCCCCGCATCCTCTCGGTCAGCGCCAGTCCGGCCCATCATTTCACCAAGCAGCGCCTGCCCGAAATCCGCCTGCTCGCGGGCTTGGGCATCGAGGGCGACGCCCATATGGGCGTGACGGTCAAGCACCGCTCGCGCGTCAAGGTCGATCCGACGCAGCCAAACTTGCGGCAGGTGCATCTGGTCCACGCCGAATTGCTGGAGGAGCTCCGCGCCGCCGGATTCCGCGTCGAGCCCGGCTCGATCGGCGAGAATGTGACGACCGAGGGCATCGACCTGCTCGGCCTGCCGCGCGGAACGAGGCTCCATCTCGGCGCCGAGGCTGTCGTCTCAGTGACGGGCCTGCGCAATCCATGCATCCAGCTTGACCACTTCCAGCACGGCCTGACCGCTGCCGTGCTCGGGCGCGATGCGGATGGCAATCTTGTGCGCAAGGCGGGCGTTATGGCTTTGGTGGAGAGCGGCGGCGTCGTGCGGCCGGGCGATGCGATCCGCATCGAATGGCCGCCGGAGCCGCACCGGGCGCTTGAGAAAGTCTGATCGGTTCAGGTCCTATTCAGCGCCGCTGCGTCAGGGTTACCCCTAGGCTCGCCACATTTTTCCGACATCTCCATGGCGCTGGCGCATGCCGGGCGGCCTCGCCGTCTGCTTGGAAAGGATCTTCGATGAATCGCATTGCCGCGTTCCTGTTCTCCGCCGCTCTCGTCGCGAGCCTTGCCAGTTCGCTGCCCGCTTTCGGCGAGGATGCCAACCCGGCGGATGCGCGTCTGGCGGCGTCGCGCAGGGCGCTGGAGCAAGCGCAGCAGTCGCTGCAGCAGGCGGAAGATACGGGCGGCGACATTCGGTCGGCCCAAAAGTCCGTCGCCAACGCGCTGAGATCGCTCCGCGCCGCCGAGATCGCCTCCGGGACCCCTCCGGCGCTGCCGCCGGCTGCGGCCGCTTCCCCTGTCGTGACCCCGCCGCCGGCTCTCCCAATTGCCCCGCAGGCCGTCGAGACACCCGCGAAACAGCTGCCCGCCGCCAGCGCCGATGCCGGGCCGAAGCCCTATGTGCCCCCAACGGTCCCCAAGCCGAAAGTGGTGCCGCCGCCAGCTGCCAAGAGCGCCGATACCCCTCCCCCGGCCGCGACGGCGAAGAAGCCGGTTCAACCGCCCGTGGCCGCGGAGGCCACGCCCCCGCCCCCGCCCAAGGCGGCGAAGCCGAAGCGACAGGCTCAGGCCCCGGTGGTGGTGCGGCGCGGACGCTATATCGAGACGACCATCACTCATGCCGACGGCCGGCGGACGATCGATGTAACGCGGCGCAACGGCCAATTGGTCCGCCGCATCGAAGTCGATCGTTTTGGAAACGAAGTGGTCGTCATCGACCAGGAGCGGCCGAACGTCCGGCGCTACGCCGATCCCCGCGAGGTCCCCGCGCCCGACGATTACCGCGAAGTTCCGCCGCCCGGATATTATCAGGACGGCTACTGACGCGGGAGACGCCTCAGGAGAGGATCTGGCTCAGGAACAGCTTGGTCCGCTCGTGCTGCGGGTTCAGGAAGAAGCTCTCCGGATCGTTTTCCTCGACGATCTGGCCACCATCCATGAACACGACGCGGTCGGCGACCTGGCGGGCAAAGCCCATTTCATGGGTGACGCAGATCATCGTCATGCCCTCCATAGCGAGGCCGACCATGACGTCGAGCACTTCCTTGATCATCTCGGGATCGAGCGCCGATGTCGGCTCGTCGAACAGCATGACGCGCGGGTTCATGCAGAGAGAGCGGGCAATGGCGACGCGCTGCTGCTGTCCGCCGGAAAGCTGGCCCGGATATTTGTTGGCCTGCTCGGGGATTTTAACGCGCGCCAGATAAACCATCGCGGCCTCCTCGGCCTCGCGCTTGGGCATCTTGCGCACATGGATCGGCGCCAGCGTGCAGTTTTCGAGAATGGTCAGATGCGGGAACAGGTTGAAGTGCTGGAACACCATGCCGACCTCGCGGCGCACCACATCAATGCGGCGAAGGTCGTTGGTAAGTTCGGTGCCGTCGATGATGATCTGGCCCGACTGATGCTCTTCGAGGCGGTTGATGCAGCGGATCATCGTCGATTTGCCGGAGCCTGAAGGGCCGGCCACGACGATGCGCTCGCCTTGCATCACTTTCAAATTGATGTCGCGCAGGACGTGGAAGTCGCCATACCATTTGTTGACGTCGATCATCTCGACCGCCGTTTCCGTCGGTGAGAACGCCCGTGGCTTGACGGACGGATCGGCGGCGATGGCAGCTTGCGACATTCCTTGTCTCCTCTAGCGACGCCTGCTTCGGTTCAGCCGACGCTCCGTATAGGCAGCGTAGCGCGACATCGAGAAACAGAAAGCCCAAAATACGATGGCGGCGAAGATATAACCCGTAACGCCGGTGACGGGAGACGCCCATTTGGCGTCATTGGCCGAGGTCTGGATCTGGCCGAGAAAATCGAAGAGGCCGATGATCGAGACGAGGGTCGTGTCCTTGAACAGCGAGATGAACGAGCCGACGATACCCGGAATGACCAGCCGGAGCGCCTGCGGCAGCACGATGAGCCGCATGCGCTGCCAATAGCCAAGCCCGATCGACATGCCGGCCTCATATTGCCCGCGCGGCACCGCCTGCAGACCACCGCGCACCGTTTCGGCCATATAGGCGGCGTTGAACAGAGCCACGCCGATCAGCGCCCGCAGCAGCTTGTCGAAGGTGACGCCGTCGGGGAGGAAGAGCGGCAGCATCACGGAGGCCATGAACAGCACGGTGATGAGCGGAACGCCGCGCCAGACCTCGATGAAGATGACGGAGGCGACCCGCACGACCGGCATGGCGGAACGGCGGCCGAGCGCCAGTAGCACGCCGAGTGGCAGCGAGGCGACCATGCCCGTTCCGGCGACAACCAGCGTCACGAGCAGGCCGCCCCAATTCGCGGTCTCGACCGGCTCCAAGCCGAAATCGATGCCGACCACCAGCAGGACGCAGGCAACGCCAGCGATCGCGATGCCGGCCATGGTTCCCGAACCGGCGACGGGAATCCCGGTCAGCCGCGCGAACGCCCCGATCGCCAGCAGGATCGCACCGCCGATGAGCGCGAATTCGATAGCGAAACGCAGCGCGGACGGCGCGGCGATCGAGGCGGGCAGCCACCCACCGGTGAACCGGATATGCCCGCCCGTCAGCAAGACAAAGGCGATCAGCGGATAGACGATCAGCAGGAAGAGCCCGTTGAGACGCTTGAATGGCGCGCGCGGGATCAGCATCGGCACCATCGCCACCGCCAGCAGCAGGAAGACGATGTCGACGCGCCAGCGTTCGGCGATCGGATAGCGCCCATAGATGAACTGCGGCAGATAGGCCTTCACATAGGCCCAGCACGCCCCGCTCGCCTTGGCGCAGGCCGCGCGATCCTCGCCGGACCAGACGGCATCGAGGATGGTGAAACGGATGATCGGAATCAGCATCCAGACGATGAATGCCAAAGCGGCGATCGTCAGGATGCTGTTGCCGAGGCTCGAGAACAATCGCTTCCGGGCCCAGCCGATCGCGCCGGCCGTGTTGACCGGGGGGTCCTGCGACGGGATGAAAGACTTGCGGACATAGGCAGGGGACGCGCTCTCCATGACCATCCCCCTCACCGCTCGACCAGCGCGACGCGCTTGTTCCAGTAATTCATGACGAGCGAGGTCAGGATGCTCATGCCGAGATAGAACAGCATCCAGATTGACACCATCTCGACCGCCTGCCCCGTCTGGTTGAGCACCGTCCCGCCGACCGAGACGAGATCGGGATAGGCGACGGCGACCGCCAGCGACGAGTTCTTGGTCAGGTTCAGATATTGGTTGCTGAGCGGCGGGATGATGACGCGGAGCGCCTGCGGAATGACGACGAGCCGCAGCGTCTGTCCCCGCTTCAGGCCGATCGAATAGGCCGCCTCCGTCTGGCCGTGGTTCACCGCCTCGATGCCGCCGCGCACGACCTCGGCAATATAGGCAGCGGTGTAGATCGACAGGGCCAGCAGGAGGCCGAAGAACTCCGGAATGACGGTGATACCGCTGCCCGCCTTGAATCCTCGTTTCAGGAGCGGCCCGGTTTCGCTGAATTGTGGCATGTCGAGCGCGATCGGCCGTCCCGCGAGGAAGAAGGCGGCGATCGGCAGCAGGACGAAAAGCCCGGCATAGATCCAGCCAAGGGGCGGCCTACGTCCCGTGCGCTCGAAACGCTGCTTGCCCCGATGCGAGACGAAGACGGCGATGCCCAGCGCGATCGGGAAGGCTAAGAGGATCCAGATAGCGCCATCGCCGAACACCGGCCGTGGCGCGTGCAGGCCGCCGATGTTCAGATGGAAGACAC
The DNA here is from genome assembly GCF_026343945.1 of Kaistia algarum. Taxonomy (NCBI): domain Bacteria; kingdom Pseudomonadati; phylum Pseudomonadota; class Alphaproteobacteria; order Hyphomicrobiales; family Kaistiaceae; genus Kaistia; species Kaistia algarum. Next base: position 447,325 of record NZ_JAPKNJ010000002.1, read on the forward strand.
CGAACAGCGTCCATTTCTCGCGCATGCCCGGCACGGAGCGCAGCACGGCGAAATACCAGAAGAACAGTTGCAGCAGCAGCGGGATGTTGCGGATGATCTCGACATAGGCGGTCGCGATCTGCGCCACCAGCCAGTTGCTGGAGAGGCGGGCGATGCCGACGATGAGGCCGAGGATGGTGGCGAGCACGACGCCGAGGCCCGCGACCAGAAGCGTATTCAGCAGACCGACAAGAACAGCCCGGCCATAGCTGCTGGCCTCACTATAGCTGACCATCGTCTGGATGATGCCGAAGCCGGCCGTCCGTTCCAGGAAGCCGTAGCCAGCCGCGATATTGGCACGCTGGAGATTATGCGCCGTGTTCTGGATGAGATCCCAGACGATCCAGCCGAGGCCCGCCACGAAGACGAGCTGGAAGAACACGCCGCGAAACGTCGGATTGTTGAAGATGGCGAGCGGATGTCTCCCTGCAGACACCGCGCCGGATCGACCGGATTTCATGTCCCCTCATGGGCCGGCACGAGCGCCGGAAAAAGACGGCTTTGATCGAATGGGTCGGACCTCTGCGGGTTGCCTTACCCTCGAATTCCGCCGCCGGCGAGACGCCAGCGGCGGCATTTCCGATCTTTAGCGGATCGGCGGCGCGTACTGGATGCCGCCCTTGGACCAGAGATTGTTGAGGCCGCGGGCAATGCCGAGCTTCGTCGACGGGCCGATATTGGCGTCGAAGATCTCGCCGTAATTGCCGACATTCTTGACGATCTTGTAGGCCCAGTCGTTGGTCAGCCCGATGCCGGTGCCGAAATCGCCCTCGACGCCAACGAAGCGCTTGATCTCCGGACTATCGGCGGTCTTCTTCTCGTCGATATTCTGCTTGGTGAGGCCGAGTTCCTCGGCATTGATCAGCGCGAACAGCGTCCACTTCACGACCGTGAACCAAGGATCGTCACCCTGACGCACTGCCGGACCGAGCGGCTCCTTGGAGATGATCTCCGGCAGGATCATGTGGTCGTCGGGGCTGGTGAGCTTCAGCCGCTCGGCATAGAGACCCGACGCATCCGTCGTATAGGCCTCGCAGCGCTTGTCCTCATAGGCCTTCAGGACCTCTTCATTCTTCTCGAAGGCGAGGACCTTGTATTCCATATTGTGCGAGCGGAAATAGTCGGCGAGGTTCAGCTCTGTCGTCGTGCCCGTCTGCGTGCAGACCGTCGCCCCGGACAGCTCCAGCGCCGACGAAATGCCGAGATCCTTGCGGACCATGAAGCCCTGCCCATCATAATACATGACACCGGCGAACATCAGGCCGAGCGAGGAATCGCGCGACATGGTCCAGGTCGTGTTGCGCGACAGGAGGTCGACTTCCTTGGACTGGAGGGCCGTGAAACGCTCCTTGGCGTTCAGCGGTGAAAACTTGACCTTGGTCGCGTCGCCGAAGATCGCCGAGGCGACCGCCCGGCAAAAATCCACGTCGATGCCGCTCCATTCACCCTTTTCGTCGGCGATGCCGAAGCCGATCAGGCTCGGGTTGACACCGCACTGCACAAATCCCTTGGCCTTGACGTCGTCGAGCGTGCCCGCCAATGCCGCGGAAACACTTGCCGCCGTCAGCGCAGCTCCAATAACCGCGGATGCAATAAAGCGCTTCATACGATCCCCTCTTTTCCCTGCAGTAAAATACTCATCGAATATCCTAACTTCGGAATTCGACGGATATTTAATTCTTGTTGTTACCGAAGCCGCTCTGTCCTCCTGGAAAGGAGTGCCAGAGAATGGCAAGGCGGCGAAACGTTCTACTTCGGCGTGTCACGCAGCTCCTGAGGAGCGTAACGTTTGATCATCGCATCACAAGGCATTATGGCAGCTCGGTCAAGGGGCGAGACCAGAATTGCCTGATGCGCCCTACAACCTGTCATAGCGGAAAGCGCCCATCCGCGGAGCCGAGCATGTCCCGAAACGATAACGATCCTTCCAGCCTGCACCCCGCCACACGCCTCATTCGCAGTGGGCGAGACGGCGATCTGACGGGTCCCTTCGTCAATCCGCCGGTGGTGCATGCCTCGACCGTGCTGTTCGATACCGTCGCGAATATGCGTCCGGGCGGTCAGCGCTATGGCTATGGCCGGCAGGGCACGCCGACAATCGAGGCCCTTGAACAAGCGGTGAGCGAACTGGAGGGAGCGGCCGGGGCGGTACTCTGTCCGTCCGGCCTCAACGCGGTATCGACGGCGCTTCTGAGCGTTCTCGCCTCGGGCGATCATCTCTTGATGGCGGACAATGTCTATGGACCGAGCCGCGATCTCGCGAAGAGCGTGCTGGCCAGGCTCGGGATCGAGACGACCTTCTTCGATCCGAGGGACATCGATGCCCTGCCCTCGCATTTCCGCCATAACACCCGCGCCGTTTATGTCGAGAGCCCCGGTTCGCTGACCTTCGAGATGACGGATATTCCGAAGGTCGCCGCGATCGCGCACCAACGCGGCGCGCGGGTCATTGCCGACAACACCTGGGCGACGCCGCTGCTGTTCCGTCCTCTGCAAGCCGGCGCGGATCTCGCCGTCGTCGCCGGCACCAAATATCTGTCGGGCCATTCCGACGTGATGATCGGTACCGTCGCCGCGGCGCCCGACAGCTGGTCGCAACTGAAAGCGACCCATCAGGCGTTGGGGCTTTGCGTCGGGCCCGATGACATCTACCTGACGCTGCGCGGCTTGCGCACCATGGCGGTCCGCCTCGAACGGCACCAGAAGACAGCTCTCGCGCTGGCGCAATTCCTGAAGGGGCGGCCGGAGGTCGAGCGGGTGCTCTATCCGGCACTATCCGACGATTCGGGCCATGCGATCTGGCAGCGCGACATGAGCGGTGCCAGCGGCTTGTTCGGCGTGGTATTCGCGGGGTGGAGCGGAGAAAAAACCGCCGTCTTCCTGGAAGCCCTGCGGCTCTTCGGGCTCGGCTATTCCTGGGGTGGCTTCGAGAGCCTGGCCATTCCGGCGCATCTGCACCGCTCGGCCATGGCGATGCCGCCACAAGCAGCGCTGATCCGGCTGCATGCCGGGCTCGAAGACGCCGATGACCTCATCGCCGACCTGACGCAGGCCTTCACGGTCGTGGCGGAGCTTTGAAACTCTGTACGCCTCTGGCTCAGGCGGCCTTTCAGATCGCCTCTTCGTTAGCGCGGTTTTCCTTGCGCTCGCGCAGGATGAACCAGATGTTGCGGACATAGATGAACAGGCCCGCAGCCTGGCCGGCTATGAACACCGGGTCCTTGCGCTGGATCGCATAGACCAGTAGCAGGCTGCCGCCGATGACCGAGAAGGTCCAGAACGAGGCCGGCACGACGCTGCGCCGGGCCCGCTCGCTCGCCAGCCATTGCACCAGGAAGCGCATGGTGAAAAGAGCCTGCGCCGCGAAGCCGAGCAATATCCAGACATTGAACTGCTGCACGAAGACGTCGTGCAGCCAGCCCGCGATGTGACCGAACCAGTCAGCCATCGATGCGAACCTCCGTCGCGTTCGGAATGCGCTTGCGGCGCCGCAGCAGCCACCAGACGCCGATGAGGTCCAGCGCGCCGACCAGCGCGCGGTCCCAGATGCCGTATTTCGATGTGCCGTGCCGCCGGTTGCGGTCGACGACGTCGATATGGGTGACGCCGTAACCCTCGCGGATGGCGAGCGCCGGCAGGTAGCGGTGCCAGCCGTCGAAATAGGGGAACAGCAGGAAGATGTCGCGGCGCACGGCCTTGAGGCCGCAGCCGGAATCGCGTGTTCCGTCCTTGAGGATCGAGCCGCGCAGCTTGTTGGCGAAGCGCGAGGCTAGCTTCTTGGCGCCGGAATCGGTGCGCTTGAGACGCTGGCCTGCCGCCAGCGCCACACCCGCCCCGCCCGCCTCCAGCTTGTCGAGCAATGCCGGCATGAAGGCCGGATCGTTCTGCCCGTCGCCGTCGATCGTCATCACCACGGCTTTGTGGGCATGCAGCAGCCCGGTGCGGACCGCCGCGCTCTGGCCGCAGGATTTCGCATGGCGGACGGTACGCAGATAAGGGCGCTTGCGCATCAGGTTGGCGAGGACAGCCGCCGTGTCGTCGTCGGACCCGTCATCAATGACGATAATCTCGAAGTCGCGACCGGAAAGCGCCGCTTCGACTTCGCCGATCAGTTCGGGCAGGTTTTCCGCCTCGTTCTTGCAGGGAATGACGACGGAAACAGAGGCGGGAGCAGGGACGACGGAATCAGCCAAGGCGGTCGGGCTCGCCATCGGAGCGGGAATGGGCATTCGGCACGACTCCGATCGGCTTCAAGAGCGGAAGCCAGACCCGACGGCCGCAAAGCGCGTCGGCCAACCCGGCCAGAACCATTGCGGCCCGCTCCGGACGGGACCATGCCCATCTGATGCACGCGGCGCGGGCCCTTATAGTGCCCGATGAGCCAAGCGAAAAGGCCCAGCCATAGCGGGCGCAACGATGGGCGAGCCAGATACTGAAAATATAGCCGACCAACAGTCCCGCGAGCACGTCGGACGGATAATGCGCCGCGACGACCACGCGGCTGGCGCCGATGGCGAGGCCAAAGATCAGCAACCCGAGCTTCCAGCGTCGCGCAACGAGAAAGCCGAAGGCGATCAGCGCGCCAGCCGTCGCCGAATGACCCGAGGGGAAGCTCTGAAATTCAAACGCAAACCGGAAAGGGTCGAGCATGAAGGGCCCGACATAGTCGAACGTCACCGGCCTGCCCCGCCCGATCAACTGCTTGACGATGTTGACGAGGATGCCGATGCCGGCGATCGAGCCGAACAGGAAGGCCGTGAGGGCGCCGAACTCCGTCCAGAAGACTCGCACGGTAGGCGGCACGATGTGCCATGACCCAGCCAGCAGCACCAGAACCACAATGCCGGACGGATAGAGCTCCCATTGCGACTTGCCCATGTCCGAGATGATGCCGAAGAAAAAGGTGACGATCCCCGGCAGAGCGCGGGCTCGCTCGACGGAAACGGCATCGAAGGCAAAGCCGGTCCCCACGACCAGCGCACAAAGGAAAAGCGTGACGGCGATGATCTCGCCCCACGTCAGTCCAGATCGGCGCGGCATGCGCGCTTCGACCCGGCGAGCACGCTCGACAATCGAGGCGATGTTTCGCTGATAGCGCCGCCTTGTTGCGCGGGCCGCCTTGACGAAGCCGGCCGTCACGGCGCCACACCCTTGGAGACGAAGACGCGGATCTCCAGCTTTCGCCCGCCATTGATGTTGTAACCCGTGACGAGCGCCTTCTGCTCGACCAGGATGCCGAGATCGTCGGCTCGACTGTTGAAGGCTGGCAGCTGGCGGCCCTCGATGAAGGCGACGCGGCAGGGTCCTTCGGTCAGGAACTTGGCGGCGCGCTCGCCATCAGCGAGAAGCGTATCGGTGCCGCCGACGAGCACGAGGCTCGGCTCCTCATAGCCGGCGCTGACGAAATCGGGATTAGGGCAGCCCGCCACTGCGCGGCCGGCATCTACCAGGCGCTCGCTGAGCCGTGTCTGCTGCAGATGCGGCAGCGCGGCGCCGAACGTACCCCAATAGGTGACCATGGCAGCCAGGCCGGCGACGACAAGGCTGGCCGCGACCGAATGCCGGAACAGCCGCCAGGAGATGAGCCCGATCGCGACCGAGAGCACGAGAAAGAACAGTCCCGGCCAGGACGGCAGTTCGCGAAATAGGACCGGAATGACGATCGCCGCTATCAGCAGCATCACCGGCAGCACGACCGGCCCGGTCGAGAAGAAGCGCGTCAGCCAGCGCGGATTGCGATTGTTGATGCCGCCGCGCTCGACCGCGTCTACGGCGGCGAGCACCATCAGCGGCAGCAGCGGCAGGATGTAATGCGGCAGCTTGGTCGGCACCGCTTCGATCGCTAGCCAATAGGGCACGACCGAGGCGGCGACATAGAGCACGAGCGGCTGCTTGAGCCGGTCGAGCATCGAAGAGAAGCCCATGGCGAAGAAGGCGGCGACCGGCCAGACCGTGAACAGGAAGGTCAGCACATAGGCGCCGGGCGGGGCGCCGTGCGATTCCTGCGCGCTCGCTACCTTCTGGAACAAATCCTTGCCGAGCGCCTCGGAATAGAAGGCGCCGTGGCTCGCAATGCCGATCGCGATGAACCATGGCGCGACGACAACTGCCGTCCAGACGATTCCCCAAAGCGGCATCAGCTGCTTGAGCCAAGCTCCCGAGCCCCGCACGAGGGATAGCACCACGATCGGACAGAGGATCGCCGCCGGGCCGACGGGACCCTTGACGAGGATCGAGGCGCCGATCGCGGTCCAGAAAATCGCCGCCAGCGCCAGGCTCCGCCGCGGCTCCTTGGCAAGCCAGGCGCGGAGCAGCGCACCATGGGCGGCGGTCACCAGGACCAGAAGCGTCATGTCGGTCTTGGCGAGCCGCGCTTCGACCCCCATCAGCACCGTCGTGGCGACGAGCGATCCGGCAAGCAAAGCGAGCCGCGGCCGGCCAAACGCCATGGCCAGCCACCAGGTCAGCAGCGCCGCCGCGACGCCGCCGATAAGCGAGGGCAGCCGGTAGACCCAGATCGGCGCGTCCGGCCCCGTTCCCGTCAGCCAGACGGCGGCGGACTGCAGCCAATAGATCCCGATCGGCTTCTTGTAGCGGGCGTCGGACTGGAAGCGGATGTCGAAATAATTCCCGGTCTCGACCATCTGGTGCGTCGCCTGCGCGAAGCGCGGCTCGTCGCGGTCGACCGGCGGAAGCGTCGAGAACCCCGGCAGGAAACAGGCGAGCGCGACGACGACGATGAAAACAAGACTCGCCATCCGCGATGCGGCCAAGCGATCGACAACGGTCTCGATGCCGGCGGCAACACGGCGCCAGAGGCCGTTCGTCTCGCCCGCCAACGCTTCGCTGCTGCTCACCCGACCAACCGTCCGCCGCACTGAAGAACCGCCCCGCACGCTGCGGGATACAGGGAAGGCGCGGAAACGGCAACTGCGGCGTAAAATGCCGGCCGGCCGGCGACCTCGGTCACAGCCCGCCTCGCGCCATCGTGATAGAACAACACTATGGACGGACTTCTCGCCTTCGGCATTCTCGCTCTCGTCGCCCTGCCTGTCATGGCCGTGGCTGCGTTCATCATGGTTCTGGGCGCCCGCCGCCGTATCGCGGCGCTGGAAACGCGCGTGTGGGCGCTGGAAACCGGTACGGTCACGGCCGAATCGACCGGCGCTCTTCCGTCCGTAGCGGCCGAACTCATCCCCAAGCCTGACGCGATGATCATTCCGGAAGCGGAAATCGAGGCGACCGTGCCGATCGCGGAACCGCCTCCCCTGCCCGAGCCCAAGACCGTCGCGGCCGAACTCGAACTGCCGCCGCCGCCGCAGCACAAGCCCGGCGCAGCCAAGCCGCGTGAAAGCCTCGAGCAGCGGCTTGGTACGCGCTGGGCCGTCTGGGTCGGCGGGCTCGCGCTGGCCCTCGGGGCCATCTTCCTCGTGCGCTATTCGATCGACGCTGGCCTTCTGGGTCCGGGCGCGCGCATCGCCTTCGGCGCGGTGTTCTCGCTGGCGCTGCTCGCCGGTGGCGAATGGCTGCGCCGTTCGAAATATGTCGCGGCCTTCTCGGCCATTCCCGCCGCCAATATCCCGGGGATCGTCACTGCCGCCGGCACGGTGGGCCTGTTCGCCACCGCCTATGCCGCCTATGCCCTCTACGGTCTGATTGGACCGACAACAGCCTTCTTCCTGATGGCGGCGATCGGCATCGGCACCATGGTAGCGGCCGCCGTGCATGGACCGTGGCTGTCGGGCCTCGGCCTTGTTGGCGCCTATGCCGCGCCGATCCTCGTCTCGACGAGCGATCCCGACGTCCCGATGCTGATGGTCTATCTCACCTTCGTGACCGCGAGCGCCTTCGGCCTCGCCCGGCTTCGCCTCTGGCGCTGGCTGGCGATCGCGGCAGCCATCGGCGCCATCGTCTGGGGCTTCCTGATGCTCGGCGCGAGCACCAGCGCCTATGCCGATGGCGTCTACGCCCTTGTGATCCTCGCACTTGCCGCCTTGTTCCTCGTGGTCGATGTGCATCGCGAGGCGGATGACGGCGCGCCGGACAAACTGGCAATCGGCGTTCTCGCCGGCCTCGCCGCCCTTTTCGTCGCCGGTGCGGTGACGCATCAGTTCGACGCGGCGAGCCTGATGGCGGCGCTTGTTGGCGGCGCCGTCCTGCTGGCGATCGCCTATCGCTACGACGCGGTCGCCCTTGCTTCTACGGCCGCCGCCGGCTTGGCCGTCGCCTTGGTCTATTTCTGGCCGGCCGCCCTGCAGGCGGCACGGGAACCGACGACCTATGTCGTCGACGCCGTCTCCGCCTATTTCCCGCTGCCGGATGCGATCCGCAGCTTTGCGGCGATTGCAGCCGTTGCGGCCGCGGCGATCCTCGCCACAGGACTTCTCCGTCTGCGCGCCCCACCTGCCGTTGCCGGCTTCGCCGCCATCGTCCATGTGGCAACCGCCGTGGCTGCGCCGCTGTTGATCCTCGTCGTCGCCTATCTGCGCATCACCGCCTTCGTCTCCAATATCGGCTTTGCCGCCATCGCGCTGGCGCTGGCCGGTCTCTTTGCCTGGCTGACCAACCGCTTTGCCGAAAGCGAAGCCGCCGGACGCGCCGAAGACGGCTTGCCGACCGGCCTCTTCGCCGCTGGCTCGATCGCCGCCATCGCCCTGTCGTTGACCATGGCGCTTGAAGGCGGCCTGCTTACCACTGCCTTCGCGTTGGCCAGCCTCGGCGCCGCCTGGGTGCAGCTACGCCGGCCGATCCCGGCGCTGCGCTACGCCGTAAGCGCCCTCGCCGTCCTGGTCCTCGCTCGCATCGTCTGGGATCCCTGGATCTTCGGTACGCGTTCAGGGCCGGGCATCTATGTCTCGATCCTTCTCGGCTACGGTATCCCGGCCGCGTCGTTTGGCGCCGCCTCGGTGCTGCTGCGCCGTGCCCGTATCGACCGCTCGGTCTATGCCTCCGAAGCGCTGGCCGTGATCATGACGGCGCTCCTCGTCATCTTCGAGATTCGTGCCTTCGTCTTCGATGGCGACCTGACGCGGCCCGCCACGGCACTCGCGGAGCAGGGCCTCAACACCGCCGCTGCCTTCGCCTTTGCGCTCGGCCTGTCGCGGCTCTCCCGCCTCCGTCCTAGCCCGGTCTTCGCGATCGGAGGCATGATGGCGCGGCTGATCGGCCTCGTCATCGCCGTGATCGCGCTCGGCTTCGTCGTCAATCCGCTCGTGACCGGAATGCCCGTGCGCGGCGGTCCGGTGTTCAACGAGATATTCCTCGCCTATGCGCTGCCGGCCGTGCTCGCCGCCCTGATCGCCGCGCAGAAACTCCCGGATGCCAGTGGCGTCCGCCGGGCTCTGCGTGCAGCCACGGGCCTTATCGCCTTCGCGCTGGCCTTCGCGGCGATCTCGCTCGAAATCCGCTTCCTCTTCGCGGTCAACCCAGACCTCTCGGCCGACATCATCAGCTCGGCCGAATCCTACAGCTATTCCGCCGCCTGGCTCGTCTTCGGCCTCCTGCTGCTGCTCGCCGGCCTCGTCTTCGACTGGAAGGCGGCCCGCCTTGCCTCGGCAGCGCTGATTCTGTTGACCGTGCTTAAGGTGTTCCTGCTCGACATGGCCAATCTCGAAGGTGTGTGGCGCGCGCTTTCCTTCATGGGGCTGGGCGTCGTTCTGATCGGCATAGGCCTGCTCTATCAGCGGCTGCTGTTCGGCCGGCGAGAGCCGGTGGAACCGGAGGCGCCCGGCGGCGAGGCGGAAGGCGGCTAGACGCGAGCGGAACTCCCGGCGGGCTCGGCGGTTGGCTCCTTGTGAAAGCAAGGGAGACCGACATGAACGCCGATCCGAAGCCGGGCGATCCGATGCCGCCGATGCATGATCCGCAGCCCCAGCCGCAGCCCTCGCCGCCGGCCCCCGATATCCCGCCAACCGTGCCGGAGGAATTGCCGCAGAACGAACCGCAGGAACTGCCGGCAACCGATCCGAAGGGCGGCCCGGCACGGCCGATCCATGATCCGGGCAGCCTCGACATCCCGCCGCCCGCGCCGGACGTTGTGCCGCCGCTCGGGCCGGAACCGACGCGTCTGTGAGTTGCGCGTTCGCTTGACGGGCGCGGCGGCTGCGGCCATGACGAAGGCATGCGCGCCGCCGCCCCCGACTCCCCGATCCTGATCGTCGGCCCCTCCTGGGTCGGCGACATGGTCATGGCGTCGAGTCTCGTGGCGGAATTGCGCCAGCGCTGGCCGACCCGCCCCATCGACATGCTGGCGCCGCCATCGGCTTTGCCGATCGCCACGCTGATCGAGGGCGTGCGCGACGCCATTTCGTCCGATTTCGGCCATGGCGAATTGGGGCTCGCCGGCCGCTGGAAGCTGGGTCGCAGCCTTCGCTCCCGCCGCTACGGCACCGCCATCATCCTGCCGCGCGCCTTCAAGGCGGCGGTCGCGCCCTTTGCCGCCGGCATTCCGGAGCGCATCGGCTACGCCGCCGAGGGACGCAGCATCCTCCTGTCGAAGCCCCGGCGCGACAGCGAGCGGAAGACGGCGCGTACCATCGACCGTTTCGTGGCGCTCGGCCGCGAAGGCGGTGTGTCGTCGCCCTCCCCGCGCCCGCTCCTCAATCCACCAGCCGTCTCGGCCCGGTCGGTCGAGCAGAAGCTCGGTCTTCTGCAGCACCGCCATGTCGTGGCGTTGGCGCCCGGTGCCGAATATGGGCCCGCCAAGCGCTGGCCGGCCGAGAAGTTCGCAGCTCTCGCCGCCCTTGCTGCAGCGTCCGGTTATGGCGTTCGGCTGTTCGGCGGGCCGAAGGATCGCGACATCACAGCAGAAATCGCCGCCAGGGCCGGCGTGCCGGTCGAAGACCTCGCGGGTCGGACCAGCCTCATCGAAGCCGCCGCGCTGCTCGCCGCCGCAGACATCGTCGTCTCCAATGATTCCGGCCTGATGCATGTCGCCGGCGCGCTCGATCGGCCGCTGGTGGTGCTCTATGGCTCCAGTTCGGAAAAGATGACGCCGCCGACAGCGCCGCGCGCCGAAATCGTGTCGCTCGACCTCTCCTGCCGCCCCTGCTTCCAGCGGACCTGCCCGCTCGGGACGTTGGCCTGCCTGGAGGGAATCGAGCCGGCCGTGGTCTTCGCGGCCATGAGCCGCCTGATCGGCGACGGGACCCTGCCATGATGAAACGGACCGCCGCGGAAGGACGAGAATGAGCAATATAGGCAGAGCCGGGCGCGACACCATTCTGGTGACGGGCGGTGCCGGCTTCATCGGATCCAACATCGCGGCGGCGCTGGCGGCCGATGGCTGGCGCATCGTCGTCTCCGACTGGTTCGGCACCGGGTCCAAATGGAAGAACCTCGCGCCGACGCTGCTCGACGATATCGTGACGCCCGAGGCGACGGCGGCCTGGCTCACCCGGCATCACCACCGCGTCGAGGCGATCGTGCATATGGGGGCGATCTCGGCGACGACCGAGGCCGATGTCGACCTGATCATCGCGCGCAACATCCGCGCCACGCTGGATCTCTGGTCGTTTTGCGCCGAACACGACATACGCTTCGTCTATGCCTCCTCGGCCGCGACCTATGGCGGCGGCGAGCACGGCTTCGTCGATGACCAAACGCCAGACCATTTGGCCGCTCTGCGACCGCTCAACGCTTATGGCTGGAGCAAGCTGGTCGTCGACCGGCGCGTCATCGAGGATGTTCGCGCCGGCCGCGCCAAGCCGCCGCAATGGGCCGGGCTGAAGTTCTTCAACGTCTATGGCCCGCTCGAAGCGCACAAGGACGACATGCGCTCCGTCGTCCACAAGATCTGGCCGATCGCGGCGTCCGGCGAAAGGGTCACGCTCTTCAAGTCGCATGATCCCGCCTATGAAGATGGCGGACAGCTTCGTGATTTCGTCCATGTCGAGGATTGCGTCGGCGTCGTCCGCTGGCTGCTTGGCAGCCCATCGGTCAACGGCCTCTTCAATGTCGGCACCGGCAAGGCCCGCTCCTTCGCCGATCTCGCCAGGGCCGTCTTCACCGCGCTCGGGCAGGCACCGAAGATCGACTATGTCGAAATGCCGGAGAAGATCCGCGGCAGCTATCAGTATTTTACGCAGGCCGACCTCGGGAAGCTGCGCGGCGCCGGGTACAATTCCGACTTCCTGTCGCTGGAAGAAGGCGTCGAGCGCTATGTGCGCCATCTCCAGTCCGGCCGGCCTTGAGTGCCGATCCTGCGACCCCCATCTTGACGCCGCCCCGCCCGCATGCACCCTCCGCGGCGACGGAGACACGCCAAGCCATGCTCGACAAGATTGAACCCGGACGGATCGCCGTGATCGGCGACGTCATGATTGACCGCTACATCACCGGATCGGTCAACCGCATCTCGCCGGAGGCGCCGGTGCCGGTGCTGCTGCACGGCAATGTCCGCGTCGTGGCCGGCGGCGCGGCGAATGTCGCGGCCAATGCCGCCGCTCTGGGCGCTTCGGTGAGCCTCGTCGGTCTGGTCGGCGACGATGCCGAGGCGGGCGAATTGCGCGCCGTCCTCGCCACCTATCCCTCGATCGATCTTGCCGGCCTCGTCGTCGATACCGGCCGCCCGACCGTCACCAAGACCCGCGTCATGAGTGGCCGCCAGCAGATCGTGCGCATCGACGCCGAGAGCGCGCTCTATCCCCTGCCCGATATCGAGGCGGCGGTGATCGCGGCGGGCAAAACGGCGGTCGAAACCGCCGATATCGTTGTGTTCTCCGACTATGCCAAGGGTGTGCTGACGGATTCGGTCATCGCCGCGCTGATCCAGGCAGCGAAGGCGCGCGGCGTCCCGGTTATCGTCGACCCGAAGCGGCGCACCTTCGAAACCTATCGCGGCGCCACCCTCGTCACGCCTAACCGGCGCGAACTCTTCGAGGCGACCGGCCTCGCCGACGACACGGACGAACAGGCCGCTCTCGCTGCCAGTGCCGCGGCGCGCCAGTTCGGCGGCGACGTGCTGGTCACGCGGGCCGAAAAGGGCATGACGCTCTGGCGCCAGGGCGGCGCTGTCGCCCATGTCCCGGCCCAGGCGCGCGAAGTGTTCGACGTCTCCGGTGCCGGCGACACGGCGCTCGCCGCGCTGGCCGTGGCGCTGGCGTCCGGACTGCCGGTCGAGCGCGGCATGGTGGTTGCCAACACGGCGGCTGCCATTTCCGTCAGCAAGATCGGCACGGCGGTCGTGACGCGCGAGGAACTCGTCGCAGCGCTCGGCCATACCGAACTTGGATCCTTCGCAGCCGGAGCGCTGGCGACGCGAGAAGAGGCGGTGACCATCGTCCGCGCCTGGCGGGAGCGCGGCGAGCGCGTCGTCTTCACCAATGGCTGCTTTGACCTGCTGCATCCCGGCCATATCGCTCTGATCGAGGCCGCCGCGCGCGAGGGCGACCGGCTCGTCATGGGCCTCAATACCGATGCCTCGGTGCGGCGCCTGAAAGGCGAGAGCCGACCCGTGCAGGATGAACAGGCGCGGGCCCGTGTCATGGGCGCCCTCCGGCCCGTCGATCTGGTGGTCCTCTTCGACGAGGACACCCCTCTGCAGCTGATCGAGGCGCTCGTTCCCGACGTGCTGGTGAAGGGCGCCGACTACAAGCCGGAAGACGTCGTCGGCGCCGATTTCGTCATCGCGCAGGGCGGCAGGCTGGTGCTGGCCGACCTCGTAGCGGGGCGCTCGACGACGGCGCTGATCCAGCGAGCCAATTCCCCCTGAACTCCCTTCCGCTCAAAGCTCCGGCGTTGATATTGCGATCTGTCGGAGCAGGCGCGCGACAACCGCCTCGGCGGTCTGGTCGGCGAGGCAGGGCGGGCCCTCGCCGAAATCGGGCCGAATCGCGCAGTTCGCCTTCTCGCAGGGCGCGCAGGTCCGGTTCGAGACGATCTCGGCGATATTCGGCCCGACCAGCCCGGTCAGGCCCGGGTTGGTCGGCCCATAGAGGCCAATGGTCGGAAGCGCCAATGCTGCTGCGAGATGGCCGAGCCCGGTGTCGACGGTGACGACGCCAGCCGCCCCGGCCAGGACCGGCACGAGGCTCTCGATCGAAGCCGGTGGCAGGATGTGGACATTGCCGAGCCCCGCCGCGATCGCCGCAACGCGCTCATTCTCCACGGCGCCATGGGCGAACAGCACGGCATCGAGGCCCTGCGCATCGAGCCGGGCGGCGAGATCGCGCCAGCCCTCGCGCGTCCAGGTCTTGGTTTTCCAGCTCGTGCCATGGATCAGCACGACATAGGGCCGCCCGTCTCCAGGCAAGCCGCCATCATACCGGAGGCCGGCATCGGGCGGGCTCGCCGGTATCGCATAACCGAGCGAAGCGGCGAACAGGCGGCGGATGCGCACCGCCATGTGCTCGGTTTCGGGGATGTCATGCCGGCGATCATAGAACAGCGTCGCCATCCCCTCGCGCGCGCTGCCCCGGCCGAAGCCGTGCCGTGTCGTAGCGCGGGCCAGGCGCCCGGCAAATGCACTCTTCAGCAGTCCCTGCGCATCAATGAGCACGTCATAGCGTTCGGCGCGCAGCTCGGCGAGGCGCTGCCGCAAGTCGGAAAATGTCGCGCGAGGCTGCTTCTTCATGCGCCGGATCGGCAGCGCGATGACGCGGCGAACCGATGGATGCAGCCGCGCGAGCGGTGCGAAGGCTTCGTCGACCAGCCAGTCGATCTCGATGCCGGGCACGGCCGCCGCCGCATCCGTCACGGCCGGGTAAGAATGGACGACATCGCCGAGCGAGGAGAGCTTTACGAGGAGAACGCGCATGGCGCCGATATGGCCGCAATGCCCGGCTCATGGCAACGGCAAGACGAACTGTGCCCACATTGCTCGCCACCTTACCGAGTGGTAATTCTACGCTTCTCCGGTTCCTTAAGGAAAAGTGAGCGCCGACGATGTGGAAATCTTTGATGATTGCTGCCTCTGTACTGCTTACGAGTTCCGGGCTAGCGGCAGCTGCCTGCCAGGGTACGAATATCGAGTTCGAAGAGAAGTTTTCGCCCCCCGATCCGTCCTGGGGCGCCAATAGCGATGTGGCCTATGCCAAGGACGGCAAGGCCTATCTGAAGGCAGCGCCCAATGGCGTCGCCTCCTGGGTCAATCCCGCCTTCGTTTTCGACAACGTTTTTGCCTGCGCGACCTTCAAGGTGCCGGAACTGAAAGAGGCTGCGGCCGGAACCGGCGGCATGATCTTCTGGTATGAGAGCGCGGACAAATACTACATGACCGCCATCAAGGGAGATGGCCGGGTCGGCATCTGGCGATATCTCTCAGGACGCTGGAATCCCGTCTTTCCGCTGGCAGCGAACGCCGCCGTGAAGACGACGCCGGGCGACGAGAACACGATCGAGGTGGCGTTGCACGGCAATACCGGCACGCTGTTCCTGAACGGTACCAAGATCACCGATTTCCGCGGCCAGCCGCCAAAGGGCGGCAGCGCCGTCGGTATCTACGCGGAATCCGAGTTGTCCCAGTCGAATATCTGGGAGTTCAGCGACGTCCGCGTCGCTACGTTCCAGTAGGATTGGGCGAGGCATAGCGAGCGGTGCCTGAAGACCCGGCCGCTTCAAGCTGCCGGGTTTTTCCTTGTCCTCAGCTTTCGATCGGGATCGGCGGCGACAGGGCCCGCCGGTGCGAGACGGCGGCGATCAGCACGATCGCGGCGCCGAATTGATGCGTCAGCGCGAGGTCGATCGGCACCACCATGAGCAGCGTGCCGATACCGAGCGCCGCCTGCAGGAACACGAGGCCCATCAGGTGCATCGCCCGACGCGCCGCCTTAGTGCCCCGCGCGAGGCGGATCGCCTGGAAGGCGTGGACCACAGCACCGATGAAAAGCAGATAGGCGACGATGCGATGGTCGAACTGGACCGTCATCACATCCTCGAACACGCTCCGCCATGCCGGCTCGTATTCGTAGAGCCGTGAGGGGATCAGCGTGCCGTCCATCAACGGCCAAGTATTATAGGTAAACCCGGCATCGAGGCCGGCGACCAGTCCGCCGAGGAATATCTGCAGCAGCACAATACCCAGCAGGAAGGTCGCCATGCCGCGCAGCGGCGTCACCTTTTCCATAGGGTCGCCGCTGGCGGGCGCGAGGCCGCGCCGGATCCAGACCGTGGCGGCCAGGATGAAGCAGGCGAGCAGGAGATGGGTAGCAAGGCGGTACTGGCTGACATCGACGCGGTTGACGAGGCCGCTCGACACCATCCACCAGCCGACGCCGCCCTGAAGCCCTCCCAAAAGGAACAGCCCGAACAGCGGCAGCCAGAGCCGCCGCTCGATCCGGCCGGTCAGCCAGAGGAGGAGGAACGGCACGAAGAAAACAACGCCGATCAGCCGCCCAAGCAGGCGATGGCCCCATTCCCACCAGAAGATGGTCTTGAAGCCGGCGATATTCATGTCCTTGTTGAGCTGCTGATATTGCGGGATCTGTTGGTATTTCAGGAATTCTTCCTGCCATTCCACGTCGTTCATCGGCGGAACGACGCCGTGGATCGGCTTCCATTCCGTGATCGACAGGCCGGAATTGGTGAGACGCGTGGCGCCGCCGACGACGATCATGGCGACGATCATCACGATCACGGCGAGCAGCCAGGCCCGGATCAGGGCGCGGTCGCGCCGACGATCGCGCTTCACCGCCACGGTGCCGGCCGGCAAGACTGCTTCGGACATGCTCATCACCTCGCTTAGCCCCGGGACTGCACTTAGCGCCGACGCGGGAAATCGACAATCGGCAGGTCGTCGCAGGCGAAGGTCAACGACGGCTCCTCGCCTCGCATTTGCCCCATCGCCCCTGACGCGCTATGCCCTCCCCGATTGCTGCGTAAAGGATGGGACGATGCCGGAACGGCTGCGCAAATTCATCGGGATGATCGCCCTCGTCACGCTGGTCGTCGTCTATTCGCTGGTGGTCATAACCATTCCGATCCAGAATATTCCCGGAGCCTGGATCTGGTTCTTCTATGCGCTGGCCGGCCTGGTCTGGGTGCTGCCGGCCGGGTTGATCATCAAATGGATGCAGAAGCCGCCGCGCGACCGCGAAGCCGGTTGATCCGCCGCTCGATGGCATAGGGCACCCCAGAGAGCAGCAGATCCAGATAACGGAGCCGCTGGTAGTCGCCATTCACGGAAATGCGCGGCAATTCGGTAAGCCGATCGGCGTGGCCAGGATAGAGGACGCCCCGCCTGGTGGTCACGGCGGTCGCGAAACCCGCTTCGCGCGCCAGGGAGAATTCGCGTTTCCCGGCCGTATCGGCCGATCCGTAAGGATAGGCGAAATGGCGTGGACGAATTCCGGTCATCGCCTCGATGCGCGCGCTGCTGGCCTCGATCTCCTGCTGAGCGCGCGGTTCCGGTAAGCGGGAAAGCGCGTAGTGGCCAACCGTGTGGCCGCCGATGGTGACCAGAGGATCGGCGGCAAGGCGCGCGATTTCGTCCCAATCCATCATCGCTTCGCGCAGCATCGCGCCGATATCAACTCCATGGTCACGAGCCGCCTTCTCCACGGCCTGCCGCTGCTCGTCCTCGGGGACAGCGATCAGCGCGGCGATCAGGGCATCGACCGCACGTTCCTTTTGGGAACAGCTCTCCGTGGGCCGCTCCAGCGGGTGTCCGCCAATCGTGACTCGAATGCGAGAGCTGCGCGCTACGATTTCGCCGACGACATCCCACCAGGGCGCCGCTGTGCCGTCGACGAGCCCCGTCGCGACGTAGAGGGTAAACGGCGCGCCTTCGGCCTTCAGGACCGGGAAGGCCTCGGTCAGATTGTTGCGATAGCCATCATCGAACGTCAGCACGACGAAGCGACGGGATGAAGCAGGCGCGGCGAGCCGCCGCGCCGCCTCGTCGAGATCGACGATGTCCATGCCGAGCTCGCGCACGCGCCGGACGACGGCGGTGAGATAGGCGGGCGTGATTTCCAGATGCGAGTTGGGCCGGAAGGCGGCGGACGACGGCTCACGCACATGATGAAACATGAGAATGGCGCCCATGCCCCGCGTCTGCGCGCCAAAGACTTCGCCGGCCCGTACGGCACAGAGTCCGTCGAGCCCGGTCCGGATGACCGATCTTCTCAGGGCCTGGAAGCGCATGTCGAAAGCTCGTCGGTCGGCACGCGCGCGTCCTGCCCGTTCTGGTGGCGTCGATAAGGGAATACGAACACGGCGTTTACACTAGGTTGATAGGCTCGCCGAAGCAAAACGGGAGCTCGGGGCGCCATGGACGGATCACTCTGGACCGAGCAGGCCGAAGCCAGCGGCGCGCGCTCGTCCGGACAGGCGCGATCTGGGCTGACGATCGAAATCCTGCCCTCGCCATCGTCGATCGAGACCGAATGGCGCGGGCTGGCAGCCAAAGCGAAAGTCTCGATCTATCAGCAGTTCGGCTGGACCAACGCCTGGGCGGCGACCATCGCACCGGCACAGCACATCATCCCCTCCATCATGGTGCTACGTCTGGCCGGACAGATCGCGGCGATCCTGCCGCTCGGCATCGAGCGCGCCGGACTGCTGCGGATCGCCCGCTTCCCCGGCGGCGAGCACGCCAATATCCGTATGCCGATCGTCGATCACGACTGCATGGACGCGCTCGTCGATTCGGATGCTCTGGGACAGCGCATCGTCGCGGCGATGCAAGTGCTGCCGGAGCGCGTCGACCTCATCGATCTCGATGCCCTGCCGCTGGAATGGCTGGGGCGCCCTGTTCCGCTCGCGAACCATCCAGCCGCCCGTCCGGCGCGGCTGCAGGTCGGCTCGATCGCCCTCGGCACGGATCTCGCCGCGACGCTGGAGCCGAAGCGCCGCTCGCGCAAAGCGAAGAAGCACCGCGCCCAGTTGAATGCGCTGGCTCCCATCGGTGGGTACCGCTTCTATCGTGCACCCGATGCGCTCTCGGCCATCGCCCTGTTCGAGCGCTTTCGCGCCGAAAAATCCGAATGGTTTGCCAAAATGGGGATTGGCGACAGCTTCGCCGGACCCGGCGTGCCCGAATTCTTTCACGCTCTGATCGAACGGCGGTGGCAGGGCGATGACGCGCTGCTCGATCTCTATGCCGTCGAGTTCGGCGGTGCGGTCCGCGCCATACTGGGCGGCGGCGCTGCCTCCGGCCGGATGAGCGGTTATTTCCTTTCCGTCGCCGATGACGAATGGCGGCGGATCACGCCTGGCGAATTGCTGCTGCACGATCTGGTCGAGGCCTGCTGTGCCGAGGGTCTCTCATCGCTGGATCTCGGCAGGGGCGACGAGCGCTACAAGACTTCCTGGTTGACGAGCGAGGAGAAGCAGGTCCGCCTGATCCTGCCGGTCACGGCCGCCGGACATGCCGGGCTCGCTGCCCTCCGGCTGCGCCATGCCGCCGAACGCAAGCTGAGGGATAATCCCCGTCTCTGGCAGCTCGCCAAACGGATTCGTCGCATTCTGGGCGGTCACGCGCCGGCGGCACCGGAGCCGGAAGCCGCAGACTGATCAGGCGACGGCAGCGTCTTCCGGGATAGAGGCCGGCTCGGCCTCCGCCACCAGAACCAGGATTTCGGCCGGACCGAGCGCGCGGAATGTCGCGATGGCCGCGTCCCGTACTTCCTCGGTCGTCGCCTCCTCGGCGAGCAGCACGATCGCCGCAGCGTCAGGCGCCAGCAGAGGACCGAGCGCCTTATCGGCGTCGATCAGCACATGCTCATACGTATGGTCGAGCGCATCCAGGATGGTCTCGAACCGCTCTGTCGCAGCAAATCCCTCGGGAAGCTCAGTTCGCCCGCGTGGGATCAGATGGGCCCGCGAATAGCGGTCGCGGAAGATCGTCTGCGCGAAAGTCGCAGAGCCGGCGAACAGATCCGCGAAGCCCGGCAATTTCTCGCCCTGCGGCGCCATGGCCGCTCCATCGGCGCCATCGGCATGAAGGTCGAGCAGCAGGACGCGGTTGCCGCGCCGCGACAATTGCCGCGCCAGCGCCACGGCGGCCAGCGGACGACCGCCCTCCCCGGCTTCGATCGGCAATAGCACGACCCGCCGCGCCTCCAGATCGCGCAGCCGGTCGACGAGCGGACGCAGCCGGTCCGGCTGTTCCGGTGCGATCGACGGCGGCGGGCTGGGCTCCGCCGGCATCAGGCGGCGCACGTCCCCGCCCTCGGGCCAACGTTGCCCTGGCTCGGCCGGCGGCATCGGCGCTATCCGAATTGGGCGCAACGCCCGTCCGCTCATCAGTTCGCGCAGCAGGACAAAGGCGACGGAGAGCAGCAGCAGGGCCACGCCGAAGGCTGCCGTGATCGGCACGCGGCGCGGGAAGGATGGCTCGATCGGCACGGAAGCACGCGAGATGACGCGCGCATCGGCCGGCAGATAGTCGCCATCCTGCCGAGACGTCGCCTCGCGATAGCGCCGCAGATAGGTCTCGAGCAGGTCCCGCTGCGAGGACGCCTCGCGCTGCAGCGCCCGGAGCTTGACCTCGGCATCGTTCGACTGTGCGGTCTGCGATTTCGTGCGCTGGATATCGGCCCCGATTTCGGCCTCGCGCGCCTTCGCCGTTTCGACCTCGTTCTCCAAACTCTTCAGGATGCGCCCGGCCTCGGAGCGGATCTGGCCGTCGAGATCACCCAGCTGGGCGTTCAATTCGCGGATGCGCGGATGGTTGGAAAGCAGCGTTGCCGAGAGCTGGGCGATCTGCGCTCTCAGCGCGACCTGCTGTTCGCGCAGACGCTGGATGAGCTGCGAATCGAGCACCTCCGGCACATCGAGGCTGCCGCCATTCTGAAGGCCCTTGCGGATCGTCGTTGCCTTGGCCTCCGAGGCGGCGCGCGCGCCTTCCAGCCGGGCGAACTCGGCATTCAGATCATCGAGCCGCTGCTGCGGCAGGGAGGTCGTGCCGTTCTGTCCGCCCATGAACAGACCGTTTTCGGCGCGGAACGATTCGACCTTGGCCTCCGACCCCGACAGGCGGGTTCGCAGATCCGCGATCTGAGTCTCCAGCCAGTGCGTCGCGTCGGCGTTCGTTGCCCGCTTCGCATCCCGGTCGAGCGTCAGATATTCATCGGCAACCGCATTCGCCACCCGCGCCGACAGCGCCGGATCCGAGGACGAGAAGGCAATGGTGATGACGCGCGTCTTGTCGACCGGATAGACCTGCAAGGCATTGGCGAAGCGCTGCAACACGCGCTCCTGCCTGGAGGCATCGCTCGTCACCTTCCCAAGGCCATACCGCGCCAGCAACGCCTGGATATTGTCGGCAAAGGTCGGCTGGTCGAATTCAGGCAGCGACGCAAGATCGAGCGACTTGACCACGCTCTCGGCCAGATCGCGCGACGCGATGAGCTGCACCTGGCTGGCGACGCCCTCCGCGTCCAGCAGCGAGCGAACTTCGTCCGTTCCGCCCGCCCCCTGCGTGATCGACGACTCGCCCTGCTGGATCAGCACCATGGTCTGCGCGCTGTAGCGCGGCGTCAGCAGGCCGAGGCCGAAGAACACCACCAGCATGGCGACGATGACGAAGGGGATCAGGAACGGCAGCGACCGGCCCAGCGCGCGATAGAGCGCCCGCGAGTCGAGCTCGACATCGTCTGTCCTGGCGAACCGGTCATTCATTGTGTCGGCGATTCCCGCTGAAGCTTGCCCGATCATGGGAATTCAGGGTAACCGCCGAGTTAATTTCCGCCGGTGATGCTTTCAAATAGATGAAGGATCCGAGCTGACATCCGGCTGGGCTTTACCGTGTGTTAACCACGACGACCGACAGTCACGACATTCTTCCCGCCACTCGGAATCGCTGACCGATGCGCCTTCTCTGCCTCATCGCCATGCTGATCGGGACGGTGCTTCTCGCCGGCTGCCAGACGGCCTATCCGCCGCAGGATTCGACGACATACAAGACGCTGATTGGGCCATATCGGCTGGATAGCGGCGATAGGCTGCGCGTCGTCGTATTCGGGCAGAGCGATCTTTCGAACACTTATCTGATCGACCAGGCTGGCTACATCTCGGTGCCGCTCGTCGGCGCCGTCGCAGCCAGGGGCCGGACGACACAGGAACTCGAGGGCGACATTGCCGGCAAGCTCAAGTCCGGCCGCTTCCTGCGCGATCCGGACGTCTCGGTCGAGGTCGACCGCTATCGACCCTTCTTCATCATGGGCGAGGTCGTGAATTCCGGCCAATATCCCTTCGTCAGCGGCATGACGGTCCAGACTGCCGTGGCGATCGCTGGCGGGTTCACGCCGCGCGCCCAGCGCGGCGATGTCGACGTCACACGGCAGGTGAATGGCAAGGTCATGACGGTGCGCCTCCTCCCGACCCAGCCGATCTTCCCGGGCGACACGATCAACATTCGCGAGCGGCTCTTCTGACAATGGAAGCCGCCGGTCCTCCCGCGAGCGACGCGGCCCGCCGGCTCCGCATCGTCCATTGCTTCCGCTCACCCGTGGGCGGCATCTTCCGCCATGTTCGCGATCTTGTCCGCGCACAGGTGGATGCTGGCGCCTCGGTCGGCATCCTCTGCGATGCTTCGACCGGCGGCGCACATGAGGAGATGCTGTTTCGCGAGATCGAACCGCTGTTGGACCTGGGGCTGCACCGCGTCCCCATGCAGCGGCAGATCTCGCCTTCGGACGCGACCGCGCTCTATCGCCTGTTCCGCCAGATGAAGGCCTTGCGCCCGGACGTGATCCACACCCATGGCGCCAAGGGCGGCGTCTATGGCCGCATCGTCGGCACCATGCTGCGCCTTTCGGGCCATCGCGTCGCCCGCCTCTACTGTCCACATGGCGGCAGCCTGCACTACGATCCACGCTCGCGTTCTGGCCGGCTGTTCTTCGCCGTCGAGCGTTGGATGGAGCGGATCACCGACGCCTTCGTCTTCGTGTCGCAATATGAGGCCGATGCCTATCGCGCCAAGGTCGGCGCCCCGAGAAAGCCGTTCCGCATCGCTTCAAACGGCATCGGCCCGGAAGAGTTCGAACGGATCGAGACGCGGCCCGACGCGGCCGATTTTCTCTATATCGGCATGATGCGCGACCTGAAGGGGCCGGACGTCTTCCTGAACGCTCTGGCCCGACTTCGCGACGGCCAGGACGTGGCGCCAACGGCGCTGCTGGTTGGCGACGGCCCGGATACGGCGCGCTATCGCGCGCTCGCTGATCGTCTGGGGCTTGCGGAGGCGGTCCGATTCTTGCCGGCGACTCCGGCGCGCGAAGCCTTTGCCATGGCGAGGTTCGTGGTCGTGCCATCCCGCGCCGAATCGATGCCTTATATCGTGTTGGAAGCGGCTGCCGCGGGAAGGCCGTTGGTCGCTACCGCCGTCGGCGGTATTCCCGAGATTCTTGGAACGCAGCGCAGCCGCCTCGTTCCTTCTGGCGACGCTGCGGCGCTTGCCGGGGCCATGGAGCGCGCGCTCGCCGATCCGGCCGCCACGGAAGCTGAGGCGCTCGAACTTCGCGACGACATGAAGCCGCGCTTCTCCATCGATGCGATGGCGGCGAGCGTCGCTGCAGCCTACAGGCTGGCGGCGACAAACACTCCCGCGAAGCGACGCTGAACGGCCGGCAAAGGTTTGTTAGCCGCGGGCGGTTATGCTCGCTCCTGAGTTTCCCGCGTAAGCCGAGACCATGACCGTTCAGACGCCACAGCGGCTCGATGCCCGCGATGCCAACGCGCTGCCAGCCAGGGCGCGCGAGGTTGCAGCGCGCCTGTCGGACCGGCCGATTTCACCCGCCATGCTCGGCGGGGGCGTCATCGCGGCGGATTTGGTGACTCTCCTCGTCATCGGGCTCGCCCTCTCGCGTGCAACCGGGGAAACCGCCCTCTTCCATCGCCTCGCCGACCTTGGCTCCTTCCTGGTGCCACTGGTCGCGACCTTCCTGATCCGCTCGCAGAGCGGCTACACATTGACGGCGTTCCGCGATCCGGTATCGGCTCTGGCGAAGAGCCTTCTCGCGCTTGCCGTGACCATGCTTCTCGCCGCCGCCGTCGGGTTCTTCGTCGGGGTGGCCTCGCCGGGTTCACGCCTCTGGCTGGTGCTCTATTCCCTTGGCGGGTTCATCTATCTGATCGCGGGCCGCGCGACTCTGGCGCGTCTCGTATCGCGGTGGACACGGCTTGGACGGATCGAGCGGCGCGCTGTCATCGTTGGCGGCGGCGAGGATGCCGCCCGGCTGATCGCGGCACTCGATTCGGACAAGGCGTCCGGAATCCGCATTTGCGGCATCTTCGACGATCGCGACGACGAGCGTTCGCCCGCCGAGGTCGCCGGCCATCCGAAGCTTGGTACAATCGGCGAATTGGTCGCCTTTGCCCGGGCGGCGCGAATCGACCTGCTCGTGGTCGCCTTCCCGGTCAGCGCGGAGCAGCGGCTGACGCAGATATTGGGTCAGCTGTCCGTACTGCCCGTCGATATCCGCCTGTCGGCGCTCGGCAGCCGGTTGCGGTTCACGCCGCGCGCCTATTCCTATGTCGGCGACGTGCCGTTTCTGGACTTGCTCGATCGGCCGATCTCGGGCCGCGACGCACTGGCGAAGCGCATCTTCGACCTCGTCGTCGGCACGATCGCGCTGGTGCTTCTTTCCCCTATCCTGCTGGCGACGGCCATTGCCGTCCGCCTTGACAGCCCCGGCCCGATCCTGTTCCGCCAGCGCCGCCTCGGCTTCAACAACGAGGTCATCGAGGTGCTGAAATTTCGCTCGATGTATCATCATCTGAGCGACCCGGCGGCCAAGGTGGCGGTTACGCGAGATGACAGTCGCGTGACTCGCGTCGGGCGGTTCATCCGCCGCACCTCGATCGACGAGTTGCCACAGCTCGTCAACGTGCTGCGCGGCGAACTCTCCCTGGTCGGCCCGCGCCCACATGCCGTGAACGCGCATACGGCCGATCGGCTATGGGAGGAAGTCGTCGACGGCTATTTCGCCCGTCATCGCGTCAAGCCGGGCATTACCGGCTGGGCGCAGATCAATGGCTGGCGCGGCGAGATCGACGTGCCGGAGAAGATCCAGCGCCGCGTCGAATATGACCTGCACTATATCGAGCGCTGGTCGTTGCTGTTCGATTTCTACATCCTGCTTGTGACGCCGCTCCGGCTGATCCGCCAGGAGAGCGCCTATTGAGCGCCACCGCACCCTTTGAACGAACACACACCGGCTTGCCGGCCTTGATGCTCGGCCGTGCCGCCATCGCCGTGCTGGTCTTCCTGTCCGGCTTCGTCATGTTCGAACCGGCACCGTCCGATCTGCTGCTTTGCCTGGTCGTGCTGGTTTGGTCGTTCTTCGGGCTGCGCTTTACCCGACCCATGCTGCCGATGATCGTCTTGCTCGTCGTCTATGTCGTCGGCGGGCTCTTGTCGTTCACGCAGCTATCGTCGTTTCAGAAACCTACAACCTACATGGCAACGACGGCGTTTCTGGCAATTTCTGCCGTCTTCTATTGCGCGGTCCTCCAGGAAGACACGGAGCGCCGGCTGGCCGTCATCGAGAAAAGCTATATCGCCGCGGCGATCCTTTGCGCCCTGATCGGCATTCTCGCCTATTTCGGCGCGATACCGGGCTCGTCGCTGTTCACGCTGTATGATCGGGCCAAGGGGCCGTTCAAGGATCCCAACGTCTTCGGGCCCTTCCTCGTCCTGCCGCTGGTCGTCCTCGCTCGCTCGATCCTGACCCGACCGATCCTGCGCTCAGGATGGGCGATTCCCGGCGCCCTCGTCCTTATCGCAGGCATCTTCCTGTCGTTCTCGCGCGCTGCCTGGGGCATGGCCGTCTTGGCACTTGTGGTGACGGCGCTCATCATCTTCATCAATGAGCGCGCGACGTCCCGGAGACTGCGCATGCTGGCGGCGCTGGCGGCCGGCGCTTTGCTGGTCATGCTGCTCCTGCTGATAGCGATCTCGATCCCCGCTGTGCAGGACATCTTCGTCCAGCGCTTCAAGCTGGTGCAGGACTATGACGCGTCACGGCTCGGCCGATTCGAGCGGCACATCATCGGGTTCTTCCTGATTCAGGAACATCCGCTCGGGCTTGGCCCGTTCCAGTTCGGCCTGGCCATGGGCGAGGACGAGCACAATATGTGGCTGAAGGGGTTCACGGTCTATGGTTGGCTCGGCGGCTTCGCCTATATCACGCTGGCTCTCTGGACCCTGGTCATCGCCACGCCGCTGATCTTCCTGAAGCGCGCGTGGACGCCGTTCATCCAGTGCGTTTACGCCGTCTATATCGGCCATTTGATGATCCACAACGTGATCGACAATGATCACTGGCGGCATCTCTTCCTGATCTATGGCCTGCTCTGGGGCGCCTATGCCGCCGAACGATCGCGGCGGCCGGCCGGAACAGTCCGGCCACCGTCTCAACCGTCCTTGATCATCACGGCGCCGGTCACCCTGCCGCGATCCCAGCCCGCCCGATAGGACATCGGTCGAACGCCGGGGCTCCATACCCGTCTCGTCTCTCCCATCCCGATGTCGTGCTAGAGGCCGATATCTTCCGCTTCGACTGCGAGGACGGCCGCCAGCGCCTGGCGCTCGGAAATCGTCGGGCAAAGGCCCGCTTCAATGGCGCGCAGATGATCGGGAATCATGCCGGCCGCCGTCGCCAGGTCGATCACGCTGAGGCCACGCGCTTCCCGCAAGGCCACGATGCGGCCACCGGCGCATCCCAGTCCGGCTTCATCGCCCAGAACCGGCATATCGACGACGCCAGCCATACCGGTATTTGTTTCAAATCGATCGAGCATCTCTCGTCCTCCTCCACTGGATCACCAAATCCAATGTCGGAGTGCGCTGGAAGTTCCGGCGATCATGACTAGAGCGCCTTGCGTCCTGCCGGACGCGAAGAGGCGATCCATCTCGGTGTTTTCGCGTTGGATTGACCCGAAAACCGGATTCTGCTTTCCGGTCCAATGACCTAGGCCGATCACACCTGCACAAACAAAAATGGCCCGGCTTACGCCGGGCCATTCGATGGAAGATCCAATCTTGAAGATTAGAACTTGTAGTTGATACCGGCCTTGACGACGTTGGTGGTCAGGTCGACGCTGGTCGCGCCAACCGAGGTCCAGCCGCCGATGTTGCCGAGATCGTAGTAGTCATATTCCAGGAAGCCGGTGACGTTCTTGGTGAACGCCTTTTCGACGCCCGCACCAGCCGTCCAGCCGGTCGCCCACTTCGTGCTCGACCAGGAAGCGTAGAGCGGACCCGAGGTCACGCCAGCGCTGGCTTCGACCTGGCCATACGCAAGACCGCCCTTGGCATAGAAGAGCCAGGTGTCAGCCGCGAAGCCGGCGCGAACCGTGGTCGAACCAAGCCAGTTGGTCTGGGCCTTGGCATTGATGTAGGCGAGGCCGGTGTAGCCGTCACGCGTCGTCTGGATGCCGGTGTAGGCCAGATCCGTCTGAGCGCCGATCACGAACTGGTTGATCTGGTAGTTATACCCGATCTGAGCACCGCCGAGAGCGCCGGAAGCCGAACCGAGAACGTCGGTGTAGGTGCCGACATTCGTGTTGTAGTCGCCCCAGCCACCGCCGGCGTGCACACCAGCGTAGAAGCCGGTCCAGTCGAACACGACCGGAGCGATGACAGCGGCCGGAGCCGGCTCATAGGTGAGGTCAGCAGCCGACGCACCCGCCGTCAGAGCCAGAACCGCCACACCCGCGTAAAACAAAGTCTTCATTGGGGATCTCCATCAAAACCCGAAATAACTAGCCGTTGCACCCCCGAGCGATCGGCTTGACGTGAACATACCTCAAACGCCGCGTGCGGCAAGTTCGATCCGAGGGGCAGAGGCACTTGCCCTCCCACTGTTGCGAAAGTGCAGCAGTCGAACTTCCGGCTGAAAGTTGTTCCGATTGTGACCAAAGTATGCCGGCGTATCGAAACGGGGCTAAGCTCAAGCAACGGCATTGCGATTTAATGTTTGGTTAACCATAAGACCACAGTGCGGATCGGCACGCCTTTAAGGTTTGTGGGCGCTGTCACTTGTATATTGCTACAATAGTGCTTCGAAACTCTGGACTTCAAACTGTGGTTGACGCTTCACGGAGACGGTAACCCGATATCGCCCAGTCAAATGACCAGAAGCGGTACAAATTGTGCGCATTGATCGGCCACAGTGCCGCCTCTTGAGTGGGACGATCGGCCGGATTGTTCGAATTAATCTCGAATTTGAGAGTCCAGGCTGCCAACGGCCTGCCAGGCATCGCTGCGGCGTCGCAGGATGTCCTCCTGTGAGATGGCCATCTCGGCGGCGCGGAAGAAGGCGACTTCACCGATCGTCAGGTTCGATCCGTCAAGGACCTTTTTCCCACCCACCGCCCTGATCCATGAAGAAACGATTCGGGCGCGTGTCCCGTAGGTGGCAAGCAGGCGCTCGGCCATTGCCGATTCGACCCCCCCGGCGACGATTTCTGCCAGCAAGGCGCGGCGCTCCGCGTCTTCGCGTGGAAAGCCCTTGCCGCCGCCGATTGGCAGATCGCGCGTCGACAGCGTCCGGTCTTGGCCCAGTTCGCGCAAGACCGCGTCGCTCGCATCCTCCGCCATCCGACGGAACGTCGTCCATTTGCCGCCGACGATCGAAATCACGGGAAGCGGCTGGCGGTGGACGAAGACGGCGTGGTCGCGACTGCGGCTCGCCAGCGAGTGGCTCGCGGAGCGCACGAGCGGGCGCACACCGACCATGTGGCCGACGATCCGGACCGATTCGATATCCACCGACGGAAGGGCAGTCGTGAGGGCCCGGAGCAGGTAGGTTTCGTCATCCGCCGTCGCTACGGCCTCGTCCGGATCATCGCAGGCCGATTCGGTGGTGCCGAGAAGCACGCGGTCGCCCGAGAGGCGGTAGCAGACCAAGAGGCGCCGATGGGCTGGGTCGGGCGTGCTGTCCTCGAAGAAGAGCAGATCCTCGCCGAGAGTCGCCGCCAAGTCCGGCGCCTCAAGAATGAGATGGGTGCCGGCGACGCCGCCCGTTATCCGCTCGGATATACCGAAGAGCGCGGCGACCTTGTCGGCATGCGCACCCGCCGCATTGACGACCACTCGCGCCGTGACCTCCAATTCCTGGTCCGTCAGTCGGTCCCGCAGTCGCAGCCTGTCCCCTTCCACGCCGACCAGTGCGCAATAGTTGAAAGCGGCGGAGCGCTCTCCGGCCGCAACTCCGTCCTCGATCAGCTCGATCGCGACGCGTTCGGGCATCAAGATGCGGGCTTCGCCCAGCGACAATGCACCGGCAAAGCGCCCGGCGAGATAGGGAAAGCGCCGAGCAAGGGCGGCGCCAGTCCAGATCCGGCCGCGCGGCAGCGCATGCGAGACGCCAGCCAGGGCGTCATAGAGCCAGCGCCCCAGCGCCATCGGCACGATACCGGGCATGCCGCCCTTCGGCGCCAACTTGAGAAAGCGAAGCGGCGCCGCGACAAGGCCGCCCAGCCAGGAGGAGAGTGGCAGGACAACGGTGATCGGCTGCACGGCATGCGGGGCGTTGTTGACGAGCCGATCGCGCTCGACGACGGAATCACGCACGAGGCCGATTTCACCGCGTTCCAGGTAGCGAAAGCCGCCATGGGCAATGCGGGTCAGCGCGCCGCTGGCCCCACTGGCAAAATCGTCCCGTTCGACGAGGAGGACGCGAAGTCCTTGGAGGCATAGATCGCGAAACGTGCCGGCGCCGGTGATGCCGCCGCCGATGACGACGGCGTCAAAGTCCGAATCGGCGAGCACCTCGGCCCGCATCCGTTCGCGGTCGAGGATCGGCGCGGGAGGCGCTACGACGCCGTCGGCCAACGGCGCAATTCCACTTCCTCGAACGAGGTGATGGCCTGGAAGCGCGGATCAGGCTTCGTCCCCTCCTCCTCGCGCACAACATGGACGACAGGAAGTCCGGCGGCCGTAGCGGCAGCCAGTTCGCGTGGATTGTCGGAGAAGAAGAGAAGCCGGGTCGGATCGACGCCGATCGATCCAGCGATCTTGCGGTAGGACTCCGTTTCGACCTTCGCGCCGATATCGGTGTCGTAATGGCCGGAGAAGAGCGGGCGCAAATCGCCCGAGGGGATGTTCGCAAAGAACAGTGTCTGAGACAGGACCGAGCCGGACGAGAAAACGAAGAGCGGAACGCCAGCTTCGTGCCAGAGCTTCAACATGGCGAGGGCATCGTCGTAGATGTGGCCCTGCAGGCGCCCGGCCTCGAAACCGGCGACCCAGACCATGCCCTGGATTTTCTTGAGCGGCGGCGCCTTCCTGTCCTCGGCCAACCAGCCGAGCAGCGTTTCGATCGGGTCACACGGTTCGCCGGCCAGCGTGACCGTGTCCGCCAGGATCTGCTGCACCACCGGATCGTCGTGATGGGCGGCGACATAGTCCTTCAGATTATCGCGCAGATAGCTGTAGAGAACGGCCGTCACATAAGGCTGCGACGCGATCGTCCCCTCGATGTCGAGCAGGACGACGTCGGGTTCGAAGACCAGATTGGCAGACATGCGGCTCTTTCGGCAGGCTTCAGCGCGCGAGCGCCGGATCGAGCGTCGTGCGCTCGAAATGCGGGATGGCGTCCAGGAAGGCGCCCAGATCGGCAAAACGCGCCGGGTCCTTCAGCACCGTCCGCGCAAAGGCAAGCGTCGCCGCCTGAACCTCGGCACGGCGGACCGTATCCTCGATGACGAGGAAATCGGCGACCTGCGCATAGGACAGGACACGGCGGATCATCTTGATCGCGGCGAAGGCGACGAGATCCTCGAAGATCGCCTGCACATAGTCGTGCCGGATCGTGGCGAGCCGCGCCCTGCCCGCAGCGTCCGCGAAATGCGAGGCCGGATAGCCATCGCCACCCGTGTCGGGATGCGTGTCCCAAAGCCGCAGGAATTCCGCGCGGAACGTCTCCCAGAGCGTCACGATCTGGTCGAGCAGGTAGCGCTGATGCGCCTCGCGCTCGGCCTTGTCACGAACATAGGCGCCCTGCGCGTACCAGTTGATGACCAGATTGGCGATGAAGGCGCCGAGATCGAAGCCGATCGGACCGAATGTCGAGAACTCGCCGTCGATGACGCGCGTCTCATCCTCGGTGACCATCACCGAGCCCGAATGGAGATCGCCATGCAGCAATGCCTGCCGGTTCGACAGGAAGGCGTTGCGGCGGATGGCGACGGCGCTCTTCAGCTCCGTGTCCTCGCGGAAGGCTTTCGCCCAACCGGCCAGTTCCGGCACGAAACGATTGCGCCAAACCTCGACATAAGGATCCGTGAAGATCAGATCGACGCTGATCCGGAGCAGCGAGACATTGCCGGAGAAAGTCGCGATATCCTCGAACTTCCGCTCGAACGGTACGCCGAGATCGGAAGTGTGGAACGAGGCGGCGGCGACATAGCGGCCGATGTCGGCGGCGACCTTCGGGAAGGTCTGGCCCTCGATTAGCGCGCCGCGCAGCACGACATGGGGGGAAAGCTTCTCCATGACGATGAATTGCAGCACCGGATCGAAATGCAGCAGCTTCGGCGCCAGCTGACCGACGATCGGCTCCAGCCGACGCATATAGCTCGCCTCGAAGAAGGAGCGCTTCTCGTCGAGCGGCCAGCTCTCACCATGATAGCGCACATAGGGCAGACCCTGCTTGGCACAGACGCCACCCTCGGGCCCGTCGACGATGAAGACGGCGTTGATATAGCCATCCGCGACGTCGCGGATGGTCCACTCGGACGGCTTGCCGCCGAGGATCGCCGCCGCTTCCGGCAATTGGGCAATCTCGGCGATGATGTCGGCCTGCGACAGGACGCGGTAGCCGCTCGTCGCGGCGGGAATGTTCAGAATTGCGGACATGGAGCCTCCCGATCGCGCCTTGTCATCATTTTACGCCGCCATGCGCAAGTCCCTCGACGAGGTGCTTCTGCATCAAAAGCGCGATGAGGTAGATCGGCAGGATCCCGGCGAGCGACGCAGCCGCCATCTGGCCGAAATTGACCAGCCGGTCGCCCTGGAACAGGGAGATGCCGACGGTGAGCGTGCGCATCGCGTCGGAAAGCGTCAGTCCGGAAGCGAGCAGGAACTCGTTGAAGGAGAGGATGACGACGATGATCGTGGTGGCGGCGATTCCCGGCGCAATCATCGGCGCCACGACCGAGACGAGCGTGCGAAGCTTGCCGGCCCCGTCCAGCGCCGCTGCCTCCTCGATCTCGACTGGCACTCGGCGCAGGAAGGGCGTCAGCAGCCAGAAGGCGACCGGAATATTGAGAAAGCCGTAGATCAGGATGAGACCGGCATGGGTGTTGATGAGCCCGACCATCTTCAGAAGGAAGAAGAACGGGATCAGACCGACGATCGGCGGCGCGATATAGCTCGCCAGCGTCGCCTGCGGCAGGAGTTTGCGGCCAATGCCGAGCCGGATCATGGCATAGGCGGCCGGCAGCGTGATCGCGATGGTGACGAGGCCGGCCAGAATTGAAACCACCACCGAATTGAAGATGAAGGTGGCGAGCGACGTGGCTTCGAAGGCGCCCGGCCAGTTGGCGAGCGTCGGATCATTCGGCAGGAAAGAGCCGCTGAGCACGTCGTCCTTGCGCTTGAACGAGACCGACAGGAGATAGGCGATCGGCAGCAGGAAGAAGGTGACGGCGACGAGCGCCGCCGCGGCCTGCAGAATGCGGGTGGAGGGTCGGGTCATGAATAATGCTCCGACGCAAAGCGGTGCAGCCGGACGATCGGGATCGTGACGATGCTGATGACGACCGCATAGATCAGCGTCTGCGCCGCCGCCTTGCCGACATCGAACTGTTCCAGCGCCAGCCGCCAGATGCCGAAGGTGGCGTTGGTGGTGGCAAAGCCCGGACCGCCGAAGGTCAGCACATAGACGAGGTCGAACAGCTTGAAGCCGATGATGAGCTTCAGCAGGAAGATCGAGGCGAGCGGCGCGGCGACGAGCGGCAACGTGACATGGCGCAGCCGCTGCCACGGACCCGCGCCGTCGATCATCGACGCTTCACGGACGCCGTCCGGTAGGCTCACCAGCGCGGCGAAACAGAGGATCGTGACGAAGGGCACCCATTGCCAAAGATCCGCAACGCCGATCGAAAGCCATGCCGGCACCGGCGTTGCCAGGAACGAGATCGGCGCGTCGGTGATGCCCCAATTCATCAGGACGCCGTTCAGCAGGCCTCCGGATGGTGCCAGGATCAGCTTCCAGGCGACGCCGACCATGACCGGCGGCGTCATCAGCGGCAACAGTACGACGATCAGCAAATAGCGGCCGGCACGGGCGAGCGCGACGAAGAGGCTCGCCAGCGCGAAACCGATCACCAGTTCGGCGATCGCCGAGGCGAAGGCAAAGGCGACGCCCTTGAACACGGCGCTCTGAAACGCCGGGTCGAGCAGCGCGCCGGTAATTTGCCTCATTCCGACGAAAGCGCGAAACGGCTTGCCGAGCGTGCTCTTGGTCGTCGCAAGCGCGATCAGGAAGATCGTCGGATAGAGCGTCGTGATGACGAGCGCGAAGCCCAGCGGCGCCACCCAGATGAATTTCGACCAACGGCGCAGCTCGGCCGAGGCGGCCCGCCCAGCGATGTGGAGCGTCGCGGGGCGTGCTGAGGCGCCTTCCATCGGAATGCTGCTCAATGGATGCCCTCCCCGCTTGTGCTGCCGCGCCCTATCCTGCCGCCCCATGACCTGCCCCCGATCGGATGCGGTTGTTTCGAACGCAGCCGGGATCGCGTCAAGGCCGGCCCGGCTTGGCGCAGGTTGAAAGCTGCCGGGAAAGCAGATGGGGCCATGGGTCTGCACGCATTCTCAAAAGCGAAACCCGCCCGCTGTGAAGCGGGCGGGATCGTCATATCCGACCAGGCTCAGGAGCCGATGATCTGCTGCCAGGCAGCATGTGCGTCGGCGATCGCCTGCTCGGGTGTCTTAGAACCGGCCAATGCCAGCGCCAGTTCGTCGGCCAAAGCCTGCTGCAGCTTCGGCGTCGCTGGCGTGGTCGGCCAGGGCAGCGCATTCTCCAGCGCACCGGCCAGCGCCGACTGAACCTGCGGCGCGAACGCCTTGTACTTGTCGGAATAGAGCAGCGACTTGCGGTCCGGATCGATGCCCGAGCCGGTCAGCGTGATCAGCTCTTCCTGGTATTTCGGGCTGGCGGCGAACTTGATCAGTTCCCAGGCCGCTTCCTTCTTCTTCGAGCCCGACGAAACCGCGAAGGCGAAGCCGGCATTGAGTGCCAGGCGCGGCTTGTCATTGGCGCCGCCGACCGGGATCTGCGTCACACCCCATTTATCGACGATCTTGGAGCCCTTCGGATCCTGCGCATAGACGCCGAGATCGCTCCAGAATTCGATGAAGCCGACCTTGCCGCCCAGGAACGCCGGCAGACCTTCTTCGAAGCGTGTCTCGAGCGGCGTCGGCAGCGCATAGGGATTGGTGGCAACGAGAGCCTTCGCCGCCTCCAGCGCCGCCGGCTTGTCGAGCGCCGAGGTCCCATCCTCGTTCAGGAAGGTACCGCCGAAGCCGGCGAGACGGTTGGCATAGCTGGAGCCGATGATGATCGGCGCCTTGCCGCCCAGCACGGCCGCGCCATAGACGCCATTCTTCGACTCGGCTTCCGTGATCTTCTGGATCGCAGCCTGATATTCGTCCCAGGTCTTCGGCACGGCGACGCCGTTCCGGTCGAGAATCTCCTTGTTGTAGAACAGGAGGTGCGAATCGCCGTCATAGGGCAGGCCGTAACGCTTGCCGTCATAGAGCGTGTAGGTGTCGTAGATCAGCGGGATGTAGTCGTCCGGCTGGATCTCAGCCTTGTCGCGCTCGATCCATTCGGTCACGTCCTCGGCGATGCCGTCTTCGGCCAGCTGACCGATATTCGTGTACCAGTAGTCGAGAACGTCGAAATCGTTGACGCCGGACTGCACGTCAAGCGTCGCCTTGGCGCCGACCTGGTCATAGGGAACGATGGTCACGTTCACCTTGGCGCCGGTAGCAGCCTCGAAATCCTCCGCCAGCTTCTTGCCGGTGACGGCATGCGACTGGATGATCAGCAGGTTCAGCGACTGCCCGGCCAGCTTCTTGTCAGCGGCAAAGGCCGCTCCGGCGCGCCCGACCAGCGGCAGCGCCGCTCCCGCCACGCTCGCCAGCAGAAAGCGTCGGCGGCTCAGCCCGCCGCGCAGAAAGTTCGTCGTATTGGTCATCCCGCCCATCTCCTTGCCGCCTGCCCCATCCGGGAAGCGGTCTTCTGAAATCTGGTTTCAGTTTCAGCCGAGACCGGACTTTCCTCAACGCACAGGCTTTCCATTGGTTGGGGAGTTGCGCAAATTCGTTCCGATTATGATGGCGATGCTAGAACGGCGTTCTGACCGAATCCGCTCCTGACCGTGCCGGCGATACGTCCGTCGCGTGGAACGATTCCGCGCCTCATCGGCTCGAACCGCGCCGGATCCATCGAATGCCGCGTCGGTCCGTTGACAGATCAGAACCGATCTATACCAAAAACTTGGCTCGCTTCCGTCGTAGCGGCGTGCCATCCGCCAGAGGTTGCCGCCGAGGCGAAAGTCTCCACCAATCGACCACCTCGGAAACGCATCCCTGCACCCATAAGACCGGCCACCGGCGATAGCAGCGAAAGAGCAACCATGAAGATCACGGGCATCGAGACGCTGCGCGTCACGGAATTCGCCAACCTGCTCTGGGTTAAGGTCCACACCGATGAAGGCCTTTACGGCCTCGGCGAGACGTTCTTCCTGCCGGAGACGGTCGAGGCCTATCTGCACGAATCCGTGGCCCCGAAGCTCATCGGCCGCGATCCGCTGGCGATCGAGGCGATCGCGCGCGATCTCGTCGGCTATCTCGGGTTCCGCTCGACCGGGGCCGAGGTGCGCGGCAATTCGGCGATCGACATCGCGCTCTGGGATCTCTTCGGCAAGGCTGTCGGCCAGCCAGTCGCGCAGCTGCTGGGCGGCTTCGCCCGCGAGGAAATCCGCACCTACAACACCTGCGCCGGCACGACCTATATGCGTTCCGGCGGCGCCCAGAAGGTTGCCAATTACGGCCTCGGCAACGCCACGGACGGCTATGACGATCTGAATTCCTTCCTGACGCGCGCCGACGACCTCGCCGAGGATCTGCTCTCCGAAGGCATCACGGCGATGAAGATCTGGCCCTTCGACATGGCGGCCGAGAAGACGCAGGGCACCTATATTTCTGGTCCCGATCTGAAGGCAGCGCTCGAACCCTTCGAGAAGATCCGCAAGCGTGTGGGCGACCGCATGGACATCATGGTCGAGTTCCATTCGATGTGGCAGTTGCTGCCGGCCATGACGATCGCCCGGGCGCTGGCGCCCTACAACACCTTCTGGCACGAGGATCCGATCAAGATGGACAGCCTCGCCAGCCTGAAGCGCTATGCCGAAGCCTCGACGGCGCCGATCTGCGCCTCGGAGACGCTGGGCAGCCGCTTCGCCGTGCGCGACCTGCTGGAGACCGGCGCTGCCGGGGTCGTGATGCTGGACATTTCCTGGTGCGGCGGGATCAGCGAGGCCAAGAAGATCGCCGGCATGGCCGAGGCCTGGCACCTGCCCGTCGCGCCGCATGATTGCACGGGACCGGTGGTGCTGGCCGCCTCGACGCATCTGTCGCTGAACGCCACCAACGCCGTGTTCCAGGAGAGCGTGCGTGCCTATTACCGCACCTGGTACAAGGACATCGTCACCGTCGTGCCGAAGGTCGAGAACGGCATGATATCGGTCGGCCGCGAGCCCGGCCTCGGCCTCGACTTGAACCCGGACCTCGACAAGCGTTTCACGGTAGTCCGGCGGGTGTCGGGCAAGGCGTGAGTTCGGGGGAGTTCCCTTAACCCGCCCTCCAGGGGCGGGCTAAAGGCAAGTCGAAGTCTCCCCCAACCGCCGGCACACCCTTTCCAGCGCCTCGATGCCGAGCGCCACATCGTCAACGCCCACTGCCTCGGCGGGATCATGGCTGACACCGCCGACGCAGCGCAGGAAGATCATGCCGATCGGCGCGATCGAGCTGATGGCGATGCCGTCATGACCCGCGCCGCTGGCGAGTTCGAGGCGTGGCAGGCCCATATCGGCCAGGACATCGCCGATCGCCTCCACGACGACGGGCGCGCAGGGAACCGCCGATGTGTCGCTGGTAATTTCGACGGCCAAACCCACGCCGCGCGCAACAGCAATCGCGTCGAAGGCCTTGCGAATCTCGGCGAGCAGTATTTTCCGCTCCGCATCGTCGCCAGAGCGGATATCGACCGAGAAGCGCACGCGGCCGGGAATGACGTTGACGGCGTCCGGCTCGACGCGCAGATGCCCGACCGTTCCCACCGCGCCCTTGTCTCGGCTTAGCCGATCGACGGCCAGCACGCATTCCGACGCCGCGACCAGCGCATCGCGGCGCAGCGCCATCGGCACCGTGCCGGCATGGCCCGCTTGGCCCGCCACCGTCACCAGAAGCCGAGACGCTCCGGCAATCGCCGTCACGATG
Source organism: Kaistia algarum (assembly GCF_026343945.1). Lineage (NCBI taxonomy): Bacteria > Pseudomonadati > Pseudomonadota > Alphaproteobacteria > Hyphomicrobiales > Kaistiaceae > Kaistia > Kaistia algarum. Next base: position 484,763 of record NZ_JAPKNJ010000002.1, read on the forward strand.
CCGAGCCCGCAATTCTCCTGCTCCAGTATTGGCCCCTGCTCGATATGCAGTTCGACATAGGCAAAGGGCGGATCTGCGGCGCGGCTCGCCGCAGGAACCTCGTCCGGATCAACGCCGAAGGCGCGCACTGCGTCCTCGGCCCGGACCCCGTCGCCATCGACGCGCTCGCGCCAGCCCTCCGGAATGCGCCCGGCGAGCGCCCAGCTGCCCAGGACAGTGCCGCCGAAGCGCACGCCCTCCTCGTCGGCGAAGGCCACGATCTCGATCGCGAAGGGCAAGCGCTCGCCAGCCTTCGCCAACCGCTCGACGACAGCGAGCGCCGCGACAACGCCGAGCGCACCGTCATAGCGGCCACCGTTCCTCACCGTATCGAGATGCGAGCCGAGCAGCAGCGCCGGCCTGTCGGGCTGCAAGCCCTCATAGCGGCCGACGACATTGCCCGCCGCATCGATACGCGCCGTCATACCGGCGGCACGCATCCAGCCGATGAGTTCGGCATTCGCGCTATCGAGCGAGGGCGAGAAGGCGAGCCGCGTGATCCGGCCCGGCTCGTCAGTGAAGGCCGCCAGCGCGTCGAGGCGCGCCATCACCCATCCCGCCGACCCGGGATAGGCCTCAGAAGCGAACATCGCGATTGACGTCCTTGTAGAGCAGATAGGCGGAAGGCTCCCAACCGGTCGGATAGAACAGCTGCGGGCAATAGGGACCCATCCAGATGAAGTCGCCCTGCCAGACCTCGTGCCAATCCTCGCCGAGCAGATACATGCCCTGCCCTTCCAGCATGACGAGGCCATGCTCGTTGATATGGGTCTCGACATCGGGGAAATAGGTTCCCGGCTCGAAGGAGAGGATGTTCATCTCCATGTCGAAGCGCAGGTCGCCATAGGGCAGGAGATGCTGCCAGCCGCGCCCCTCGGTGCCGTTGACGTTGACGACCGGAACATCGGCGCGGCGCGAGACGATCGGCTCGGGCGCGCCAAAGCCGTCGGCCGGCTCATAGGGCCGCTTCAGCCCGTTGACGGCCGCAGGCTGACCCTCGGCGCTCGCCATCGAGAAGCGGGTACCCGCCGGCACATAGGCGAAGCCCTCGCGCTCCAGCCTTGCGGGCGGCAATCCCTCGATCGCGAGATCGACCGCGCCGCCCATCACATAGAAGAAACGTTCAAGCGCATCGGCGATTGGCGCGCGCGTGCCGCCGCCGGGCTCGATCTCGATCAGCGCCTGCGCGAAGCGGGCGCCCAGCTGCGGAGCCGCTTGGAAGCGGATCACCGTCTTCTCCCAATTGGGAAGATAGGAGTCCATGACGCCCTCGGGCGGCATGATCGCGTAGTTCGATTTAACCACGCCGCGATTGTGCCCGAAGGCGCCGGGGTGGATGCGGCCCGTTTTCACCGGTATGTCGCGCGGATGCATGGGTCGTCCTCCTCAGGTGGTCGCGGGAAAGGCGGCGGTCACGATGATCTCGACGAGGTCGCCATCCGGCATGACCGACTGCACGAAGGAGCGCACCGGTCCGTATCCGGCCGGCATCCAGGCCGACCAGACCGCGTCGAATTCAGGCTTCCGGCCATGGTCGGTAACGACGATCTCGGCCTTGACGATGCGCGTGCGGTCGAGGCCGTGGTCGCTCAGATAGGTGTCTATGACGGCGAGCGCGTCGGCCGTCTGCCCCGGCAAGTCAAGCGTGAGATCGCGCGCCGTGGCGACGCACCACAGGAAACCGCCGCCGGGAAAGTTGTACGTGGCGACGCGGCTCTTTGCCGGCATGTCCTCGACAGGAAGTCGCGTGATGTCGCTCATCTCGCGGCTCCGGGTGTATCATAGGAGGCGGCGTCGAAGCCGTTCGCGAGACGCCCGAGCGGGCGCGCCAGCTCATAGGGTTCGCGTGCGAGGAATGCCCCCGATCCTTCTGCGGCGACCATCTGACCGTCCTGCATGACGATCTCGCCGCGCCGGATGGTCATGACCGGCCAGCCGGTGACCTCGCGCCCCTCATAGGGCGTGTAGTCGACGCCATGCTGGAGCAGCGCATTGGTGATCGTCTGCTTCTTGTTCGGGTCCCAAAGCACGATGTCGGCATCGGCGCCGGGCATGAGCGAACCCTTGCGGCCTTCAAGGCCATAGATCCGTGCCGGATTGGTTGCCGATAGCGCCACAAAGGTCGGCAGATCGATCTGGCCCTTCACCACGCCCTCCGAGAACAGCAGCGGCATGCGCGCGCCAACGCCCGGAACGCCGTTCGGAATGGCGCTGAACGGAGCCTTGGGGCCGTTCTGGTCCTTGGCGTGATGACCGGTCGTGTTGAAGGCGCTGTCATCCGAGGAGACGACGTCAATCACCCCCTGCCGCATCATTTCCCAGAGGCCCTCATGGTCGGCCTCGTCCCGTGGCGATGGGCTGCACATATATTTCGCGCCTTCGAGGCCCGGTCGGTCCATGTCGGCGGCGGTCAGCGTGAAATATTGCGGGCAGGTCTCTCCCCAGACCTTCAGGCCCCGCCTCTGCGCGCGGCCGATCTCCTCCGCCACCTCGGCACAGGAGACGTGGAAGACCTGGATCGGCGTATCGACCAGCTCGGCCAGCGCGATAGCGCGGTACGTCGCCTCCCGCTCCACGACCTTCGGCCGCGACCAGGCGTGATATTTCGGCGCGGTCAGCCCGGCGGCGAGCAATTGTTCGGTCAGCCAGCCGATCGCGTCATAGTTCTCGCAATGGACCGCCACCATGGCCCCTTCCCGCCGCGCCGCCGCCAGCACGCGGAGATATTGCCGGTCGTCGAGCCGGATCGCGTCATAGGTCAGGAACACCTTCAGGCTGCGGATGCCCGAGGCGATGATCGCCGGCAGCTCCGCGATCACGTCGTCGGTCGGGTCGGCGAGGATCTGATGGAAGGAATAGTCGATGATCGACCGCCTGCCACGCTTCAGCGTCTCGGCCAGCACCTCGCGGATCGGCTCGCCCTTGAACTGCGAAACGAACGAGATCGCCGAGGTCGTGCCGCCAAGAACGGCGGAGCGACTGCCGGTGACGAAATCCTGCGCGCCATAACCCATGCCCGGCTCGACCTGGTCGAGATGGCAATGGGTGTCGACACCGCCCGGAATGACGAGCAGGCCGTCGGCATCGATCGCCCGCTTGCCCGACAGATTTTCGCCAATGGCGGCAATGCGGCCATTTTGGACGGCGATGTCGGCGCGGAAGACATCGGTCGACGTGACGAGGGTTCCGCCGCGAATGACGAGATCATATTCGGCGCTCATGATTCATCTCCCTCGAACGGCGCCGAATGAAACGCGATCTCCAGTTCCAGCGCCTTGCGGAACCGCTGGCCCAACCTGTCGGCCTCGGCCGGGCCGGCCGCATCGATCTGCCGCCGCAGCCAATCGGCCTGCGCCAGGAACTCCGGCTCGGCATGGAGATCGACCCAGCGCTTCAGAACCGGGTTGGTGATCGGCTTGCCGGCAGCCCGCGAACACCACGTTGCGTACATCCATTCCGCCGCCAGCATGATCGCGACGCCGTCGAGATAATCGCCGTCACGGGCGATCGCGAGCATGCCGTCGCGGAAGGCAAAAACCGAGGATGGCAGCGGCTTAGCGCGGTCTTCGCCGGTGACGCCCACCGCCTTGAAGGTCGCCTCGAAATAGCCGATCTGCTCGGTCGCCAGCGCCTGCAGCACCCCGGCGAGCCAGCGCCGCTCGGCAAGGCTCGGGGCCTTCACCAGCATGTGGCCGAAGATCAGCATCGCCGTTTCGACGAAGTCGCATTCATAGACGAGATAGGCCTTGAAGGCCTCGTCACTCAGCCGGTCGGCCTCGATGTCCGTGACGAAGCGATGGGCCTGCATCGTGTCCCAAACGTCGAGATTGGCGGCGCGGATCTGTTCAGAAAGCGGCACGAAACCCTTGTTGTCGTTATCGTTCATGCTGCCGGTCCCATCTCGCGGATCGCATGGACGCGGTCCATGAAGGCGGCTACTCGCCGCTCCTCCACATCGTTCCACCAGACGCCGTCATGCTTCAGCGTGCTGGCGACGATCACGCCGTCGAGCAGCGGCAGCATGGTCCCGATATTGTCCGGCGTCACCCCGCTGCCGACCAGCAGCGGCAGGCTGGTCGCGGCGCGCATTTCGCGGATCTCGTCCAAGGACGCCGCATCGCCGGTGCGCTGGCCGGTGCAGATCACCGCGTCGGCATCGAAGAACTCGACATCCCGCACCAGTTCCGACACTGAACGGTCGGCAACGATGGCATGGGCGCCGTGCTTCACATGCGCATCGGCAAAGACGGCAATATCGGCGGCATCGATCGCCGCCCGATAGCGCAGCACAGTCGCGGCCTCACCTTCGATGATGCCCTCATTCGCGACATAGGCATTGGCCCATTGATTGACGCGAACGAAGGAGGCGCCGGCCGTCTTGGCGATCGCGAGCGCGGGAATGGCGGCGTTGGCGAGCACGTTGATGCCGACGGGCACGTCGAGCTTCTGGCGAATACGGTCGGTAATGATGGCAAGGCCGGCGCTGATCTCAGGGCCGATCTGATCTGGCTTCAGAAATGGAATGTCGCCATGGTTCTCGACAATCAAACCATCCACACCACCCGAAACATAAGCAACAGCATCCGAAACAGCTCTATTGATCGTATCCTTGAACTCTCCGGATCGCCATCTCGGCGTTCCAGGCATGGGCGGGCAATGAACAACTCCGATTATTACTTGTCGCCTTCCGAATATTGTCTTGATAATGCTTCTATCTTTATGCGATATCGGCGACACCTGCTTCACTCCACATGGGCGTTTGAATGTTTCTGGTTCTAGGAAACGCAACGATCGACGAATCGATGGCTGTCACGGATTGGCCGTCTCCCGGCCAGACCGTCGCTGTCGGGCCGCCGGCTCGCGATCTCGGCGGCAAGGGCGCCAACCAGGCGATCGTGTTGGCGAGAACGGGAGCGCCCGTTAATCTCGTCGCCGCGATCGGACGCGACGCCGAAGGCGACTGGGTCGCAGCGGCCATCGTCAGGGCCGGCCTTGATACGGGCGGCTTGCTGCGTGTCGACGAGCCGACCGACCGGTCGCTGATCTTCGTCGCCGGAGACGGTGAAAACGCCATTGCCTCGACCACGGCGGCTGCCCGCTCGATCGAGCCGGCGATGGCTCGCGCGGCTCTTCAAGGGCTTGGCCATGGCGATGGGCTGCTGCTCCAGGGCAATTTGACGCTTGATGCGACGAAGGCCGCGCTGGAGGCCGCGAGGGCTCAGGGCGTCGTCACTATCCTCAATCCCTCGCCGATGCAGGCCGGCTTCGCCGGATTGCTGCCGCTCATCGACCTTCTCGTGCTCAACGAAGGCGAGGCGCTCCAGCTTGGCGGGGCTGGCGAACCGGGAGAGATCGCCGAAGGTCTCAGCCGCCGGAGCCGGGGAACGGTCGTGCTGACGCTCGGCGGTCGCGGCGCGGTCTTGCGCGGCGTCGGGATCGAAGACGCCATCCCCGGCATGCCGGTTACCGTTCTGGACACCACAGGGGCCGGAGACACGTTCACAGGGGTCATGATCGGCGGGCTGCATCACCGCAAGCTGCCCCTGCGAGCGGCGGTCGCCGCCGCGAATCGCGCGGCGGCGCTGACCGTCCAGCGCAAGGGCACGCTGGAGGCGTTCCCGTCGGAAGCCGAGATCGAAGCGATCTTCGCCACAGCCTGAAGCAAGGCCGCCATGCGCTACGAGGGGCATGTCAGCTGCCGGTGCTGAAGACACGGCGCGGATTGTCGACCATCAGTGCCTGGATCTGAGGATCCGTGACGCCATGGCGCTTCAACCGCGGCAGGAAGTGCTTCTGGATATAGGCGTAGCCGAAACCGCCATAGCGGGTCAGCATGATCTTCAGGAACACGTCCTGCGAAACAAGCACCTGATCGCCGAAGCCCGCGTCGATCAGCACCTTGATCCCGCGCGCATTCTCATCGTCGGACGGGCACTGCACGCCCTGGTCGGCGTACCAGAAATCCATGCCGACCATGTCATATTCGAGAAAGGCGCCACGGGCCGCCAGCCTCAGCTGATAGTAGCTGTCATGCCAGGACGGGTTCATGTGGCAGAGCACAGTCTGGCGGATGTCTCCGCCCTCCTCCTCGACGATGTCGAGGACCTCGTCCGCCCGGCGAAACCAGCCCGGCAGATGCACCATGAGCGGCAGGCCGGTGCGCTTCTGGGCGATCGCCGCGCCACGGAGCGACTTACGCTCATTGGGCGTAAAGTCAGCCGAGACGCCGATCTCGCCGATGATCCCGACCTTGACGCCGGAGCCGTTCACTCCCTCGATCGCTTCTCCAACGATCTTGTCGGCAATGTCCGATTTGCTCATGTCCGACACTTCGGGCGGCATGGAGGTCTCGAGATAGAAGCCGGCGCCCATGACGATGTTGAGGCCCGTCGCCCGAGAAATCCGCTGGAGCGCCAGCGGATCGCGCCCGACACCGACGCCGGTCGGATCGACGACGGTTTTACCGCCAAGCGCGGCGACTGGCTTCAACTCCTCGACCGCGGCGCGCTCGTCGTTAAGGGTGATGTTGTCGAGACTGACGAACGGATCCATGCGGAGTTCGCCGATGATGTCCATCGTCACGGGACTGTCGGCGAGGAAGCGGCGTTCCTTGTCCTTCGGCTTGTGCCACCAGCAGGTACAGTCGTTGAGGATGTGCTCGTGCATCAGCGTGATGCCGAGGTCACTGGCCGCGATCGGTCCGAGCACGGTCATGACCTTGCCCGAGCCGACATGCGTTTCCGATAATTCGCTCATCGGGTTCCCTCCCTAGCCGCGCCGGCGCGCCGTGCCGACATGGTCGAAGATGCGCGTGTTGAGCCAAATCGCTGTCAGGATGATCGCGCCGGTGACGATCTGGGTGAAGAAGGCGTCGATATGGGCGAGGATGAGCCCGTTCGAGATCACCGAGATGGTCAGCGCACCGAGAACCGTCCCGACGATCGTCCCGCGTCCGCCAGCCAGCGATGTGCCGCCCAGCACCACGGCGGCGATCACGTCGAGCTCCGTTCCGACCGCCGCGTTGGACGAGCCTGAACCGAGGCGCGCGGCTACGACCAATGCGGCTAGCGCCGAGAGCACGCCGCTCCATACATAGACCGACGCAATGACGCGCTGTGCCGGCATGCCGACCCGCCGTGCCGCCTCGGCATTGGCGCCAACCGCGCAAACCCTGCGGCCATAGACCATCGTGTTGAGGACGATGTAGCCGGCCAAGGCGACGAAAAGGCCCAGGATCGCGGGATTGGGAATACCGAAGACCGCGCCGCGCCCGATCGACAGGAAGATGCTGGGCGGGATCAGGATCGAGAAGCCGCCCGTCAGCACCAGGGCAACGCCGCGAATGGCGGAGAGGCCGGCGAGCGTGACGATGAAGGCCGGGATCTTCTGGTAGGCGATGAAGAAGCCCTGGAAGAGACCGATACCGGCACCGAGCACGAGCATGAGCGGCGAAACCAACCACCAGTCCCAGCCGGCGCGCAGCATCAAAGCGGCAACGGCGTTGACGAGAGCGATGATCGAGCCGACCGAAAGGTCGATACCGCCTGTGGTGATCACGAAGGTCATCGCCACAGCGACGATCAGGGTTGGCGAAGCCTGCCGCAGCAGATTGAGCAGGTTGCCGGTGGAGAAGAAGACGGGGTTGATCGCGCCGAAAAGCAGGCAGCACGCCAGCAGGAAGGCCGCGATCGAGAGCACATGCGCATGGGTCTGGAAGAAATCGGAGAGCTTCGAGCCCTGCTGACGTTCGGTATAGGCGGTCATCCGCGGTGGCCCTCTCCGACGATCAATCGAACGATGTCCTCAAGGCTCGTTTCCTGGATCGAGCGCTCGGCGACCTTCGTGCCCTCGTACATGACCGCAATGCGATCGCAGACGCGGAAGAGGTCCTGCAGGCGGTGTGTGATGAGGACCACCGCGACGCCCTTGGCCTTAAGGCGGCGGATCAGCGCCAGAACGGCCTCGACCTCCGCAACGGCGAGTGCCGAAGTCGGCTCGTCCAGGATGAGGACACGCGGGTTGAACGATGCCGAGCGCGCAATCGCGATCGACTGGCGCTGGCCGCCCGAAAGCTGGGCAACCTTGGCCGCGACATTGGGAATGCGGATCTCGAGATGGGTCAGCATCTCCCGCGCGCCCTGCTGCATCGCGCCCTTGTCCAGGAAGGGCCCGCGGCGCAGTTCACGGCCGAGATAGAGATTGCCGGCAACATCGATCGTGTCGCAGAGCGCGAGGTCCTGATAGACCATCTCGATGCCGCGCTCGCGCGCCTCGGCCGGGCCGGAATAGTCGACCTTCTCGCCGTCGATCTCGATGGTGCCCTCGTCGGCAATATAGGTGCCGGCAAGAATCTTGGTGAAGGTCGACTTGCCGGCGGCATTGTCGCCGACGAGCCCTAGGCATTCGCCGCCCCACAGGTCGAGATCAACGCCGCGCAGCGCCTGATTCGAGCCGAACGTCTTGCGGATGCCGGTGACGCGCATCCGCGGCACCGTCCCGTGAGCGGGGTTGGGATGGGAGGCGGCCGAAGCCGCCTCCACAAGGGTTTCCCCCATCATTTGAATGCGGCCCGGAACTGGTCGACATTGTCCTTGGTGACGATGGTGACCGGCACCTTGATGGCCTTTTCGACCGTACCGCCGCCGGCGATCGTCCCCAGCGCCTCAATCGCCTTCTGGCCTTCGAGGAAGGGGTCCTGCTGTACGACGGCGACGACGAAGCCTTCGTCGATGCCCTGGATCGCCTGGGCCGAAAGGTCCCAGCCGAAGATCTTGATGCTGCCTGTCTGGCCCTGGCTTTGCGCGGCGGCGACCGCACCGACCAGCGCCGGCTCGCCCGTTGCGTAGAGCGTCTGCAGGCCTGGATTACCGGTGAAGAGGTTCTCGGCGGCGGCCAGCGCCTGGTCCTGGATGTTGCGGCCGTCAACGACGCCGACCTGGGTCGAGACGCTCGACGGCACGACGACGTCGTCAAAGCCCTTCTGGCGCAGGTTCTGCAGGTCGGAATTCAGTGCGCCGACGACGCCAAGCGTCGCCTTGCCGCTGAGGTTCTTCTTCACATACTCGACATAGGCGTCGCCGATGAGCTTGCCGGCGGCGTAGTTGTCGACCGAGATCTGCGAGGCCTGCGGGCCTTCCGGCAGGATGCCGTCGACGGCGATGACCGGGATGCCGGCTGCGGCAGCGGCCTTCACGGCCGGCATGATGCCGTTCTGGTCGACCGAGACGATGACGATGCCGTCAACCTTCTGCTGAATATAGGTGTCGAAGGCGCTGTCCTGGGCCTGGGCCGAGTTGTTCGCGTCGAACACCAGCAGCTTGTCGCCCGCCGCATCCGCCGCCTTCTGGGCGCCGTTCGTGATGTCGGTAAAGAAGGAGACCTGCTGATTGTACTGGATCAGCGCGAAGGTCTTGTCCTTGGCCAGCGCGCCAGACGCGACGCCGGCGGCGAGCAGCGTGGCAAGCGAGAGCTTCAAAGCGAGTTTATTCATGACGTAGTTCCTCTTGGTTGGTGGAGATGGTCGGTTTTCTTGTTGTTGTCGGTCTTGCGGTCCTGGCCCCTGGCGGAGGCCGGCCCGTTGATTCCCGCAGGATCAGTTCCACGGGCAGGTGCTCGACGACTTCGCTGACATCCTCGCCCGCGAGCCCGCGGACCATGAGATCGACAGCGCGGCGTCCCATCGCGTCGACCGGCTGGCGGATCGATGTCAGCGGCGGATCGAAAAGGACGAAGGGCGCGATGTCGTCAAAGCCGATGACGGACAATTGCGCCGGGATGCGAAGCTTCTGGCGGCGGAATATCTCCAGCGCGCCCAGCATGATCTGGTCGCTGGAAACGAGCAAAGCCGTCGCCCTGCTGCCGGTCGCGAGCAGCCGCTCCGCCGAAGCGCGCCCATGCTCGGGAGAATAGTCCCCGCAATAGATATCCGTGATCTCGGCCTCGACACCGGCATCCGTAATGGCGCGCCGAACGCCCGAGAGGCGCATCTGCGTGCTGCCCATCGTTTCGGGGCCGCCGAAAAAGGCGATGCGCCGATGGCCGAGTTCGACGAGATGGCGGCCCGCGAGAAAGCCACCCTGTTCATTGTCGCTGAAGACCTTCGCGCCGGTGACGCCGGCCACGTCCTCGTCGAGAATGACCATGCGCTGGCCGCTGCGGTTGATGGGCTCCTTCAGCATGCCGTCGTCGGGGTGATTGGTGACGAAGATGATGCCGTCCACGGCGGCGCGGCTGAGGCGCTCCAGATATTCGCGCTCGCGCTCCTGCGTGTTCAGCGAGGCACAGAGGCTGAGGCCATAGCCCCGCCGCGCCGCCTCGCGCTCCACGGCGGCGGCGAGACGGGCGAAATAGGGATTGGTGATGTCGGGCACGACCAGCCCCAGCGTATCGGACCGGCCGAGGCTGAGGCTGCGGGCATGCGGATTGGGCTTGTAGCCGAGCGTGTCGATGGCCTGGCGGATGCGAAGCACCGTCGGCTCGGGCAGGTGCAGGGTGTTGTTCAGATAGCGCGAGATGGTGGCGACCGAAACTCCGGCCGCTCGCGCCACATCCGCCATCCGTGCAATCCGTTTCGTCATTACGTAACCGGTTTACAAACTCAGGCCACGCTACCGCATCGATACAAACGCGCAAGCGAATATTGCGAGCACAGTTGCGCGGCAATTGCGCTAATTTTCGGCAGAAAGGCTGACCTATCGGGCAGCCGATCCACTTTTGATACTCCTGTTCAGGATTGATCGTCGCGAAGAAACGGCGGTAAACTGCTTTACCGCCAGCATCACATGATCGTCGCAGCAGGAGTGAGGAATGGAGATCAACCGGCCGGACGTGCTCGCCGAAGTCCAGGCAGCCTATCGCCGCTATGAGGATGCTCTGCTCGCGGCGGATGCCCGGACGCTGGACGAACTTTTCTGGAACGATCCCCGGCTGATACGCTTCGGCGCGGGCGACATCCAGTTTGGCCACCGCGCGGTTGCGGCGTTGAATGCCCGCCGCCGGCTCAATCCGGAGCGCGTGCTGACCGACACCGTCGTCACGACCTTCGGCAGCGATTTCGCCACGGCGACCACGCTCTATACCGACGTTCCGGAAGGACAGATCGGGCGCCAGATGCAGAGCTGGGCCCGAACCGCCGACGGCTGGCGGGTCGTCGCCGCCCATGTCAGCGTCATCGACAAGCCGGAGATCGAGAGATGATGGCCTATCGTCCGGACGGCGCCCCCTCCACCGACGATTTCGGTGCGTTCCTCCCCGGTCCGCGGCTGACGATGGCAGGCGCCTCCGAGGGGCCGCTTGCGGGCCTCTCCTTCGCCGCCAAGGACCTGTTCGACGTCGCGGGTCACGTCACCGTCTGTGGTAGCCCGGATTGGGGCGCAACGCATCCTCCGGCGGCGCGTTCGGCGACTGTCATCGAAAAATTGCTCGCCGCTGGCGGCTCGCTCGCCGGCAAGACCGTGACCGACGAAATCTCTCTCGGCTTGCTTGGCCGAAATCGACATTACGGCTCGCCGGTCAATCCGCGCGCCCCGGACCGCTACACCGGCGGCTCGTCGTCCGGCTCGGCCGCAGCCGTCGCCGGCGACCTCGTGTCGTTTGCGCTCGGCTCCGACACGGGCGGCTCCATGCGTGTGCCGTCGAGCTATTGCGGCATCTATGGCATCCGCCCGACCCATGGCGCAATTCCGGTCGCTGGCCTGATGACGCAGGCACCCTCCTTCGACACAGCTGGTTTTTTCGCGGCCGATCCGGAGATTTTCGCCCGCGTCGGCGACGTGCTTCTGCCGGATGCTTCGCTCGGCGAGATCGAGGAAGTGATCGTCGCTGAGGACGCGTTCGGCGCAGCCGATGCGGCGGTTAGCGCGGCGCTGAAGCCGGCCATCGAGCGCATTGCCACGCTGATCGGCGCAAGCCGAACCGAAATCGTCGCTGCCGAGGGCCTACGCGTCTGGAACGAGCATCATTGCTTCCTGCAGCATCCCGAATTCGCCAGGACCTTCGGCCCGTGGGTCGACGCGATCGATCCGCGCCTCTCCTACGACGTCGCCAAGACAATCGCCAATGCGCGCGGCCTCCCGGATGCACCGAAGCGGGCGGCCGAGGCGTTTCGTCCGCTGGTTCGCGAGCGGCTCGATGCGCTTCTGGATGGCAGGCGTGTGCTCTGCCTTCCGACGACGCCCACCACCGCCCTGCCCCGCGACCTCTCGCTCAGCGCCACAGGCGAGGCCTGCGACCGCATTGTCGACCTGACCTGCATCGCCGGCCTTACGGGCCTGCCACAGATCAGCCTACCGCTCGCGACTTCAGGCGGGCTGCCGATCGGATTGTCACTCATCGGGTGGCGGGGATCCGATCTTACCTTGCTCGACCTCGCCCGCCGTCTGGGATCGCCGCAGTGAACACCGCGGAATATGCCGCGCAGGACGCGGTAGGCCTCGCCGGGCTGATTGCGCGCCGGGAGGTTTCGGCCGAAGAGCTCATCGACGCCACTATCGAAGCGATCGAGCGGCTGAACCCATCCCTGAATGCCGTCGTTCACCGCTTCTATGACGAGGCTCGTGCCGCCCTACGCGCTGGTCTGCCGGGCGGGCGGTTCCATGGCGTGCCCTTCCTGCTCAAGGACCTCGATGTCGCGATGCGCGGCGTGCCGCTCTCCGAGGGCAGCCGGCTGATGTCGGACTATATACCCGATTTCGACGCCACGATCGTCGCGCGCTACAGGGCGGCTGGCCTTGTCATCCTGGGCCGCACGAACTCCGCCGAACTCGGCCTATCCTTCACGACGGAGCCGCTCGCCCACGGCCCCACGCGCCATCCCCTCGATTCCCGTCTCTCGCCCGGCGGCTCCAGCGGCGGCTCGGCCGCCGCGGTGGCGTCCGGCATGGTGCCGATGGCGCATGCGACCGATGGCGGCGGCTCGATCCGCCAGCCGGCCGCGCTGACGGGACTGTTCGGCTTGAAGCCCACCCGCGGCCGCACGCCGCCCGGCCCCGATCGCAGCGAGATCTTCTTCGGCATATCGGTCGGCCACGCGATCACGCGAACCGTCCGCGACAGCGCAGCGCTGCTGGACGCGACATGCGGCCATGAGCCGGGTGCGGTCTTCACGCCCCCGGAGCCTGCATTCACATATGAATCGATGGTCGAACGCGAACCGCCGCGCTTGCGCATGGCTTTGCAGTCCGAGCCATTCAACGGCGCCACGGTAGACAAAGCCTGCCGCGCCGCCTTGGACAACGCCGCGCGACTGATGGAAGCCATGGGCCATCACGTCGAGTTTGCGAGACCCGATCTTTCCGGTCTGGATTTTGGCCCGGCAACCGCGCTGCTCGCCGGCGCCTTCACGGCGGACAAGGTCGAGGCCTATGCGGCGAAGGCCGGGATCGCCGACCCCTACAGCCTGCTCGAACCCGCGCACGCCGCCTTCGTTCGCGAATCGCAACCGCGCTCCGCTCGCGACGCGGTGGCGGCCCTCGAAATCGTGCGTGCCGTCGAACGGCGCTATGCTGGATTTTTCGAGCGGTGGGACGTCATCCTCTCGCCGGTCACCGCCACGTCCGAATTGCCACTGGGATGGCTCAGCGCGGAGGTTGGCGATCTGGCGGAAGTCGGCCGCCGCGCCGCCGCTCATGCTCCCTTCACAGCGCCCTACAACCTCGCCGGCGTGCCCGCCATGAGCGTTCCCTTCCCCCAGCAAGGCAAGCCGGTAGGCGTCCAGTTCGCCGCCGCCTTCGGCCGCGAGGATCTGCTCTTCAGCCTGGCGGCAGCCATCGAACGAGCCAAGCCTTGGATGTGAGGCGTGGCGGCCTCTCGAAGCGTGGCCAGCCGGGTCGCTGAAGCGCGTCCGGCGTGCCATCGGAGGGACAGCAGCGCAGAACGCGGAAATAAAGCTGGCATCTCGAAAATTTGGTCGGAGTGGCCGGATTTGAACCGACGACCCCCTGTCCCCCAGACAGGTGCGCTACCAGGCTGCGCTACACTCCGATCCGTGCTCGTTCCGGTGCGTTGGAACGGCCCTGGTTGCCGCGTCGACGTCTGCGTCGGCGACGCGCCGCTGTTAGCATGATTGGCTTTGGCTTGTCACCGCCAAATCGCGTCGTCAGCGCGACTGATCGAGCAGGCGCTTGCATTCGAGCAGTTCGGCCAGCGTGGCTTGCAGCAATTCCCTGTCTTCGCGCGGCAGACCTGCCGGGGCGATGCCGGAACCATGGGACGACGCGGCCACGGAATGGGACTCGGCCACAGCCGCCTGCGGCACCTGCAGCTTTGGATCGCGCCTCTGCTCGGCCCGGGGCGGTCGGAACGGATCTTCCTCGGGCACGCTGACGCCGCCCCGATCGGGGGGCGGCGGGCTGGCGGCAATGAGCGGGGGCAGATAGGTCTCGAAATCGTCCGGCTCATCCGGCGGCGCGGCCGGAAAATTCGAAACATTCGGGGTCGGCTCGGGCGATGCCTTGACGGCGGGCGGCGCGCGATCGGCCGGACGTGGCTGCGCTGGTCGCGTCTCGAAGACCGGCTCGCGACGCTCGGCGCGCACGCTGGCACGATCCGGTGTCCCTGGCCGTGGCGAGCGCTCGTCCTTGCCCTGGGGTGCCTCGAAGATCGGCTCGTCGTCCTCTGCCACGACATCCGCCGGAACAGGATCCAGTCGACCATCCTTCGCGAAAGCGGCAACGTGGCGCAGGCCCTGCTCTTTCAGGATCCGCTGCACGCCCTTGATCGTATAGCCCTCGCCATAGAGCAGACGGCGGATACCGCGCAGAAGCTCCACGTCATCGGGCCGGTAATAGCGGCGGCCGCCGCCGCGCTTCATCGGCTTGATCTGCGTGAAGCGCGTTTCCCAGAAACGCAGGACGTGTTGCGGCAGGTCGAGTTCTTCGGCCACCTCGCTTATCGTCCGAAACGCATCGGGACCCTTCGACAAGGGCGAACCCTCCGCCATTCAGGAGCCGGCCGACAAAGCAGTTGCAGCTTTGCCGGAAGCCGCACTCAATCCTCCAGCTCCTCAGCCGAGCCGTTAGGAAGAAGCGTACCATTGATACGGTGCTTCAGCACATTGCTGGGCTTGAATACCATGACGCGGCGCGGAGAAATCGGCACTTCCTCGCCCGTCTTTGGATTGCGGCCGATGCGCTCGCCCTTGGAGCGGACAAGGAAAGAACCGAACGAGGAAAGCTTCACAGCCTCGCCGCGCACTATGCAATCACTGATTTCATCAAGAACCAGCTCCACGAGGTCAGCGGATTCCGTTCGCGACAGTCCAACCTTCTGATAGACCGCCTCGCAAAGATCGGCACGCGTAACCGTCTTGCCCGTCATGGCGTTAATTTCCAATCTGTTCCTTCGGCAATGCGTTCCCGGCCCCTTGAGGATGGAGCCTATTGTGAGACCCGGTGCCGGTCAACGACCTTGATCGTAAGACACGGTTTTGTCTCGCAATTCCCTACCAGCGCAGCAGGCTGGATCCCCAGGTGAAACCGCCGCCCATCGCTTCGAGAAGCACGAGGTCGCCGCGCTTGATGCGCCCGTCGTCGCGGGCAACCGAGAGCGCGAGCGGGATCGAGGCAGCCGAGGTGTTGCCGTGATCGGCCACCGTTCGCACAACCTTCTCGCTCGCAATCCCCAGTTTCCGCGCGCTGCCGTCGATGATGCGGATATTGGCCTGGTGCGGGACGAACCAGTCGATGTCGTCGGCGGAATAGCCGGTCGCGTGGAACGCATCCTCGATGACGTCGGTGATCATGCCGACGGCATATTTGAAGACCTCGCGGCCCTCCATGCGAAGATGGCCGACCGTACCGGTCGATGATGGCCCGCCATCGACATAGAGCTTTTCGCGGTGGCGGCCATCGGAGCGCAGATGTGTCGTCAGTACGCCGCGATCCTCGCGCGTGCCGCTTTCGACCGAGGCAGCGAGCACCACCGCGCCGGCGCCATCACCAAAGAGCACGCAGGTGGTGCGATCCGTCCAGTCGAGGATGCGCGAAAAGGTCTCGGCGCCGATCACGAGGATTCGCTTCGCCTGGCTGGCCCGGATGAAAGCATCGGCCGTCGACAGCCCATAGACGAAGCCGGAGCAGACCGCCTGCAGATCGAACGCCGCGCCGTGCTCCATGCCGAGCTTGCGCTGGACCGTGACGGCGGTCGAGGGAAAGGTGTCGTCGGGCGTTGCCGTAGCGACGATGATCAGGTCGATATCGCCGATCGTGAGCCCGGCATCGGCGAGTGCCGCCTTGGCCGCTGCCGTCGCGAGGTCAGACGTCAGCTCGCCCTCGGCGGCGATGTGCCGCGCCCGGATGCCGGTGCGCTGGACGATCCAGTCATCCGATGTTTCCACCATGGTGGACAGCTCGAGATTGGTAAGGCGTTTCTCGGGCAGATAGCCGCCACAACCCAGCACCACCGATCGTATGAAACTCACGACACACCTTCGTCCGCGGTCACGGTCACATCCCGCGCGAAGCTGGCGCGGTGATAGTCGCCGAGATCCTGTTCAATCTTGGCCAGGAGGCCGTTCTTCGCCATGCTGTAGCCGACTTCGATGGCATTCGCGAAGCCGACACCGTCCGTTCCGCCATGGCTCTTGATGACGATGCCATTCAGTCCGAGCAGCACGCCGCCATTGGAGGCGCGGGGATCGAGCTTGTGGCGAAGCTCGCGGAAGGCGCCGCGGGCCAGCAGATAGCCGAGACGCCCGAGCAGCGTGCGGCTCATCGCATCGCGCAGATAGGAACCGATCTGGCGGGCGGTTCCCTCGGCTGTCTTGAGCGCGATGTTGCCGGCGAAGGCCTCGGTCACGACGACGTCGACCGTGCCCCGGCCAATATCATCGCCCTCGACGAAGCCGACATATTCGAGCTGCTGGAGATTCGCTTCCTTGAGGAGTTGTCCCGCGACGCGAATCTCCTCAAGGCCCTTCATCTCTTCCACGCCGATATTGAGCAGGCCGACGGTCGGCCGTTCGACGTCGAGAAGCGCGCGCGCCATCGCGCCGCCCATCATGGCGAAGTCGATGAGTTGCTGGGCGTCGGCATTGATCGTCGCGCCGACATCGAGCACGACGCTCTCGCCGCGTATCGTCGGCCAGAGCGCCGCGAGCGCTGGCCGTTCGATGCCGGCCATGGTGCGCAGGCAGAATTTCGACATCGCCATCAGGGCGCCAGTATTGCCGGCCGATAGCGCGACGTCCGCATCGCCCTTCTTCACGGCTTCCAGCGCGCGCCACATGCTCGACTTCCAGCGCCCCTTGCGAAGGGCCTGGCTCGGCTTGTCGTCCATCTGGACGGTGATTTCGCAATGCGTGAAGGTCGAAGCGGCCTTCACCTTCGGATAGGCTTCCAGAAGCGGCAGGACGACCGCCGCCTCGCCGAAAAGATGGAAGAGGAGGTCCGGGCGCCGCACCAGGGCGATGTCCGATCCGGCGAGGACCGTCGACGGTCCATTGTCGCCGCCCATGGCGTCGATCGCGATTCTAACCATTCCGTCCCTTTACCGCGGCCCCGGCAGCGCCGTTCCGCAACTGGGCCCGACGACTCCGCCGCAAAATAGCGATTTCGCAGGATCGCACAAACTGGTTTCGGCAGACGCCGGGATTCATTTGTCCTTGAGGCGCGACAATGCCGCGAATGGCGAAGGCTGCCGCCCCGACTCGCTCGCCGCCGGGTCGTCGATCTTGGCGCCCTCGGCTCGCGGATAGGGATCGAGGGCGAGCACGAGTTGCTCGACCAATATCGGCCCCAGATCGAGTACGGGGCCGTTGAGATCTTCCGGCGGGTCGTCCTTGTCGAACTCGACGATCACCTCGGCCTCCGCGACCGTGCGGGGGGCCGCCGAGCGCGACCCTGGCGGAAGGAAGGTTAAGCGGAACGGCTCATCGATCACTTGCCGCACAGGTTCCAGCGTCACGACGCAGGCCTGCGACGCAGTCGCTCGCAAGCGCCCTTCGATCAGGACCCCATCCTTGGACCAACTCTCGATGCTCATCTGCGCATCCAGCCGTTCCAGGCCCACGATGCCGAGAAACGCCACGATCGCGTCCCGCTCGGCCGCGCTTGCCGAAGCGCTCTCCTGGATCGGATCGTTTCCGAGGCGTCGCGTGTCGAAGGGTCGGTGAAAATCAACGATATCTGCTGTCATGCCGCCGCCTGCCGTCCAGCCTCGCCGGGATCGGGAAACGCGATCCGCCCACCCAGAATGTCGTCTATCGGCAGTTCCGCAAGGGCGGCCGACGCAACGCGCACATACTGGGCGAGATGGGCTGCGTGCCCCTGACCGTCCGAACCGGGAAAGACGTTCCGCTCGATCGCTTCTGCCAGCCCCGCATCATCCGCCGCGTCGATTGCCGAATCATACGCACCAACCCGGCCGTAAAAGGACTCGGCCATCTTGTTGAGCTTCTTCGGCACGCCGAAATCGCCGACGCCCATTTCCCGCAAGTTCCGGTCCATGTCCGCTAGGAAGACATCGAACACGGCCTGGCCGATCTGGCGCTGGTCTTCGGTTGCCGACTTCAATCGATGCAGGAACAGGAATGCGTGCAGCACGATCATGTCGAAACGGCCATCGACCGTGTCCGGCACGCCAAAAACGCTATAGAGCGCCGGTTGACGCGCTTGCGCCACGATCGCGCCGTAAAGCGAATATGCAATGGATTCGTTGTTGCGCCGACGGGCGAACAGGCGTGGAAACATTCGGCCTCCAATTCGGACGGCCATCGAAGGCCGGGTTTCGCCGGCATCCGACGGTGGTTCCCAGAGCGGTACGAGGAACGTTGCCACGAGCCCTAGCGCAGGCTAGGGAGATTGCCAACCGGGGAATGGTTCAGGAGAGAGCAATGCTATTTGGCGTATCGGCCCGGAAGCCCGGCACCGGCGTGACGGCGCGACATGTCGGGGCCGGCATGCTGCTCCTTGCGGCTGTCACATCGCTTTCGGGATGCGGCTCCAACGGCATCATCAAGTCCAATGTCGTCGGCGGATTGAACGAGACCTACCATGCGGGCTTCGTCATGCCCGATAACGGCCTGGAGCAGATACCGATCGGCGCCAGCCGCGACCAGGTGCAGATCGTGCTCGGCTCGCCCTCGACGACAGCCGATTTCGGCGGCGAGGTCTGGTATTACATCAGCCAGACCCGTACGCGGAAGGTGCTCTTCGCCAACCAGAAGATCGTCGAACAGCGCGTTCTCGCCATCTATTTCGACAAGAAAAACAATATCGAGCGCATCGGGAATTACGGCCTGAAGGACGGCAAGGTCTTCGACTTCGTTTCGCAGACGACGCCGACCGGCGGCAAGGACCAGGGCTTCCTGGAGCAGATCCTCACCGGCGCCCTCAATGTCGGAAGCCCGCTCGGCGGCTGATCCGCCAGGGCATCGAGAAGAATCAGAAGGGCCGCCGGATCCATCCGGCGGCCCTTTTCTTTGCGACGAGGCGCCTCAGTGATGCGCCAGCACGGCCAGCAGCAACAGCGCGACGATATTGGTGATCTTGATCGCCGGATTGACCGCCGGACCCGCCGTATCCTTGTAGGGGTCGCCGACGGTATCGCCCGTCACCGACGCCTTGTGCGCGTCGGAGCCCTTGTAGTGGGTGACGCCGTTGGCATCGGTGAAGCCGTCTTCGAACGACTTTTTAGCATTGTCCCAGGCGCCGCCGCCCGAGGTCATCGAGATCGCGACGAAGAGGCCGGTGACGATAACGCCGAGCAGCATCGCGCCGACGGCCGAGAACGCCTCGCTCTTTCCCGCGATCCAGTAGATCACGAAATAGACGACGATCGGCGCCAGCACCGGCAGCAACGAGGGAACCACCATCTCGCGGATGGCGGCTTTGGTCAGGATGTCCACCGCCTTGCCATAGTCTGGCTTGTCGGTACCCGCCATGATCCCCGGCTTCTCCCGAAACTGGCGACGAACCTCCTCGACGATCGCGCCGGCCGCGCGGCCGACGGCCGTCATGGTGATGCCGCCGAAGATGTAGGGGATCAGGCCGCCCAGCAGCAGCCCGACCACGACATAGGGATTGGACAGCGTGAAGTCCGGTATGATGCCCTTGAAGTACTGGAACGCCGTCGCCCCCTCCTTGTTCGCCTCGGCGATGAAATAGGAGAGGTCGTAGTTGTAAGCGGCGAACAGCACGAGCGCGCCGAGGCCGGCCGAGCCAATGGCATAACCCTTGGTGACGGCCTTGGTCGTGTTGCCGACCGCATCGAGCGCATCCGTCGACTTGCGGACCTCCTTCGGCAGGCCTGCCATCTCGGCAATGCCGCCCGCATTGTCGGTGACCGGCCCGAAGGCGTCGAGCGCCACCACCATGCCGGCGAGGCCCAGCATGGTCGAGACGGCGATCGCCGTGCCGAACAGGCCGGCGAGCGAATAGGTCACGATGATGCCGAGGACGATGATGAGCGTCGGCACCGCCGTCGCCTCCAGAGAGACAGCCAGACCCTGGATGACGTTGGTGCCGTGGCCGGTGACGGAGGCCTGGCTGATGGAGCGGACCGGCCGATAGCCGATGCCGGTATAGTATTCCGTGATCCAGACGATGCCGCCGGTGACGGCGAGGCCGGCGAGACCGCAGAAGAACAGGTTGAGGCCGGTGATCGACGTGCCGCCGACCGTGCCGATCTCGCCCCAGCCGACGAGCAGCTGCGTTGCCACGGCAAGGCCGACGATCGACAGCAGCGCCGAGGCGATGAAGCCCTTATAGAGCGCGCCCATGATCGACTGGTTGGCGCCGAGCTTCACGAAGAACGTGCCGGCAATCGAGGTCAGGATGCACGCGGCGCCGATGCCGAGCGGATAGAGCATGATGTTCGGCAGGTTCGGCGAGCCGACGAAGAAGATCGCCGAGAGCACCATGGTAGCGACCAGCGTCACGGCATAGGTCTCGAACAGGTCGGCGGCCATGCCGGCGCAGTCGCCGACATTGTCGCCGACATTATCGGCGATCGTGGCGGGGTTGCGGGGATCATCCTCCGGAATGCCGGCCTCGACCTTGCCGACGAGATCGCCGCCGACGTCGGCGCCCTTGGTGAAGATGCCGCCGCCGAGGCGGGCGAAGATCGAAATCAGCGACGCGCCGAAGCCAAGCGCGACCATGGCGTCGATGACGGCGCGGTCATTCGGCGCATAGCCGGCGAAACCGGTCAGGATCCAGTAGTAGACGGCGACGCCGAGGAGGGCGAGGCCGGCGACCAGCATGCCGGTGATGGCGCCCGACTTGAAGGCGATCTCGAGCCCCTCACCGAGGCTCTTGGTCGCTGCCTGGGCCGTGCGCACATTGGCTCGCACCGAGACATTCATGCCCACGAAGCCGGCCAGCCCGGAGAGGATGGCGCCAATGGCAAAGCCGATCGCGACGGAGAGCGACAGAAGCAGCCAGATGATGATGAACATGACGACGCCGACGACGGTAATCGTCAGATATTGCCGCCTGAGATAGGCGCTCGCCCCCTCGCGAATCGCCGCGGCGATCTCCTGCATTCGCGCCGAGCCCGCATCCGCGGCGAGCACGGATCGCGTCGCCCATGCGCCATAGGCGAGTGCTATCAACGCACACAATATTATCAAATAGATCACGTCGTCGTTCCTCCAATTGCCGGTATCGGCACGCCAGTCGCGAGCGGCGCCGCGCCCCCCGGACGACGCGGCGGGAAAAGCAGCCGTCCTCCCGGCATTTCCCCGTTTTCCAAGTTGAGAACGCATTTCCGAATCGGTCAAGCGAATGCTGAATCGCGCCGAGTTTTGGGTTTGCAGATGCGCGCGAACTCCCGCTAATGTTGCAGAGCCTCGCTGGGACGGGGCACTTTCGTTCCAGTGGGGAAGAACATGCCCGCGATACGCTTTATGCTCGTCCTGCTCGCGGCGATGGCCTTCAGTGGCCCAGCGACAGCGGGTGTCGATGCCATTCCAAAGGAGGCCTGCGCCAACGGCGCTGGCTGCGTCGACGCCGAAGGCCGCCGTCCGCTTGGAAGCGGCGCCTGGACAGGAATGCCGATTCGGCCCGGACAGGACCCGCTTTCGCTCGATATCGCCGAACGCCGCATCACCGAACTCGACGCACAGATCGCCGAAATGCCGGGGGATGAGTTTCTGCGCGCTGAACGTGCCGGGATCCTTGCACCGCTTGGCCGCCTCGACCCAGCCCTTGCCGACTATGACGAGGCGATCCGGCTCAATCCGGCGATGCCGGAATTCTATGTCGGCCGCGCGCTGGCCCGCTGGGACGCTGGCAAACTCGAGGGAGCGGCGGAAGATCTCGGCGCGCTCATCAAGATCAACCCACTGAATGCCTGGGCCTATCGCAATCGCGGCGATCTCTGGCGCCAGCTCGGCAGAAGGGGCGCCGCGTTCAAGGACTATACCGCTGCGATCGAAATCGAGCCGCGGGACAGGGACAGCTATTTCGGGCGAGGCAATCTGCAGTTCGAGGCCGGGTCTTTCGAAGCGGCCATCGCCGACTACACGGAAGCCATCCGGACGAACAGCTCCGACCCTGTCGCCTACTATAATCGCGCTCTCGCCTATAAGCGGCTGGACCGATTCGACGATGCCCGACTCGACGCAGACGCCGCGGTACGTCTCCTTCCCACTGCCGCCGATACACTCGATCTGCGTGCAGCTATCGCCAGCGACCAGAAGGACTTCGCCGCTGCCATCCGCGACGGCGAGACCTTGCGAGCCTTGGGGAACGAGGCACTCGGCCTTTACAATTTGGGCGTCGCCAACTACCGGAACGGCGCTGCCGGAACCGCTGTCGAGATGTTGTTGAAGGTCCGGGACCTAGGGTTCGATCGGTTCGATCTCGACGGTTATATCGGTCTCTCGCTGCGAGACGTCCGCCGGCTAGAAGAGGCCGTGACGGCGTTCGACCGGGCGGTGGCGGCGGACCCCTCCTATTCAGATTTCATTCGTTGGCGCGGCGAGACGAAGTATGACCTCGGAAAATACGATGAAGCTCTCGCCGACTTCGACCAGTTCATCCTTGCCGATCCGTCGAACCCCGAGGCCTTCATTCGCCGGGGCACCGCCCTCCGCCGCCTCAATCAATTCGACACGGCAATGGACGCTTTCGACACCGCCATCGCTCTGGATCCGAGTTCGGTCGGTGCCATCGTGGGGCGCGCCCGCACAATGGTTATCCTGGATCGCAATGCAGATGCCGTTCGGGACTTCGACGCGGCCCTGGCGCTCACGCCTGACGATGCCGCTATCCAGTATGAGCGCGCCGTCGCTCTGGACTTTCTTGATGACAAACCCGAAGCAATGGCCGGCTATAATAGGGTGCTCGAACTCAACCCGGATTTCGTCGCGGCCCTTGCCGACCGCTGTGACCTGAAGGGCCGTCTCGGCGAGGCCAAATCGGGACTTGTCGATTGCGAGCAGGCGCTTCGACGGGATCCGCGAAACTTCAGTGCCCTGCGAGCTCGCGCCGATATTCGGGTTCGACAGGATGAATTCGCCGCCGCCATTCAGGACTACAGCGCCGCTCTTAGCGTGACGCTGGATCCGTCAACCTTGGTGGACCGCTGCAAGGCCTATCGCGAAGCCGATGAACTCAGACTGTCCCTGGCCGATTGCACATGGGCCATCTGGCTGAACCCCCGCGAAGCGGACAGCTATACGCAACGCGGACGAACGCTGCTGTGGCTCGACCGCTATCGCGAAGCGATTTCGGACTTCGACCGCTCGCTCGCGATCAACCCAGACGACTCATGGACAAACTATCATCGGGCTCGGGCTCTTGACCTGCTTGGCGATCAGAAAGCTGCGCTTGCTGCCTTTGACCGAGCCATTGCGCTGAACCCAAAACCAGCATCGCCCTATGCCCTTCGCTGCAACTTGCGTGCAAGGCTAGGCGAGACCGACACGGCGATTTCAGACTGCGATCGCGCACTCGAAATAGACCCGAAATCCACGACGGCGCTGGATTCTCGTGGGCAAATCCTCGCCACCGAGCGGCGATATGATGAAGCTATACGGGATTTTACATCTGTCATCGACATCAAAGGTGGCGGACCCGCTTATCTGGCCCGTTGCGACGCCTACCAACAGAAAGGAGATCTCGAAAGCGCGCGCGCTGACTGTCGCAACGCCCTCGAGATTGATCCGAACGACGCAACCGCTCACGAGACGATGGCGGACGTCCTAGTGAAACTCGGTCTTTATAGCTCGGCGACTGATGAATACCGCCTGGCCATTGAGCTCGACCCCGACAACGCGGATCTGTATGTCGCGCGGGCCCATGCCTTCATCAAGACCGGTCGGCCGGAGATGGCGGTCGATGACGCAATGGAAGCCATCAAAATTGATCCGAATAACGCAACCGCCCACAACAATCTGGGTGCTGCGCTTGAGCAACTCGACAGAATCGATGAGGCGTTTGAAGAGTACGAAAGAGCTATCAAACTTGACCCTGGCGACTCCTTGCCGCTCATGAACCGTTCCGATGTTTATCGAAAGCGTGGAGAGCTTGACCTTGCCCTTGTCGATCTCGATCATGCGATCGGCATGGACTCCGACAATACAGACCTTCTCTTGTCGCGGGCATGGGTTTTCAGACTCAAAGATCAGTTTCAGCAGGCACTCGCAGACACTGACCGCGCCATAGCTATCGACGGGAACAATTCATGGGCCTACTTCGAACGCGGAGCCTCGCTCGAAGGTCTAGAGAGACCGGACGACGCTGCGGTCGCTTATGATCGAGCCATTGAGATCGATCCCGACTATGTGGCTGCACTTCGCAATCGCGGCAATCTCCGCGGCCGTCTCGGAGATCTCCCAGCGGCGTTGGCTGATCTAGACCTAGCAATAGCCAAGGATCCCGAAGATGGGACGGCCTACGCATTCCGCTGTTGGGCGCGATTCAGTGCATATCGTCACACCGAGGCGCTTGCTGACTGCGAGCATGCCATCACAATTGATCCAAATAACGCGGAGGCCCAATATGGCCGCGCGCTGACGCTGCTCAGCCTCGACCAATTCGAAGAAGCTTATGCCAGTGTTGACGATGCCATCCGGCTTGATCCCAATGCTCCTCAGCCCCGACTGCTGCGGTTGGTCTTGAGCATAATTATGGCGGACTGGACCACTGCCGGCTTCGACGCCATCCACCTCTTGACCGTCCGGACGGGAAATGTGGGGAAGGGCTGACCCCTGCCCCTACCCCGCCCGTCGCGACCCGATCAGTGTCGTCCATGCCAGCGCCGCGAGGCAGAGGATGGCGACGGGGAAGACAATCGAGTTGATGAAGCTCCAGCCGGGTCCGTTGATGAGCAGGCCGGCTGCGAGCGAGCTCAAGGCCGATGTGGTGAAGACGAGGAAATCGTTGAGGCCCTGCACCTTGCCCTTTTCCTGCGGCAGGTAGGTTTCGGTCAGCATGGCAGTCGCGCCCATGAAGCCGAAGTTCCAGCCGATTCCGAGAAGCACCAGCGCGCCCCAGAAATGCGTCAGCGACAGCCCGGTCATCGACACGACCGCGCAGGCGGAGAGCAGCGCCATGCCGGCGATGACGATCCTGTCCTTGCCGAACCGCGCGATCAGCCGGCCGGTGAAGAAGCTCGGCGCGAACATGGCGAGCACGTGCCACTGGATGCCGAGCGCCGCGTCGTCCTGCGTGAGGCCACAGCCGACCATGGCGAGCGGCGCGGCGGTCATGACGAGGCTCATCAGCGCATAGGACGACATCGCGCAGAGCACGGCGGCGACGAAACGCGGCTGGCGCGCGATCTCCCGGAGCGAGCGTGCTTCCGCCGGAACTTCGGTGACCGGGCCTTTAGCCGGCTGCAGGTCCACGAGGCGGGACGTCACCAGCGCATTGCCAAGCGAAAGCGCTGCGATGGCGAGGAACGCGCCGGCAAAGGGGATCGGCGCGAACCAGTCCCTCGTGAAGATCGCCGTCTGAGGACCGACGATCGCGGCGAGCACGCCGCCGCCCATGACGAGGCCAAGCGCCTTGCCGCGCACCACTTCGCTGCCGCCATCCACCGCCGCGAAGCGATATTGCTGTACAAAGGCGGCGGAGCAGCCGACCAGCAGGCATCCGAACGTGAACAGGATGAAGGAGCTTTGCAGGATCGCGAGACAGGTGACGATACCGCCGATCACCGCCGGCAGCGATCCGGCCATGAATCCGTAGCGCCGGCCGATCTTCGCCATCAACGCCGCGGCCGGTAAGGTCGCCAGCGCGGAACCGACGGTCAGCGCCGTGACCGGCACGGTGGCGAGGGACTTGTCGGTGGCGAGCAGATAGGATCCGGCGAGACCGGCGAGCGCGACGGCGATAGGCATGAGCGATCCGCCAAAGGCCGTCGCGACGGTCAGCACGATCGCATTGCGGCGGACCGTCTTGTCGACATCGGCCATCGCCTCGCCCCCTGAAACCGGCGCGGCAGTGCTTTCGGTCACGATCGGTGGCCCCCTTCAGAAATGGTCGTGCGATGCGCGGGAAAGCTGGATCGGCTTCCCATCGGCGTCGACGGCGACCGGCGACCCCTCGCCTTCCTCGATGCGGCCGATCACGGTGAGCGGCACGCCCGCGACGATGGCTTCGGCGTGGAAGGCTTCCAGCCGCTCGGGCGGCACAGCGGCCAGGATTTCATAGTCGTCGCCGCCTGTCAGGACGCTGGTGATCTCGGCGGCGTCTCTTGCGAGGACCGCGCTGGCCGCCGGCGATAGCGGCACCAGAGCGGTGTCGACCACGGCCGTGACCTTCGAGGCGCACGTCATGTGGCTGAGGTCGCCCATCAGCCCATCGGAGACGTCGAGCGCCGCATGGGCATGGCGGCGGATCGCCCCGGCAAGCGCTGTGCGCGGCTGCGGGTGCAGATAGCGATCGAAGAGATGCTCGGCACCCTGCTCCGGCGGATCGATGGTGCCAAGCCTCAGTCGAAGCCCGAGCGCCGCATCGCCGATCGTGCCGGAAACGACGATCGCGTCGCCAGGCCGCGCCCCGCTGCGGCGGACCATGCCGCCGCGCGGTACCGATCCGATGGCGGTGATCGACAGCGTCAGCCCACCCGCCGCACGCACCGTGTCGCCCCCCAGCAGCGCGATGCCGTAGCGCGCCTGATCTTCGCCAAGCGCCGCGGAGAATGCCTCCATCCAATCGACTGTCCAGTCGGAAGGAAGCGCCAGGCCGAGCAGGTATCCGATCGGCTCCGCGCCTTTGGCGGCAAGGTCCGAGAGGTTGACGCGCAGGGCCTTTCTCGCGATCGAGGCAGGTGGATCGTCGGCGAAGAAATGGATGCCGGCCGCGACCATATCCTTGGTGAGAACAAGGTCATTGCCCGGCTCGGGGGAGAAGGATGCCGCGTCGTCGGTCAGCCCGAAGGCGGCCGGATCGTCGGCGAGCGGTCGCAGGAAGCGCGCGATCAGCTCGAACTCGCCGGGCCGCGCCTCGCTGACCGCCATGATCAGCCGCGCTCGGCCGTGGGCGAACTCTCGAATTCGTCCGGCCGCAACCGACGGGCCGCCGTATCGAGAACACCGTTGACCATGCGGACTTCGTCGCCAAGGCCGAAGAAGGCCCGCGCGACGTCGACATATTCGGTGATGATCACGCGGGCCGGTACATCCTTGCGGCCCACCAGTTCATACGTCCCACAGCGCAATATGGCGCGCAATGTCACATCGATGCGCGTCAGCGGCCAGTCGGAGGTAAGCGACGTATGGATCGCCGGATCGAGGTTGCGCTGCTCGCGCACCACCCCGGCGATAATGTCACGGAAAAAGGCGGCGTCGGCATCGCGGTACTGGTCGCCGTCGAGTTCCTTGCCAAGGCGCAGATTCTCGAATTCGGCGACGACTTCGGTCAAGGACGCGCCGCCGACGTCCAGCTGATAGAGCGCCTGTACGGCAGCGAGGCGCGCCGCGCCCCGCTGGTTGGCAGGTCGGGTGGCGCGCTCGACAGGCGCGCGGTCGCCGGTCACGTCAGAGACCGAATTTCTTGCGCAGCTGAATCATGGCAAGCGCAGCCTCGGCCGCCGCCCCGCCCTTATTCTTTTCGGCGACGCGGGCGCGCGCATAGGCCTGCGCATCGTTCTCGACGGTCAGGATGCCGTTGCCGACGGCTAGCGCCTCGATAACCGCCATATCCATGATCGCGCGAGCGGATTCACCGGCGACGATGTCGTAATGCGTAGTCTCGCCACGGATGACGCAGCCGAGCAGGACGAAGCCGTCATATTCGGCCTCGCCATCTTCCATGGCGGCGAGCGCCATCGACATGGCAGCGGGAATCTCCAGCACGCCCGGAACCGAAATGCGCTCGAAGGTAGCCCCGGCCTTCTCGATGGCCAGCCGGGCGCCAAGGAACAGCTCGTCGGAGATGTCTTCATAGAAGCGCGAATCGATGACGAGTAGATGCGGGGCGTCGCTCATGGCGGGACTCTTTTCGAACGGAATGGGCCGCAGGTGAACCACGCACGCCCGGCCCTGTAAAGGAAAAAGACGGATCGCCTCAGGCGGCTTCCGTCAGCCGCGCGACGTAGCGGGCCATCTGGTCGACTTCGAGATGGACAGGATCGCCAACCTTGCGTGTTCCCCAGGTTGTGACGTCCTCGGTCAGCGTATGCGGGATGAGGAGCACCGAGAAGCGGTCGCCCTCGACCCAGTTCACGGTCAGCGACGTGCCATCGAGGGCCACGGAGCCCTTGGTAGCGATGAATTTCGCGAGACGATGGGGCGCCTCGAAAACGAAGCGCGTCGTCTCGCCGAGGTCCTCGCGCGAAACGATGGTGGCGATGCCGTCGACATGTCCGGAGACCATATGGCCGCCGAGCTCATCGCCGAGCTTCAGCGAACGCTCCAGATTGATGCGCTTGCCCGGCTCCCAATGGCCGACATCGGTCAGATCCAGCGTCTCCGGTGCGGCCTCGACATCGAAGCGCACCCGTCCATCCGGCTGCGGATCGAGCGAGATCACGGTCAGGCAAACCCCAGCGCAGGCGATCGAAGCGCCGATGGCGATCGTCGACGCGTCATAGGCGCTGTCGATGGTTATGCGGTTGACGTCGTTGCGGCGCTCCACTGCGGTGACACGCCCGACATCGGTGATGATTCCGGTGAACATTGCTCAGTTCTTTCTTTCAAAGCGAACCATACGGTCCTCGCCGAGAAGG
The DNA here is from genome assembly GCF_026343945.1 of Kaistia algarum. Lineage (NCBI taxonomy): Bacteria > Pseudomonadati > Pseudomonadota > Alphaproteobacteria > Hyphomicrobiales > Kaistiaceae > Kaistia > Kaistia algarum. The sequence goes on from NZ_JAPKNJ010000002.1 coordinate 513,920, forward strand.
GCCTCGTCAACGATGCGGTAGCGCGGATTGCGGTCGATCGTCGAAAGGGCGCCGCCGGCGAGTGCGCGCACGCCATCCGGCCCGATGATGACCGGTGCGCGATAGAGCACGACGGCGTCGGCAAAGCTCTGCGAGACGAGCGATGCCGCGACGCGCGCTCCACCCTCGACGAGAAGATTGTTGATGCCGCGTTCGCCAAGGGTCCGCAACGCCGCTGAAAGGTCGAGGCCGCCCGAGCCGCCGCCGATCTCGACCACTTCGGCACCCGCGCCCCGAAGCGCCGCGCATCGCCCGGGATCGGTGCCCTCGCGCACGAAGATCGAGAGCGGGATCTCGCGCGCCGTCGCGACCAGCGCACTCCCCACCGGAAGACGAGCCTCGCTATCGAGCACGACGCGGGTCGGCGACATGCGCGCGAGGCCCGGGACGCGCACGACGAGGCGCGGATCATTGGCGATCGCGGTCCCGATGCCGATCATCGAGGCGTCGGCTTCGATCCGCAGGCGCTGCAGGTGTTCGAACGCCTGAGGCCCTGACACCAGCATCCGCTCGCCGCTCTTCCGCCCGATCATCCCGTCCGCCGAGACGGCGAGCTTCAGCGTCACATGTGGACGCCCTGCCGTCACGCGCATCACGAAGCCGGCATGATCGCGCCGGGCCTCCTCGCCAAGGACGCCTGCCGTTACCTCAATTCCCGCCTCACGCAGGCAAGCGAAGCCAGCTCGTGTATGGCCAGGGCGAGGATCCTCCAGAGCGGCGACAACGCGTGAAATGCCAGCGCCTATAATGGCTTGGGTTTCAGACGAACCATCTTGATGGCGCAGCGCCGGCTCCAGGGTCGTGTAGAGCGTTGCCCCGCGCGCGGCCTCGCCGCTGCCGGCAAGAGCGAACGCCACGGCGTGACCTGAGCCGCCCTCGGCGGTTACGCCGCGTCCCACGACGACAGGTGCGCTGTCATCAAAGCGCACGACAAGCGCCCCGACCGATGGTGCCGGATGGGTGCGGCCGAGTTGGCGCCGGCCAAGCCGAAGCGCCGCCGCCATTAGCCGACGGTCCATTTCCGGATCGACGGCGAGCTTCTCGTCCTTCACCATTGCCGTCCCCTGCCGACCGGTTGGAAGCCCTGCCAGAGCAGCGACCCCGGCGGTCTCTAGACCTTGCCTTCGGCCGCTTCCGTGGCGGACAGTTCGTCGAGCACGGCGGAGAAGTCCTTGGCCTCGCGGAAGTTGCGATAGACCGAAGCGAACCGGACATAGGCGACGTCGTCGAGGCCTTTCAACCCTTCCATGACGAGAACACCCACCTGCTCGGACGGGATTTCATTCTCACCAAGGCTTTCGAGCTGCCGCACGACACCATTAACCATGCGCTCGATGCGATCGGGATCCACGGCGCGCTTGCGGAGCGCCACCTGAACCGAGCGCATCAGCTTGTCACGGTCGAAAGCAACGCGCCGTCCGCTCTTCTTGACGACGACGAGCTCGCGAAGCTGGATCCGCTCGAAGGTCGTGAACCGGCCGCCGCAATCGGCACAGACCCGGCGCCGCCGGATGGACGTATTGTCCTCCGACGGGCGAGAGTCCTTCACCTGGGTATCGTCGCTTCCGCAATAGGGGCAGCGCATGGCGGCCCCCGCTCAAGCGTAGATCGGGAAGCGAGCCGTCAGGGCGTGCACACGCTCCTTGACCGACGCCTCAACCAGCGGCGCCGAACCATCCTCCGACTGCGACACCGCGCCGAGCACCTCGGCGATCAGCCGCCCGACTTCCTGGAATTCGGCAACGCCGAAACCACGCGTCGTCGCCGCAGGCGTGCCGAGGCGGATGCCCGAGGTCACGAACGGCTTCTCCGGATCATAGGGAATGCCGTTCTTGTTGCAGGTCAGGCCGGCACGGACGAGTGCCTTCTCCGAGACGTTGCCCTTGACGTGCTTGGGACGAAGATCGACCAGCATCAGATGGTTGTCGGTGCCGCCCGAGACGATGTCGAAGCCTGAGCCCTTCAGCGTTTCCGCAAGCGCGCGAGCATTTTCGACGACGTTCTTCGCGTAAATCTTGAAGTCGGGACGCAGCGCCTCGCCGAACGCCACCGCCTTGGCAGCGATGACATGCATCAGCGGACCGCCCTGCAGGCCCGGGAAGACCGCCGAATTGATCTTCTTCGCGATCGCCTCGTCATTGGTCAGGATGAGGCCGCCGCGCGGACCCCGAAGCGACTTATGTGTCGTCGAGGTGACGACATGAGCATGCGGCAGTGGCGAAGGATGCTGGCCGCCCGCCACGAGGCCGGCGAAATGCGCCATGTCGACCATGAGATAGGCGCCGACAGAATCCGCAATCTCGCGGAAGCGGCGGAAATCCCAGATCCGCGAATAGGCGGTACCGCCGGCAATGATGAGCTTTGGCTTCTCGCGCTCGGCAATGGCCGCGATCTCTTCATAATCGAGAAGCTGGTCCTCGCGGCGGACGCCATAGGGCGCGACCTTGAACCATTTGCCCGACATGTTGACGGAGGAACCATGGGTCAAATGGCCGCCGGCCGAAAGGTCGAGCCCCATGAAGGTGTCTCCCGGCTGCAGCAGCGCCAGGAAGACGGCCTGGTTCATCTGGCTGCCGGAATTCGGCTGCACATTGGCGAACGCGCAGCCGAACAGCTTCTTGGCCCGCTCGATCGCCAGCGTCTCGGCGATGTCGACGAACTCGCAACCGCCATAGTAGCGCTTGCCCGGATAGCCTTCCGCATATTTGTTGGTCATCACCGAGCCCTGCGCCTCGAGCACGGCGCGGGAGACGATGTTCTCCGATGCGATCAGCTCGATCTCGTGCTGCTGGCGACCGAGTTCCTTCGCGATCGCATCGGCAATCTCCGGATCGGAGTCTGCGAGGCTACGGTTGAAGAAAGCGTTGGTCGGCGAGGCGCTCGGCGCGCTATGCGTCACGGACATGGGGCATCCATCCTTTTGGGGGAGCCGGGCTCACGAAAGCTCAGACTCGGCACCTCGGCGGAGTACCACATATGGTGACCCCGCGCCAAGAAAGCACGAGGCATAAAGGAGGCCTGCGGCGATGAAGCCGCCGCCGGGCCTCACCTGTTCCTATTGCTGGAGCGCGACCTGATCGGCGCTGTCGCGATTATAGATATCGTTGCGGAAATACACGCCACCGTCCGACGTCGCCCAAGCCGTGATGTACTGGAGATAGACCGGCATTTCGGGTTTCAGATTGACGTCGACCTGTTCGCCGCTCTTGAAGATCTCATCGATCCGAGAGCGCGGAAATTCCGGATTGTCCCTAAGCAGCCAGCCGATGACCTGACGGATGTTCTGGACGCGGATGCAACCTGATGAATCGAAGCGCTGTTCGTTGCCGAAAATATCCTTGAGCGGGGTGTCATGCATATACACCTGCTCGTCATTGTGGAACGAGATGCGCACAGTTCCGAGCGAATTGAAATCGCCCGGATCCTGCCGGAACATGTAACCCTTGGTGGCCTGATCCGTGGTCCAGTCGATCGAGGTCGGCGGCACTTCGACGCCGGATGCGTCGTAGATCCGGATGTGCTTCTTGGTCAGGTAGTCCGGACTCTTCTGCATCAGCGGGATCAGATCCTTGCGGATGATCGAGGCCGGCACCGTCCAATTCGGGTTGAAGCTGATGCGATAGATCTTCGAGGCCAGGATCGGCGTCTCGCGGTCGATCTTGCCGACCACGGCGGTATGGCGGGATACGACGCGGCCGCTTTCGACCACTTCGATCGAGGCCGCCGGAATGTTGACCATCACGAAGCGGTCACCCAGCGGGCCGGACATCGACCGGATGCGCACCAGATTGGTCTGAAGCTGCGCGAGACGGAACGTTGCCGGCACGTTCATCATGCTGATCGTCGAGCCACCCGCTACACCGTCCGCCGGCAGGCCATGCCGCGCCTGGAACCGGCGCACAGAGGCATCGACATAGGAATCGAAGGTCTCGGAACTGGGAACGCCGGGCGCAAGATCACCGCTTATGGCGAGGCGCTGGCGCAGCACCACGACATTGGGATCCTTCATACCGAGAGAGAGCTTCTTGTCCGGCGGGATCACCGGCCAGCCGCCACGGGCGACGATGTCGGAATATTGCGCGATAGCCACCTCGATGGCCGCGGCGGTTGCAGGCGAGAGAATGGGTTCCGACGTACGAACGGAAGCGGCGCCGCTCGATGCGGCATCGAAACCGTCGGACCAGGAGCCCGACTTGCTTTGCAGCATCTGCATGACAGGATCGTCGCTACCGGCGGCAAAAGCCGCCGTCGAGGCAAAGGCGCTGGCCGCGACGCCGCCAAGCAGTGCACGGATCACGCCGCGCCGCGATATTCCGCGCTCAAGAGGAGAAGTCTGGTTCGATCCGGTCATCGCGCTTCTGATCCGCACTTCTGTTGTTGCATCCGCAGGGGCAATCGCCCCAAGGGCCGCCATCATTTGCTAGTCACCGCGAAAACCCTGAATGAAACCACTCCTCCCACGGCTTCATCGGCTCTCGAGATGAACGAATCGGCGGTCCGAACAAACATGGCCCCGCCTCGACACCACCACCGACCAGTGGCCATTGCACTATGGCGCTTTGATGTCCAGCCCCCGTTGAAGGGACGAACCGGGCGGCGACGAGACACCTTCCGGAATGGCCTTCACGCCAGCAAAAGACCGGGACCAAAAAGAAAAAGGCCCCGGCGGATTGCCGGAGCCCTGTGCGCATGTGGGGTGGGGTGGAGGTCGGTCAGGCCTGGATCAGAGCCGATAGAGGATCTGGTCGGTCCAGAAGCGCTCCAGGCGCTGGAGCGACTTGTTCAGGACCTGGAAATCATCCGCCGCGATGCCGCCGACCTGCTGGATCGACTTGATGTGGCGCTCATAAAGGCGGCTGACGATGTCCGCGATCTCCTGGCCCTTCGGCGTCAGGCTGACGCGCACCGAGCGACGGTCCATCCGGGAGCGCTGGTGATGGATATAGCCCATCTCGACCAGCTTCTTCAGATTGTAGGAGACGTTCGAGCCGAGATAATAGCCACGGGTCCGCAACTCACCCGCCGTCAATTCGGCGTCGCCGATGTTGAACAGTAGCAGCGCCTGAACGCTGTTGACGTCGGACCGGCCCGAACGATCGAATTCGTCCTTGATTACATCGAGCAGCCGACGATGCAGTCTTTCGACCAGCGTCAGAGCTTCCATGTATAGTGGCTTCAAGTCCGGCGTCGTCTGCGGTTGATTGAGCGCATCCACTGCCCGCTTCGCGTTGATCATCTTTCAGGCCTCTCTGTTGCGTGGACGGTGTTCTTCCCGCCTCATGAGAACGGACCTTAGAGGGTTGATTTGAAAATCACCTTAAGCATCACGCTTAACGCGGACTTACCTCGCCTTTTCGAATTCGAAACGAATCTTATCGTTAAAGAGTCGCTATGCGGGGAGCCGAAAAGCCGGGCGTATCGTCGAAAGCCAAGGCCTATCGCGCCTTGGCGTCGAAGCGCCGCTCCATGACGATGAGCGCTGCGAAGCCGGCGAGCGCGAGCACGTGGAACAGGACGATGATCAGGTCCAGCCCGAAGGTTTCGGCGAAGGCCGTATGCAGCGCGATCTCGAAAACCGCGGCGTAGATCCACAGCACGTTGCCCCACGAGACCCGCATCCAAAGTCCGACAGCCGCTACGAGATCGACGACGGCGAGATGGATCGTGACGAACTGCCACTGCGTCGTCATCGTCTCGAAGTTCCAGCCCGGCTCCTGGAAGATACCGGCGATGTAGATCCATTGCCGAAGGCCGAGCAGCATCAGGATTGCCGCGATGCCGCGCAGATAGATGGTAAGCGCCAGCGCATAGGGATTGTCGGGCTCGCTCGGAAGCTGGGTGACGCCGCTATCGATCATGTGAGTTCGAGATCTCCCTCGGGCGGGGCCAGGAAATGGGCTTCGACCGCACGCGGATCGACCTCGGCAAGCTTACCCGGACGCCAGCGCGGCTGGCGATCCTTGTCGACCAGGGCCGCCCGCACGCCCTCATAGAAGTCGTGCCCGGTCAGGATCTCGCTGGCGATGCGGTAGTCCAGGCGGATGCAATCGTCAAATTCCAGCTCGCGCGCGGCGCGGATCTGGCGCAGCGCGATCCGAAGGCTCGTCGGCGACTTGGTGCGGATTTCGGCAGCGGTCCTCTCGGCGAACAGCGCATGCGGGCCCTCGACCGCATCAAGGCGAGAGAGGATGGTCTCGACGCTGCCATTGGCGAAGATCCGCCCGATCTCGGCCTCGACCCCGGCCAGTGCCTCGGCTTTCACGTCAGCTGGACGATAGGCCTGAAGTGCCGTATCCGGGTCGCCCGCATCGGCGATCGCCTCGACGATCGCGTCGAAATCGGCAGCCGGGGCGGCATGCGTCGCAATGCCGACATGAAGCGAATCGGCTCGCCCGAGCCGGGCGGCGGCAAGGCCGCAATAGAGCCCGATCTCGTTCGGCAGCCGTGCGAGGAAATAGGAGGAGCCCACATCCGGGAAGAAGCCGATCCCGGCCTCGGGCATCGAAAAGACCGCATTGTCCGCGAAGACGCGGTGCGAGCCATGCACCGATACGCCCGCGCCGCCGCCCATCACATAGCCGTCGATCAAGGAGACATAGGGCTTCGGAAAATGCTTGATCGCGGCATTCAGGCGGTATTCGTCGCGGAAGAACTCAAGCGCGGGCGGCCCCTCGCGGCCGGCATCGTAGACACGGCGTATGTCGCCGCCGGCGCAGAAGGCCCGGCCGCGGCCACGAACGACCACCGCCGCCACATCGTCATCGTCACGCCAAGTCGCGAGCCGCGCTTGAAAAGCCTGCACCATGGCGCTCGTCAGCGCGTTCAGCGCCGAAGGACGGTTCAGTGTCACGAGGCCGATCCTGCCGCGCCGCTCGAATTCGATTTCCGATTCGCTATCCATTCCCGTCTCCATGGCGAGGCGATCCTAGAGGCTGTTGGCGATCTTGGAAGGGGCCGGCGCTGCAGCAGTTGCGCGGACGGTACCATGCCCTCTGGCGGCGCAGCCGGGGGTTCGGTATCATGGCGCCATGTCCGCATATACTCAGAATGTTTCTCCCGGCGCCGCCTCGTCGAGCGCGTCGCGCCTTACCATGCATCCGCCGCCGGTGAATTTCGCCGCGTTCGTGTGCTCTCTCGCCGCCCGGGGGGTAAAATGATCTGGGTCGATCTTCTGATCGTCGCCGTGCTGATCGCCCTCAACGCCTTCTTCGCACTCTCCGAAATTGCCGTCGTCTCGTCGCGACCGGCCCGCCTGCAATCCATGGCGACCGAAAAAATGCCGGGCGCCGCCGCGGCGCTCCGTCTCACCGAGGATCCGACGGGATTTCTTTCCGCCGTGCAGATCGGCATCACGCTGGTCGCCATTCTCTCCGGCGCCTTCGGCGAAGCGCAGCTTGCCGATCCGTTGACGGACGAACTGCTTCACTTTTTCCCGACCCTCGGCGCCAATGCCGCCACGATCGCGACGGTTATCGTCGTCTTCGGCCTTGCCTATTTCTCGCTGATCTGCGGCGAACTGGTCCCGAAGCGCCTCGCGCTGACCAATCCTGAGCGCGTTGCTTGCCTGGTATCGCGGCCCGTCACCATCATCGCGCGAATCGCCTATCCGGTCGTCCTGCTGCTGCGGGTCACGACCGAGGCGATCCTGCGCCTGCTCGGCCGGCATGTGAACGATGAGCGGGCCGTCACGGAAGAAGAGGTGAAGACGCTGATCGCCGAAGGTACCGAGGCCGGCGTCTTTCATCAGGCCGAGCGCGACATGATCGAAGGCGTCCTGCGCGTCGCCGACCGCTCCGTGCGCTCGATCATGGTGGCCCGTCCCGACGTCGTCTGGCTCGACGCCGACGATACGCCGAAGGAGATCGTCGAGACGATCGTCGGCTCCGGCCATTCCCGCTTTCCGGTGAGCCGCGGCGAGATCGATGCGGTGCTGGGCATCGTCCATGCCAAGGACCTGTTCGAGCAGATCCGCAACGGCGATCAGGTCGATCTAACGCCCTCGATCCGCGAGCCGCTCTATGTCGACGAGCGCATGCCGATCCTCCGCATGCTCGACCGCTTCAAGACTTCCAACGTCCATATGGCGATCGTGCTCGACGAGTATGGCAGCTTCCAGGGCGTGGTGACGCCGATGGACATCCTGACGGCCATCGCCGGCGACCTGCCGGAGCGCGCCGAGGATGAGGAGCCGGACGCGGTGCAGCGCGATGACGGCTCATGGCTTGTCGATGGCAGTGCCGCCATCGACATCGCCGAGCGGACGCTCTCGCTCAAGGGCATGGCCAATGACGAGGACTTTGCCACCGTCGCCGGTTTCTGCCTCCACCATTTCGGCCATATCCCCACCCCCGGCGAATCGTTCCTCTATGAGGGATGGCGCTTCGAGGTCGTCGATCTGGATGGCCGGCGCATTGACAAGGTGCTGGTGGCCCGCGTCGATCCGACACTCTCCGGCTAGCCCGCCGCCGTCTTGCCACACGCGTCGGCGGTGCTAATTTCCGCCGGCCCGCCGATAAGGAACGCCCCATGACCAGCCATGTACCTGCTCCGAAATATCATCTGGAGGGCGTGCTTGGCGGGGTGCGCATGCGGCGCAATCGACGCGCCGACTGGTCGCGGCGCCTCGTGCGCGAAACGACGCTGACGCTGGACGATCTGATCTGGCCGATCTTCCTGATCGACGGCGACAAGTACCGCCAGCCGGTGGCGTCCATGCCCGGCGTCGAGCGGCTTTCGGTCGACCAGGCCGTCGTCGAGGCGGAGCGCGCCGCCAAGCTCGGCATTCCGGCGATCGCCCTCTTCCCGTTCACCGAGCCGTCGCTGCGCGATCCGACGGGCTCGGAATCGCTCAATCCGGACAATCTGGTCTGCCGGGCCGTACGCGCGATCAAGGCTGCCGCGCCGGAGATCGGCATCATCTGCGACGTGGCGCTCGACCCCTATACGAGCCATGGCCATGACGGCGTGCTGCATGGCGAGACCATCCTGAACGATGAGAGCGTCGCGCTGCTGGTTCGCCAGGCGCTCAACCAAGCGGCAGCCGGTGCCGACGTAATCGCCCCCTCCGACATGATGGACGGCCGCGTCGGCGCCATCCGCCAGTCGCTGGATGCCGCCGGCTTTCTCGACACGCAGATCATGGCCTATTCGGCGAAATATGCCTCCGCCTTCTACGGGCCCTTCCGCGACGCTATCGGAACCTCGAAGACTCTGGTCGGCGACAAGCGCACCTATCAGATGGATTTCGGCAATTCCGACGAGGCATTGAGAGAGGTCGAGCTGGACCTTGCCGAGGGCGCCGACATGGTCATGGTGAAGCCCGGACTGCCTTATCTGGACATATTGCGCCGCGTGAAGGACGAGTTCGCCATGCCGACCTTCGTCTACCAAGTGTCCGGCGAATACGCGATGATCCGCGCGGCGGAGAAGAATGGCTGGATCGACGGCGAGCGCGCCATGATCGAGAGCCTTTATGCGTTCAAGCGCGCCGGCGCCGATGGCATCCTGACCTATTTCGCCCCCTTCGTCGCGCCGCTGCTGCGCCGATGAACGGAGCAAGACCGGCCGGTAGGCGCAGATGAGGTTCAGGCAGGCCGTCGCGGCGATCTGGCTCGCGGCCGCCTGCCTGCTTCTCTCCGCCTGCAGTTCCGTCGACAGGCAGCAAGCCGCCGTCTGCGTCGCCGTCGCGACGGCGATCGCTCCGCAGGGGCAGCCCATCGCCATCCGCTCCGTCGCGCCGCTCTCGGGCATCGACAACGCGGTACGGGTCATCTTCCTGCCCGACAAGGACGTCTACCCACTGTTTGCCGATTGCGTCTTCGGGGGCGGTCCGCTCGAGTCCGGCCGCGCCGAGGTCGTGGGCGTTCGCGGGCGGGACGGCGTTCTGACCGAGCGGGAGATCCTCGATTTGCATCGATGGTTCCTCGACCAGCCGGGAGCCATCGCCGCCGCCATCGCCGAGACCGACTGGCAGGCGCCCTCCTTCGCCGTTCTCGACATTGCACCGCCGAAGGCTGTCGGCTTTGCCCTGCAGCAGGCGACCAACACGCTGAACGTCGCGGCCTTCTACGTCCCGCTCGCCCTCGCCTATGCCCTGATCTACGGACTGATCGGGCGCATCAACATGGCCTTTGGCGAGATCGCCATGATCGGCGCCTTTGGGGCCGTCTTCGGCATCGAGACAGCGATATTGGCGCGGCTGCCGGGAATCGGGATCGCCATCCTGCTGGCCTTCGCCGCCGCGATCTCGCTTGCCGCCCTTTGCGGGTGGCTCGTCGGCCGCCTCGTGGTGACGCCGCTCGCCGACGCCCCGCCAAGGCCCTTCATCGTGGCCACGGTCGGTCTCGCCCTTGTTCTGTCCGAGGGCGTCCGCATCGCGCAAGGCGCACGCGAAATCTGGCTTCAGCCGATGATGGAGACGCCGATCGTGCTCACCGGCGGCGACTTCCCGGTCGTTGTGACGCAGATGCGGCTCACAATCGTTGCCGCCACGTTGATCATCCTGCCGCTGATCCTCTGGTTCATGCGCCGTTCCAGCTTCGGCAAGGCCTGGCGTGCGGTCGCCGATGACCGCCTGATGGCGCGGCTTTCCGGCATCGATCCACTCGCCGTCACTGCCGCGACCTTCGTGCTCGCCTCGGCGCTGGCCGCCGGCGGCGGCACCGTGATCGCCCTCTCCTATGGCGGCACGTCCTATTCGATCGGCTTCCTGATCGGCCTCAAGGCACTTTTCGCCAGCCTCATCGGCGGCGCGGGCTCGCTTATGGGCGCCGTCCTGGGCGGCTTCCTCATCGCGCTGCTGGAGACCGGTTGGTCGGCCTATTTCGGAAGCTCGGACCGCGATATCGTGGTGCTGGTCGTGATCACGCTGCTCTTCGTCCTGAGGCCGAACGGACTTCTGGGTCGCGGCCACGCCCTTGAGGAAGGCCGCATCCCGCGCCTTTCCTAAGCCGAGCGAGCCGAGCATGGACGCTGTCTTGCCACCGATCCCAACCCTCGACGACATCCGCGCCGCAGCGCGGCAGATCGAGGGCGAAGTGCTTCGCACGCCGATCCTGCCGGCGCCGCGCCTGTCGCGCCTGACCGAGGCGAACATCGCGGTCAAATATGAAAATCTGCAGGTCACCTCCTCGTTCAAGGAGCGCGGCGCCCTGGTGAAGCTGCTATCGCTCAGCGAGGCGGAACGGCGGGCTGGCGTCGTCGCCATGTCGGCCGGCAATCACGCCCAGGCCGTCGCCTATCACGCCGCGCGGCTTGGTATTCCGTCGACGATCGTGATGCCGAAGACGACGCCCTTCGTGAAGATCGAGGCGACGCGCGCCTTCGGCGCCAAGGTCATTGTCGAGGGCGAGACGCTGGTCGAATGCCAACGGATCGCCGGCAATATCGCCGATACGACCGGTGCTGTCTGGGTTCATCCCTATGATGATCCGCATGTGATCCGTGGCCAGGGCACGATCGCGCTCGAAATGCTGGAAGACGGGCCGCCGCTCGACTGCCTGCTAGTGCCCATCGGCGGCGGCGGCCTGATCTCGGGCATGGCAATCGCCGCCCGGGCGCTGTCGCCGACGATCGAGATCATCGGCGTCGAGACCGAGCTATACCCATCGATGCGCGCCGCGCTCGACGGCACCGAGGCCCGCTGCGGCGGCAACACGCTCGCCGAAGGCATCGCGGTCAAGGATGTCGGCCGGCTGACGCTGGAGATCGTCCGCCGCCTTGTCGACGACGTCGTGCTTGTTCCGGAGAGCGCCATCGAGCGGGCGGTGAACGCCTATCTCACCTTGCAGAAGACGATGGCGGAGGGTGCCGGCGCTGCCGGCCTTGCCGCGATCCTGGCCGATCCGCAGCGCTATGCCGGCAAGCGCGTCGGCCTCGTCCTGTGCGGCGGCAATATCGACCCGCGCCTTGCCGCCTCGATCATGGTGCGCGAACTCGCCCGTTCGGAACACATTGTCGGGGTCCGGATCGTGATCCCAGACCGCCCCGGGGTTCTCGGCGACATCGCGGCAACGATAGGCTCCTGCGGCGGAAACATCCTGGAAGTGATGCATCATCGCACGCTGCTGTCCGTGCCAGCCAAGGGCGCCAGCGTCGACGTCACTATCGAAACCCATGGTCATGACCATGCCCTGGAGATCATCTTCGCGTTGGAAGCGAGAGGCTATGGCGTGCGGCGTCTCGACGGGCCGGAGGGGTGAAGGCGACGACGGCTAAAACGGCGTCGCAACGCCCGGCAGGCAGGCGCTCTTCAGAAACAACCAGACAGGCGCGCCCTGGATATCGCCAATCCGCTCGCCGGTCCAGGCGCTGTCGTGCTTGAGCCGATCGAGTGTCGCGGCGCCGAATGCGCTGCCCGGGAACCATGTATCGAGGCCTGGAACCGCTGGATCGGGGATGAGCACCAGATCGGCATTGGCCACGGCCTGACGGACTTCGTCATCGCTGCGCGCGAGAAAGCTGATGCGGTAGTCGAGCGGCTTCCCGCGGGCGGCGAGCTCGAACAACACCGCCTCCGGCGTCACTGGCTCGGGATTGGTCGCCAACAGGATCGGCGTGCGCCCTGAACATGCACCGCCTACCGGCCGTTGCTCCGCGAATTCGGCGATGCGCTCGGAGACGCGCTGAAGCAACGGCGGCATGTCTTGGGCGTAATTCGGGAGCGGGGTGAAGCTCGAGGCGAGCGGCTGCGTCGCGAGAAGTACCAGCCCGACAATCGCCAGCGCCCCGCCAGGAACCCAGGCCGGCCTTAAGTAAGCGCGGGTCACGATGGCGATGCGTACCGTTGCCAGCGCTGCCGCCAGCAGGAACGGAAGATAGAACAGACTTCCCTGAAACGCCGTCTTCTCCGCCGAAAGCGCCATCGCCGCATAGAGAACGGCGAGCGTTCCGTAGAGGCTGTACGCGGCTGCGCGCTCCCTCGCCTCGGCACGAGTAAGCAGCAGGACATCCGCCGCGATCGCGACCAGACCGATCCATTTGAATGGACCAAGCGCCATACGGCCGCCCAGGCCGAACAGATGATAGCTCCAATGAAACTGCCAATCGCCATCCGTCCGCCAGACATCGGCATTGCCGACAAGCGCCTGATAGATATAGGCGATCGTCTGCGGGCCCCAGACGGCGGCGAAGGGCGCCAGCAGCACCAGGTAGGCGGCGACCGGCAGCAGGGCGCGACGCAGCAGCTGGAGAATCGGGACCTCGGCGGCCTGAGCCTGGAGAACTGTTGAGAGCAGGAACGCAATCCCCAGGCCGGGGATGACCACCACCGCGCCGCTGGGCTTGACGATCGTCGCCGCCACCGCCAGCGCGGCGACACCGATCCGCGCCCAGCCGCCGGCCTTCAACAGATCGATTTGGCAGATCGCGGCGAGCGCCACGGCAAAGACGAGACCCGCCGCCATGTCGGGCCGGAACTCTGTGATCATCGCATGGCAGACTGGCGCGACGAGGAAGGTGGCAACGAAGAGCAGCCGCGCCGAAACGCTCGCCAGCGGCCGGCTGACAACCGCGAGCACCGCAACATAGGCAGCCAGGATCCAGCCATTGGCGATATAGGCGGACGATATCTCCTGTCCGAACAGCGCGAAGCCGAGCATGGCCGTCAGCGTGCTGACCGGCGCATGGGGCGGGCTGGCGAGAACATTCGACCAGAAGTCGCCGAAGCTGTTCGCGAGATGGAAGTTGAGCCGCGAGATGCCGTCGAGCAGATAGCCGACATCGTCATAGCGCGGGATGGTCGCAAGCCTGGACTGGAGAAGGCTGAAGGCGAGGTTGCGTTCGAGCACGAAGGCGAACAGGACCACGAGGCCGAGGACCAGCGCGATCTCCCGAATGAAGTCCATGCCCCAGAGCCGCGCCATCCAGGCGGGCATGGCGCGGTCGAACGACCGCAAACCATCCCCTGCGTCCTCGGCGCCGAATCCAGCAGCCAGATGAGGCTGGAAGCGGCGAGGGATGATGGTCGATCCATCGCGACGCTCCGCACCCACCTGTGAACGGCCAGACCAGAAAGGGCGTTCGGCGCGCGGACTGCGGACGGAATTCGGGCTGGAATAGGAATAAGCCGATCCCATCCACGATACATCGATATCGTAGCTCATGACGTTTGCAGCGATGTCCACTATGCGCGAATGAATACCTTATGAATCGCTCGAGAAACGCGCGAACATGAGCGATCTATTCTTCGATACACGAGGTTCCGAAGTCTATTTTCGTTCCGTTGCTTCGACGGTGGCGCAGCGGGGGAGTTCGTCCCGGCTGCCAACCGATGCCTCAACACTAAGTGGGAATATTTCCCACGTCAAGTGTGGATGGTTCTTCTCCCGCGATTGTGGGTGCCCACCTTGCGAGCCACAATGCGATGTCCCACCTGTGGATGGCACCGACTTATGGAGGGCGGAAATGGCGCAGCGCGACGTGGCCTATTTCAGCGAAGACACTTTCGACCCGGCCCGAGAGCCGGAGCTGTTTGCCGGCGTGCTGTCGAAGCGCGTGCTGGCTTTCATCGTTGATGTGATCCTGCTGGGCATTTTCGAGCTGCTGGCGGTGCTGGTTGTATTCGCGCTCGGCATATTCACATTCGGCGTTGCCTGGCTGCTCTTCGCCCTGCCCTTCTTTGCGATCGTCGCGGTGCTCTATGTCGCGCTGACCATGGGCGGGCCGAAGGCGGCGACGCCGGGCATGCGGCTGGCCGGCGTCACGATCCGCTCCACCAATGGCGAGCGCATCGGCTTCTTCGTCGCGGCGGCACATGTCATCCTTTACTGGGTGCTGCTCTCTTTCCTGACCCCGCTGGTGCTGATCGTCGGCCTCTTGTCGAACCGCAAGCGGTTGCTCCACGACATGCTGCTTGGCACCGTCGTGCTGAACACCGATCCACTGATCCGCAGCCGCCGCTGAGGCAACCGAGGAGCGGCCTGACGACACTCCGCGAATTCCCCTTTCGATCCGGCGCGTCGGCGTATTATCGTTGGTGCCTCGGTGCGCGCCGACGACGGGATCGATGACTCATCACTCGACGGAAACCCCACAGTTTTTCCTGACGGCTCCATCGCCCTGCCCCTATCTGCCGGGACAGATGGAGCGGAAGGTGTTCACCCATCTGGTGGGTGGCCGTGCAACGTCGCTGAACGAGATCCTGACTCAGGGCGGCTTTCGTCGCAGCCAGAACATTGCCTATCGGCCTGCCTGCGAGACCTGCAAGGCCTGTGTCTCGGTGCGCGTCCCTGTCGATCGATTTCGAATGACCAGAAGCTTCAGCCGCACCCTCGATCGCAACCGCGACATCATCGGGACGCGCGCCGAGGCGGCACCGACGTCAGAGCAGTATTCACTGTTCCGCGCCTATCTCGACGCCCGCCATGCGGAAGGTGGCATGGCCGATATGTCGGTGCTCGACTATGCGATGATGGTCGAGGACAGCCATGTCGACACCATGCTGGTCGAATATCGCTTCCGGGGTCCGGATACCGCGTTTACCGGACGCGGCGAGGGCGATCTGATCGGAACGGCGTTGACCGACATCCTCTCCGATGGCCTGTCGATGGTCTATTCCTTCTACGAGCCGGATCTGCCGGAGCGCTCGCTCGGAACGCTGATGATCCTCGATCACATCGCCCGCGCACGGAAGATGGGCCTTCCTTACGTCTATCTCGGCTATTGGGTCCGCGGCTCGCGCAAGATGGGCTACAAGGCCCGTTTCCGGCCGCAGGAACATCTCGGCGCACAGGGATGGGAGCCGGCGGAGGATTGACGACAGGCCTCAGTCTCGGATCGCACCAAACTGGCGGCCAAGCCGGCGGATCTCGCGGCGGATCTTCTGCGGGACCGACAAGGCAGCTGGCGCGACGGGTGCCGGGGCTTCGATCGCTTGCTGTTCCTGGACGTCCCAGGAAGGCAACTGCACAACGGGTCCTTGCGGGAAGTCGGCGGGGGCCGTTGGCTCGTCATCAGCTTCGCTTGGCGCGCCGATATCCATGAAAAGATCGGGCGCGCCTGCGGCGTCCACCTCCTTGATCGGGTGATGCAACCGGCCCAAATCGGGGAACGCTTCCGGCGCTTCGTGGAAATACTGGAAGCTGAAAGGTGGCCTATAGCCGAAGCTGGTCGACAGGACCGTAACGTCCCGCGCCGCCTCGTAATGGCGCCCGGCCCACCCCTTCGGTACGAAGCGGCCGCTGCCGCCGAGATCGACGACCGACAATCCGCGATGGGCCGCGACGCTGGGATAGAGCGCCTCGGTATGGCCGGACCAGCCATGGCGCTCCACAGCGTCGACATGGGCGTCGCGGAACCGGCGCGAGAAGCGGGCGATAGGGTGGAATGAAGCTAATTGTGCACCTGCATCGATGGTCGCCGGCGGATCGAAGCTCTGCCAATGCGGCCAGTTCGGATCCTCGGATCGCGCGCGGACGTGGGTGGCGAGATAATCGCCGGGCATGTTCTGCGCTCGTCGGAAGAACTCGCTCCAATCGCCCGAATAATCGACATCATATTCGAGAAACCAGATGTGATCGAAACCGCGCAACGGGCCCATCATGGCCGGAAAGCTGAACCGATCCGCCGACCCGGTCCAGTTGCCGAAGCGCTCGGCATAGGCGACCCGGTTCGGCAGGACGGCCGAGGCGTCGGAGGGGCGGATGACGATGTCGGGATCGCAACCCTCCGGGATGGGTTCGTCATCATGCCCGAGGCTGTAGGCGAGATAGACCGGCATCACCGAACCGGCCTCTGCCCTGAGCCGGGCGAAATGCGCCGCGATACGGAGCGACCAGCGATGCACCATCATCATCGTCGCCTGATCGGTGGCGGCGGCAAGAAGCGCATGCGTCGTCGCAGCCAGACCCGTCATGGCAGTGCCGGCGTCCCGAAGCTGTTCGATTTGGGGAATTTCTCCGGCGGCAACCGGCCAGCCTGTCCGCGCTCGGCGACGAAATCCTTCAATTCCTCCATCGAGCGCGTGAAGGAGCGGCCGGAGGAATCGATCCAGGTGAGGCCGGCCGCCTTCGAGAAGACGCGGACATCCGCCGGTCCGCCATCGCGATAGCGCTGCAGACGCACGCCCTTGCCGCGCGTCATCTCCGTCACCTGCTCCAGCGGAAAGATCAGGAATTTACGGTTCTGACCGATAATGGCGACCATATCGCCCTTCGCCTCGACGCAGAGCCGCGCTTCGTCCGGTGCCTCGACATTGAGGACCTGCTTGCCTTTGCGCGTATTGGCGACGAGCTCGGCCTCGGGGACAACAAAGCCGCGCCCGTCCGTCGCGGCGATCAGGAGCTTGCGCTCCGGCTTGTGGACGAAGACCGAGACGATGTCCTGCTCATTGTCCATGTCGACCATCAGGCGGATCGGCTCGCCATGGCCGCGCCCGCCCGGCAATTTATCGGCGGTCAGCGTATAAAACTTGCCGCCTGTCGAAAACACCAGGATCTTGTCGGTCGTCTCGGCACGCAGCGCGAATTTGAGCTGGTCGTCGGTCTTGAAGGTCAGCGTCGACAGATCGGCAACATGACCTTTCAGCGCCCGGATCCAGCCCTTTTCGGAGACGACGACCGTTACCGGCTCGCGCTCGATCATCGATTGCTGGATATCTTCGATGTCATGCGTCGGCGCATCGGCGAAGGAGGTGCGGCGCTTGCCGAGCGGCGTCTCCGGCCCAAAGGTCTTGCGGATCTCGCCGATCTGCCAGGCGATGGTTTGCCATTGCTTTGGCTCGGACGCCATCAGCGCGTCGATCTGCGCCTGTTCTTCCGTGAGCCCGGCATGCTCGCGGCGAAGCTCCATCTCCTCCAGCTTGCGCAACGAGCGCAGCCGCATGTTGAGGATCGACTCCGCCTGGAGGTCGGTAAGTTCGAAGGTGCGTATCAGTTCGGCCTTCGGCTCATCCTCCTGGCGGATGATGCGGATCACCTCGTCGAGGTTCAGATAGGCGATGATATAGCCGCCGAGCACCTCGAGCCGGTGCCGGATCTGGCCGAGGCGGAACTCGGACCGGCGCAGTAGCACCTCGCGGCGATGGTCGAGCCATTCGCGCAGCACTTCGCCAAGGCTCATGACCTTGGGTACGACGCCCCTGGAGAGCACATTCATGTTGAGTGAAATACGGCTCTCCAGATCGGAAAGCTTGAACAGCGATTCCATCAGCAGCGCCGCATCCACCGTACGGGCGCGCGGCTCCAGAACGACGCGGATATCCTCGGCCGATTCGTCGCGCACATCGGCCAGCAGCGGCACACGCCGCGTCTGCACCAGCTCGGCGAGCTTCTCGATCAGGCGCGATTTCTGCACCTGATAGGGAATTTCGGTGATGACGATGAGATAGGTGCCGCGTCCCTGGTCCTCGACATGCCAACGCGAGCGCACGCGAAAGCCGCCGCGCCCCGTCCGATAGGCTTCCGTGATCGTGGCGTGGTCGTCGACGATGATGCCGCCGGTCGGAAAATCCGGACCGAGCACTATCTTCGTCAAAGCCGCGGCGTCCATGTCCGGAGCCTTGATCAGCGCCAGCGCCGCGTCGCAAAGCTCCGCGACATTGTGCGGTGGGATCGACGTCGCCATGCCGACGGCGATGCCTGATGAGCCATTGGCGAGAAGGTTCGGGAAATTGCCGGGAAGGACGACCGGCTCCTGCTCGGTGCCGTCATAGGTCTCGCGAAAATCGACGGCGTTCTCGTCGATGCCCTCCAGCAGGAGGGCGGCGACCTCTGTCATCCGCGCTTCGGTATAGCGCATGGCCGCCGCGCTATCGCCGTCGATATTGCCGAAATTGCCCTGCCCATCGACGAGCGGGAAACGGACGGCGAATTCCTGCGCAAGGCGGACCAGCGCGTCATAAACCGACTGATCGCCGTGCGGATGATATTTGCCGATCACGTCACCGACGACGCGGGCCGACTTCTTGAAACCGGTATTGGGGTCCAGCTTGAGCTGGCGCATCGCATAGAGGATGCGCCGGTGCACCGGCTTCAGCCCGTCGCGCGCATCCGGCAGCGCGCGGTGCATGATGGTGGAGAGCGCATAGGCGAGATAGCGCTTCTCCAGCGCCTCTCGCAGATTGATGCCCTCGATGTCGCCACCCGACGGTGGAATCAGCGCTTTTCCCATGCTCTACCGGACTAAAGGCCGGAGCGCGTGGTTTCAAGGCATCGCTTCGATCTCGCGCTTGCGGGTTTTGCGCGACGGAGTGGCTCCCGTCTCGGATTCGGGCGCGATACGGCGTTTCACGGGCTTTGCTGCGACTGCCACAACCGCCGCCTCGGCCTTCGCCGCGCGCTTCTTGCTGGGCGGAGCGGCCTGAATCGCTACGTTCTCATGGACGATCCGGGTTCCGAGCACGGCTAGACATTCGCGCATGAAGGCAGCGAGCGCCGTCCAGCCCTTGGCCGAGACCATCGTACCGTCGACATAGGCCTCGGTTGGCGAAAGGTCGATATAGGTGCCGCCGGCCAGCGTCACTTCCGGCTCGCAGGCGCCGAGCGCCGCCACCTTCTTGCCGCGCACCACACCGTCGACCGCGACCAGGATCTGCACGCCATGGCAAATCGTGAAGATCGGCTTGCCCGCCTCATGGAAGTGGCGGACGAGCGCCTGCACCCGCTTGTCGGTGCGGATATATTCCGGGCCGCGCCCGCCGGCACAATAGACGGCGTCGTAGTCCGCCGGATCGGCCTTGGCGAAGCTCTTGTTGAGCGTGAAATTATGGCCCGGCTTTTCGGTATAGGTCTGGTCGCCCTCGAAGTCGTGCAGCGACGTCTTCAGGATCTCGCCCGACTTCTTGTCGGGGCAGACGACGTGGACGGTGTGACCGACAGCCTCCATCCCCTGCTGGAACACGAAGATCTCGTATTCCTCGGTAAAGTCGCCGACGAGCATCAGAATCTTTTTGCCGGACATGCCGGTCTCCTCCCTTTGTTCACCTCTCCGCCGCGATCACTTCACGGACCTTGGGCTGGTCCATGATGTTCATCAATCGTCGTAGGAAACAATGGGAGAGAGCCAGCTCTCTCAGGCCGGCTTGTGGTGCGCGTGCCAGTGCCAGGCGATGTCGATGCGGCGGGGCATCCAGACCCTGTCCTTGGAGGCGACATAGTCGACGAAGCGCTCCAGCGCGGCAATGCGGCCCGGGCGGCCGACGAGGCGGCAATGGAGGCCGATATTGAGCATCTTCGGCGCGCCAGCCTCGCCTTCGGCATAGAGCACGTCGAAAGCGTCCTTCAGATAGGTGAAGAACTGATCGCCCGAATTGAACCCCTGCGGCGTCGCGAACCGCATGTCGTTGGTGTCGAGCGTGTAGGGGATGATGAGATGCGGGCCGTGCGGGCCCTTCACCCAATAGGGCAGGTCATCGGCGTAGCTGTCTGACGTATAGAGAAAACCGCCCTCCTCCATCAGGATCTTCAGCGTGTTGTCGGAAGGCTTGCCCTGGTAGAAGCCGAGCGGGCGCGAGCCGGCGACTTCGGTATGCAGGCGGATCGCCTCCAGGATGTGGCGCCGTTCCTCCTCCTCGGGGAAATCCTTGTATTCGAGCCAGCGGAGACCGTGGCTGGCGAGTTCCCAGTCGGCTTCCTTCATCGCCGCGACCGCTTCCGGGTTGCGGGCCATGGCAAGCGTCACGCCGTAGCAGGTGACCGGGATCTTGCGGTTCGCAAACAGCCGCCACAGCCGCCAGAAACCGGCGCGTGAGCCATATTCGTAGATCGATTCCATGTTGAGATTGCGCTGGCCCGGCCAGGACTGGGCGCCGACGATCTCGGAGAGCAGCGCCTCGGAGCCCTTGTCGCCGTCGAGGATGCTGCTCTCGCCGCCCTCCTCATAGTTGACGACGAACTGCACCGCGATATGGGCGCCGCCGGGCCATTTCGGATCGGGCGTAGTCCGGCCGAAGCCGACGAGATCGCGCGGATAAGGAGTCGTCATGGCGGATTCTCTTCCTGGAAGGACGTTTGGCCGTGAGAGTGCCGCAGGCAGGCGTCGCGCGACAAGGGCTGTCGCGGAACATGTCGCCGCAGGCGGCATGCTTTACGTGGCATTAACCTACATGGATCAAACTTTAATCAATGGAGAATGAATCGCCGATCCCAGCGCGAGGAGAGACCCGATGAGCGCCCTGCATGCCGGATTTGAGGCCAACCCGCTTCCCGCCGACGACCCCCGCTTCATCGCGGCGCTCGACCTGCAGATCGCGCAGATGCGTCGTGTCCTCGACCTGATGGCTCCCGTGACCGGCGCCGAGGCGATGCGCTCGCTACGGGACGCTTTCCCGGAAGCCCCGCTGGCAGAGCGGACCCTCGCCGTCGCGGGCATGCGGGCCTAGCTCTCCCTGGCCTCCGCCACCCGGTCCAGGGCGGCGTAACGGCGCCATTGCCGCCAGCCGAAAGGCAGCGCGACCAGATAGACGATCGCGCCGGCTGCCAGCACGTGCCATGGGTACGAGACGAGCAGTGCCGCGATCACCACGACGAGGACGAATAGCGGCAGAACGGCCTCGCGCGGAATGCGCGAACCAAACTTCTTGCCCGACCAGGTCGGCAGCCGGCTGACCATGAGCAGCCCTACGGCAATCGTATAGACGAGGACGATCGGCAAGGTGAGAATGCCCACCGGAACGTCGAGATTGTCGAGATAGACGGGCAGCAGCACGACCAGCGCACCGGCTGGCGCCGGAATTCCCGTGAAGAAATTGGCATGCCAATCCGGCTTGCCGGGCGCATCGATCGAGACATTGAAGCGCGCCAGTCGCAGCGCGGCGCAGATGGCGAAGACCAGCGCCGATATCCAGCCGAGCGATCGCGCGCCGTCCAGCACCCAGACATAGAGCATCATCGCCGGGGCAACGCCGAAATTGACGAAATCGGCCAGCGAATCGAGTTCGGCGCCGAAGCGCGAGGTCGAGCGCAGCAGGCGCGCGACGCGGCCGTCGATCGCATCCAGCACCGCCGCGGCGACGATCATGCCGATGGCCTCGCCATAGCGCGCCTCGATCGACATGCGGATCGCCGTCAGTCCGGCGCAAAGGCCGAGCAGCGTGATGAGATTGGGCAGGATGACGCGGATCGGGATCTGCCGAACCTGCCGGAGCCGTGGCCGGCGGGCGCCGTCCTCGTCGGGATCGAAGGGGGGAAACAGCGTTTCCATTATTCGACCCTGACGGACCGGTCAGCCGGCGCGCCATCGAAGCGGGCGATCACCGTTTCGCCCGCGATCGCCGTCTGCCCGACCGCGACGAGGGGCTGTGCGCCCTCGGGCAGATAGACGTCGAGCCGTGAACCGAAGCGGATCAGGCCGAAGCGCTGGCCGACGGCCAGCGGCTCGGCTTCGCGCGTGAAGCAGACGATGCGTCGCGCCACCAGCCCGGCGATCTGCACGACAGCGATCGTCCCATGACCGCTCTCGATGACGACGCCATTGCGCTCATTGTCCTCGCTCGACTTGTCGAGTTCGGCGTTGAGGAACTTGCCGGGCTTGTAGGCGATGCGGCGGATGCGGCCGCCGACCGGCGCTCGGTTCACATGGCAGTTGAAGACATTCATGAACACCGAGATGCGGAGCCTCGGTGCCGGCCCGAGTTCGAGTTCCGGCGGGGGAACGGCCGGGCCGACCTGCGAGACCTTACCGTCGGCCGGCGAGATGACGAGATCGGGATCGAGCGGGGTGACGCGGGGCGGATCGCGGAAGAAATAGACGCACCAGAGCGTGATGACCAGGCCGACCCAGAACAGCGGCGCCCAGAGCCAGCCGAGGAACAGCGCCACGAAGGCCAGGATGGCGATAAAGGGATAGCCTTCGCGGTGGATGGGCACCAGCGACGCCCGGATGGATTTGAGAACCGAATCCATGCCTTCACCTCTTCACGCAAACCGGAGGCGCCCATTAATCATGGATGGGCGCCGGTGTGAAGCCGCTCAGCCGACCGTAGCGAGGCCAGCCGTCGCCTCGGCCGTCGGCCCGCGCACCACCACACCGAGGCTATCTTCGTCCTGGACCTGCTTGAGCCGCTCGGCCGCCTCCGCCGCCTCGCGCTGCCGGTTCCACATGGAAGCATAGAGCCCGCCCAGCGCCATGAGCTCGTCGTGGCGGCCACGTTCGACGATGCGCCCTGCCTCCAGGACCAGGATCTGATTGGCCTGAACCACCGTCGACAGGCGATGCGCGATGACCAGCGTGGTGCGGCCGGTGGAAACGCGGTCGAGCGCCTCCTGGATCTCGCGTTCCGTGTGTGTGTCGAGCGCCGAAGTCGCCTCGTCGAGGATCAGGATCGGCGGCGCCTTGAGGATGGTGCGGGCGATGGCGACACGCTGCTTCTCGCCGCCGGATAGCTTCAGTCCGCGTTCGCCGACCTCCGTGTCGAAGCCCTCCGGCAAAGCCTCGATGAGCGGCGCGATCTGCGCCATGCGCGCCGCCTCGCGCATTTCCGCATCGCTCGCCGCCGGGCGGCCATAGCGGATGTTGTAGGCGATGGTGTCGTTGAAGAGCACGGTGTCCTGCGGGACCATGCCGATCGCCGCGCGCACGCTCTCCTGCTGCACGTCGCGAATGTCGACCCCGTCAATGGTGATCCGCCCGCCGGTGACGTCATAGAAGCGGAAGAGCAGGCGCGAAATGGTCGATTTGCCTGCCCCCGATGGGCCAACGATCGCCACGGTGTGGCCGGCGGGAACGGCAAAGGAGATGCCCTTCAAGATCGGCCGCGACGGCTCGTAGTGGAAGGCGACATCCTCGAACCGGACTTCACCCGGGCCGACCACCAGCGCCGGGGCGTCCTCCTTGTCTTTCACTTCCTCGTCGGAGCCGAGCAGATCGAACATCGCCTCGACGTCGGCGAGGCCCTGCTTCAATTCGCGATAGATCATCCCGATGAAATTCAGCGGGAAGGCCAGCTGGATCAGCAGCGCGTTGATCATGACGAAGTCGCCGAGCGACTGCTCACCGCGAAGGATGGCGAGGCCGGAAAACACCATGCAGGTCGTCATGCCGATGGTGAAGATGACGGTCTGGCCGATATTGAGCCAGGCGAGCGACGTCCAGGTCTTGATCGAGGCGGCCTCGTAGCGCGCCAGCGACAGATCGTAGCGCTCCGCCTCCATGCGCTCATTGCCGAAATATTTGACCGTCTCGTAGTTCAACAACGAGTCGACGGCCTTGGAATTGGCCTCGGTGTCGGACGCGTTCATCTCGCGGCGAAGCGCAATGCGCCAGTTGGAGGCGACGATGGTGAACCAGACATAGGCGACGATCGTCACGACGATCACCGCCAGATAGGTCAGGTTGAACTGCCAGGCGATGATGACGGCCGCGAAGATGAATTCCAGCAACGTCGGCACGGTGTTCAGGATGATGTGGTCGACGATCGAATCGACGCCCTTCATCCCGTGGTCCATGGTCCGCGACAGCCCGCCCGTGCGCCGCTGCAGGTGGAAGCGTAGCGACAGGCGGTGCATATGCACGAAGGCGCGATAGCCGAGCTGGCGGATCGCATGTTCGCTGACACGGGCGAACAGCGCGTCGCGCAACTGGTTGAATAGATTGAGCAGGACGCGGCCGACGCCATAGGCGACCACCAGCATGATCGGGATGGTCAGGACGGTGGCAAGGCCCGCGTCAGCGTTGGCGCCCCGCCCCGCCGTCAGCGCATTCGTTGCCCATTTGTAGAAGAACGGCACCATGACGGTAACGATCTTGGCGGCGACGAGCACGACGAGCGCCAATGCTACGCGCAGCTTAAGATCCGGCCGGTCCGACGGCCAGATATAGGGCCAGAGGCGACGAATCGTGGCGAGGGCTGGCCGCTCGTCGGATGCTTTCTTTCCTGCCTTGGAGGCCGGATCGGCGCTGTTGACCGCGCTCATATTGAATGTCTCCCCGCGGATCGACCCGGGAAGACCCGATCGACGACGAAAACCGCCCCGCGCTGGCGCGGAGCGGTCACTAGAGGCGGCTCAAGGCCACCATTACCAAGATGGGGTGTCGCGCTCAGTTCGTCCAGCGGGCGTCGCCGGCCGGCAGCACGAAAATCTGACCCGGGTAAATCCAGTGCGGATTGCGGATCTGGTCGTTGTTCGCCTCGTAGATGGTCGAATAGCGCACGCCCTTGCCATAAAGCCGGCGCGAGATCGTCCAGAGATTGTCTCCGCGGCGGATGATGACGTTCTGCGGCGAAGGCAGGGCACCGGAGCCGCTCGCTCCTTCGCTGGCCCCGCCACCGGCCGTCACCGGAGCCAGAACGGCGACATCGACGGTCTGCTGGAACGGCACTTCCGCGCGGACGATGACCTCACCCGTACCCTTGTTGATCTGGTCCGCCCGAACCGTGTGCTCGCCCGGCTTGATGTCGTGCTTGGTCTCGAGCAGCCAGCGGCCGCCCTGGCCTGCCTCTGCGTCGCCGATGGGCACGCCGTCGACATAGATCCGCACGGTCCCGCCAATCGCAGCCGATCCAGCGATGTAGATCGTACCATCTTCGAACTCGACGGCATCAACCGTAACCTTGGGCGGCAATGCCGGAGCCGTTGCGGTCTCGGTCTTGTCAGCCTCGCCCTTGCTAGCCGTGGCTTCGGCAGCGGTCGCCGCATTGGAGGCGGCTGTCTTGTCCGCCTCGGTATTGGCAGCTTCCGATTGTGGCGCTGCCGCAGTGCCAACAGCCGCCTCGGCTGTCTTGGCGGCTTCTGTCCCGGCGGCATCCGTCTTCGTGCCATCTTGGGACGCTACGCCATCCTTTGCTGCCGTCTCACTGGCCGCATCCTGCGCCGCCGCCGGCTCCTTTGCCGGATTGGCACCGGACGCAGGCACCCCGCCCTTGGCGCTGGCATCGGCATCAAGGCTCGCAGCCGGATTGCCCGGCGCGATTGCCGGCGCTGCCGTGCCGCCATCGTTGCCTGAAGCGTCCGCGGCAGGCGCCGCCGGATTGGCCGTGGGCTCGGTAGAGGCAATCTTGGTCTCGCCCGGCACTGCTGGCTTCGGCTCCTCAGGCAGCTGAATAACGCGGCTCGGCTCATTCGGCGCGTTGAGCACGACGAGCGCCTCGCCCTTGCCAGGCTTCGGCACTTCGATAGCGACACGTTGCTCGGAAAGCGCCTGCGTCTTGCCGTCCGGCGAAGTGGTGCGGATCGAAAGGTCGTGCGTTCCCGCGCCGAGCGGCTTCTCGATCACGATCGCCCATTCGCCGCGCTCGTTCGCCGCGCCCTTGCCGATCGCTTCTGAACCGTCGAGCACCTCGACCGTCGCCTTCGGCTCGGCAAGGCCGGCCACAACCGCTTCGCCCGTCGGCTCGACGCGCACGACATCGAAACTCGGAGCGCCGGAGGCGTCGCCAGCGGCAGCCTTGGCGTCCGGCTTGGCATTGGCATCCGCGGATGCCTGCTGCTGGGTCTTGTCACCCGCGGCCGATCCGCCTTCCGCCGACTTCGCGGCATCGCCGGCGGCCGTCGCGGCGGCCGCGTCCTTCGATTCGGTCTTGGCTGCGTCAGAGTTGCCCGCTTCCGACTTGGCAGCAGCGGTATCCGCCGACTTCGCCGCCTCGCCCTGTCCGGCAGCTTCCGTCTTCGCAGCTTCCGTCGATCCAGCGGCAGGGGCTCCCGCCGCGGGAGCGGCAACCTCATCGCCGGCAGGCGGCGCCTGGCGAGCGATGACAGCGTAGTAGCCACCGAGTACCAGGGCGACGACGGCGATCACCCCCGCGATGCGGCCGGATGCGGTAGGTCCCGGCGGTGTCTGGTCAGCCATTGATGCTCGAACCTGTCATTCAAAGGGCCTCGGCCCATCGCCCCAACGGGCAGATCGTCTTCGGCAGGGATCGACTTTCAGCGACGTTTTCCCGAGCCAATGCTGTCAAGTCTATACGAGTATTCCGCGGCGCCACAAGGCTTGGAAATGGCTGATTCCCCGACAATTTGCCCCGGACCGATGCGCTTGACGCTGAACGCGGCGGATGCGAGGAAGGTCCAATGTCCAACATATCTTCGATTTGCGTCTATTGCGGCTCCTCCGCAGGCGGCGACCCGCTTTATGCAGAGGCCGCGGAACGGCTCGGCCGCTCGATGGGAGCTGCCGGCATCGGCCTCGTCTATGGCGGCGGCTCGATCGGCCTCATGGGAATTCTCGCGCGTTCCGTCATGGCCGCCGGCGGCCATGTCACTGGCATCATCCCGAAATTCCTGCAGGAGCGGGAAGTGATGCTGGAGACGGCCCACGAGCTCTTCGTCACTGGCGATATGCATGAGCGCAAGCGCGCGATGTTCGATCGAGCCGATGCGTTCGTCGCGCTTCCCGGCGGCATAGGTACGCTCGAGGAACTGGTCGAGATGATGACCTGGGCTCAACTCGGCCAGCATCGCAAGCCCGTGCTCATGGCCAATATCAACGGCTTCTGGGATCCGCTGGTCGCCCTATTGCGCCACATGAGCGACGAGGGCTTTATCCGCGAAGGTTTTGAAGTCAGCTACCTCGTCGCGGACCGGGTAGAGGACGTCGTTCCGATGCTGCAATCGGCCGCGACCGTGGCTCCGGCTCGGCCCAAGGCGTCACCGAGCGTCTCGATCCCAATCGCTGATCTCTGAACGCCGCATAGTCCTTTCACCAGTCCGGCCGAGGCAGGCTTCGCTTCGGCCGGACGGTATAAAAGCCTGAACGAGCGTCAGCCTTCCGTATCGAGGAGAATGTGCGGCATGGGCCCTGGTGGCGGCGCGGCCAGGTCGACGCCGTGGATATTCTTCACCTCGGAGCGGAACCATGTCGAGAAGGCGTCCGTGCCTTCACCGAACTTCGCGAATGCAGCGGCCGGATTGTCTCCCTCCAGCGTAACAATCACGATTTCGCCCATCGGCGTATGCTGGTGAAACGTTCGCTCGCGGACGCCCAGTTTCTTGCGGCTCGCGAGGAATTCCGCCTTCTTGTCGCCGTTCAGCTGCTCAATGAAGTTCTCGAAATGCGCCATCTTTCCGGGCGCGATCGGGATCGCAATCGCAAACAAGGCCATTCTTGGCTCCTCCCAGCCGGACGGCGTCAGGTGGCCGCCGGACCTTGGAACCATACTCTTGTATGCAATCTACGGAAACGGGACAGTCAGGCCGGCTGAACGCCGGCCCGAACGAGCTTGTAGACGATCGAATCGATGAGCGCCTCGAACGAGGCGTCGACGACGTTTTCGGAGACGCCAACCGTCGACCAGCTGTCGCCGCTGCCGTCGCGGCTTTCGATCAACACGCGCGTCACCGCCTCCGTGCCACCATTGAGGATACGCACCTTGTAGTCGATCAATTCCAGATCGGCGATCACGTCCTGATAGACCCCGAGATCCTTGCGCAGCGCCCGGTCCAGCGCATTCACCGGGCCGTTGCCCTCCCCCACGGTCAAGAGGCGCTGCCCGCCGACGACGAGCTTCACCACCGCCTCCGACTCGGAAAACTGCCGCTGACGGCCGGTTGCATCGAACCGGCGTTCGACGGTCACATGGAAGCTCTCGACGGTGAAATAGTCCGGCACATTGCCGAGCGTGCGCCGGGCCAGCAATTCGAACGAAGCGTCGGCGCCCTCATAGGAATAGCCGATCGCCTCGCGCTCCTTGACCGCGTTCAACAGCGTGTCCAGCCGCGCGTCGCTCTTCTCGACGGCAATGCCGAGACGCGAGAGTTCGGCGAGCAGGTTGGACCGCCCGGCCTGATCCGAAACCAGCACGCGGCGGGTATTGCCGACGGACTCGGGCGGGACATGCTCGTAGCTGCTCGGATCCTTGACGATCGCCGAGGCGTGGATGCCGGCCTTGGTCGCGAAAGCGGATGCGCCGACATAGGGCGCCTGCCGGTTCGGCGCCCGGTTAACGATCTCGTCGAAACGGTGCGACAGCGCGGTCAGGCCCTTCAGCGCCTCCAGCGATACGCCGATCTCGTAGCGCTCGGCATAAAAGGGCTTCAGGAGCAGCGTCGGGATGATCGAGACGAGATTGGCGTTGCCGCAGCGCTCGCCAATGCCGTTCAGCGTCCCCTGGATCTGCCGCACGCCGCCGCGCACGGCCGCCAGCGAATTCGCCACCGCCTGTTCCGTGTCGTTATGCGCATGAACGCCCAGATGGCTCCCCGGCACATGCGCCGTCACCGCGCGGACGATCGCCTCGATCTCTTCCGGCTGACTGCCGCCATTGGTGTCGCAAAGCACGACCCAGCGCGCTCCGGCGGCATGGGCCGCCTTCGCGCAGGCCAGCGCATAGTCCGGATCGGACTTGTAGCCGTCGAAGAAATGCTCGCAATCGACCAGCGCTTCCTTCCCGCTCGCGATCGCCGCCGCGACCGACTGCCGGATGCCGTCGAGATTGTCTTCAAGGCTGGCGCCGAGCGCGAAGCGAACCTGATGCGCCGAGGTCTTGGCGACAAAGCAGATCGCATCGGATTTCGAGGCCAGCAGCGCGGCGACGCCCGGATCATTGGACAGGCTCACGCCTGCGCGTTTGGTCATCCCAAACGCCGTGAATTGCGCCTTCTGGGTCCGCTTCTCGGAAAAGAAGCGGTTGTCGGTCGGATTGGCACCGGGATAGCCGCCCTCGACATAATCGATACCGAGTCCGTCCAACAGGCCGGCGATCAGGACCTTGTCCT
The DNA here is from genome assembly GCF_026343945.1 of Kaistia algarum. Classification (NCBI taxonomy): domain Bacteria; kingdom Pseudomonadati; phylum Pseudomonadota; class Alphaproteobacteria; order Hyphomicrobiales; family Kaistiaceae; genus Kaistia; species Kaistia algarum. Next base: position 543,544 of record NZ_JAPKNJ010000002.1, read on the forward strand.
CGACGGAGAAATCGACGCCATTGGTCTGGGCGCCGTCGCGCAAAGTCGTATCGAACAGAGTGATGCGTTCACGGGTCACGGCGTTTCCTCCCCCTCGGGGCGCACGTCCCACGTCGTCCAGAACTCGCCCGTCTCCTCATCCTTGCCATCGATAATGATGAGGCCCATCGCGTCGAGTGTCTGGCGAATGCTGTCGGCCTTGGCGAAATCGCGTGCGCGGCGCGCATCGATGCGGTCGAGGATCAGCTGTTCGATCAGGGCTTCGTCGAGGGCGGGGTTGGTCATGGCGTGTTCTTCAACTCTTTCGCGCCGCTTTGGCGCGCAACGGGAGGCGACGGTCATACTCTCGCCCCATGCCCGCACCAAAGCTTTTTTGCGGGTCCCGCTTCGATGGCGCGACGGAACGGCGATCACAACTGCGTTCATGCCTGTATCAAGCCTTGCGTTTTGATAAGGCTGCAATAGTTATCCGGTCGATCCGGCGACCGCCGACACCCCGGCCGTCCGCTCGACCCTGGCGAGGCATCCCCTGCCGCGCCATCCGGAATTCGCCATGCCCACCCGCCTGCTTCCCGACCGCATCCTCCTGCCCCTGATCGTCGCCTGCGCGCTGTTCATGGAGAATCTTGATTCGACGGTGCTCTCGACGGCGCTACCGACGATCGCGCGCGATTTCGGCGTCAGCCCGATCAACATGAAGCTGGCGCTGACCTCGTACCTCCTGACCATCGCGGTCTTCATCCCGGCCTCGGGTTGGCTCGCCGACCGCTACGGCGCGCGTACGATCTTCCGGCTCGCCATCGTGCTTTTCACGGCCGGCTCGATCTGCTCCGGCATCTCACACTCGATCGGCGAGATCGTCGCCTCGCGCGTGCTGCAGGGCATTGGCGGCGCCATGATGGTGCCGGTCGGGCGGCTGGTGATCCTCAAATCCGTTTCCAAGACCGAACTCGTCGGCGCCCTCGCCTGGCTGACCGTGCCGGCGCTGATCGGCCCCGTCGTCGGCCCGCCGCTCGGTGGTTTCATCACCACCTATTTCGATTGGCGCTGGATCTTCTGGATCAATGTGCCGATCGGCATCCTCGGCCTGATCCTGGCAACACTCTATATTCCGGACGTGCGCGGCGAGGAGCGGGTCGCCTTCGACACGATCGGCTTCCTGCTCTCCAGCATCGGCATTGCCGGCTTCGTCACCGGCTCGACCTCGCTCGGCCTCAATCTGATGCCCTGGCCCTATGTCGTGACGATCCTGGCGGCCGGTGCGGCGCTGCTCGTGACCTATTTCTTCTATAGCCGGCGCATCGCCAACCCGATCCTCGATCTGTCGCTGTTCACGATTCCGAGCTTCGCGGCGAGCGTCGTTGGCGGGCTGCTGTTCCGCATCGGCATCGGCGCCCTGCCCTTCCTGCTTCCCCTGATGCTGCAGCTCGGCTTCGGCCTGTCGCCGTTCCAGTCCGGCTCGATCACCTTCGTCTCGGCGATCGGCGCCATCGCCATGAAATTCGTCGCGCCGCCGCTGCTGCGCCGCTTCGGTTTTCGCACCGTGCTGATCGCCAATTCCTTCATCGCGGCGGTGTTCATCGCGGTTCCGGCGATGTTCCATCTCGGCACGCCGGTATCCGTCATGACGGGACTGCTCTTCGTCGGCGGATTCTTCCGCTCGCTGCAATTCACCAGCGCGAACGCGCTGTCCTATGCCGACGTGCCGCAATCTCGCATGAGCCGCGCCACCAGCCTGACCAGCGTGTTCCAGCAACTCGCCATGTCGATTGGCGTTTCGATCGGCGCCATCTCGCTGGAACTGACGCTGCATTCGACCGGCGGCCAGATCGAGGTCGCGACATTCCACCCGGCCTTCATCGCGATCGGCCTGATCTCGATGAGCTCGGCGATTTTCTTCATCCGTATGCCGCGCAGTGCCGGCGAGGAAATGGCGGGCCGCAACCGGCAGAGGCCGCTCGCGCCAGATCCGGTCACCGCCATGCGCGAAAGGGCGTAAGAGCCGAACAAGCCACGGCGTGGAGCCGGATCAGCAGTCGATTGCCTATCGATCGTTCAGCCGGCCCGTTGGCGTTGTCAGCGTTTCGCGTTGCCCCGGCTGGCATTGGAATTGCTCTTTGTTCCCGGACTGATAGAGTTCGGCAATGCGGAAAATGACCCGATGCGAGTGACCCAAGAGCCGCTGCTGCGGAAGTTCTGGTATTGCGTGATGCCGATGTCGGCGCTGGCCGACAAGCCGGTCGGCATGAAGCTTCTTGGCGAGCCGATCGTTCTCTGGAAGGACCAAAATGGCGACCCGCGCGCCGTGAAGGACCGCTGCCTCCATCGCACCGCCAAGCTCTCGCTGGGCACAGTCGAGGGAGGCAACATCGTCTGCCCCTATCATGGCTGGGCCTTTGACGGCACCGGCGCCTGCGTGAAGGTTCCGCAGGACGTCGTCGAGAAACCGCATCCCTTCGGCGTGCCCGGCTATCGCTGCGTTGAGCGCTACAATCACGTCTGGGTCGCGCTGGAAGAGCCCGTCTCCGATATTCCGGAAATCCCGGAATTCGGCGCTGCCGGCTACCGGCAGGTCATCGAATTCTGCGACGATTGGAACTGCGCGCCCCTACGCATTCTGGAGAACGCCTTCGACAACGCGCATTTCGCCTTCGTCCACAAGGGCAGCTTCGGTGACAGCGACCCGATTCCCCCGCCCTTCACCCTGGAAGATACCCCGGACGGGTTCATCATGCGCACCGAGGTTCCGGTGCGCAATCCGGAAGGCATGCGCGACGCCATCGGCATGACCAGCGAGCGAACGGTGCGGCGGACGGCCAACCGCTTTTTCACGCCGTTCTTCCGCGCAGGTAAGATCACCTATCCGAACGGCCTTGAGAACATCCTCTGCACCGCGGCGACGCCGATGGACGAAGCCCGCACGCGGTTCGTCCAATGGGTGATCCGTAACGACACCGAGGAACTGGTGCCGTCCGCGAAGGTCATCGCCTTCGACAAGCTGGTCAGCGAGGAGGACCGGCTGATCCTCGAATCGACCGACGAGAACGTGCCGCTCGACGCCTCGGAGGGACGGGAGTTGCACATGGTCTGCGACCGACCGGGCATGATGATGCGCAAGAAGATCCGCGAATGGCTACGCCCGCGCCCCGAGCGCTCGGACGCAGCCTGAGCGCCCTGTTATCATTCGCTGGCGACCCGAAAAGTCCCCGGACGAGGTCGGGGAGGCGCAGAGGTGGTATAGCGCATCGTCCTCCGCATCGGGTCAATCCGCAAAAACGCAACCTATGCTTGCTGTTTCCCTTGTTGCGCGTATATTGGCTTGGACGATTTCATTATGGTGGGAGGTCACCATGTTTCGATCCATCAGCGCTGTTGCCCTTTTGCTGGCGTCGATCTGCGCTCCGTCTTTCTCCGAAGCGGCAACCGAAATGGACGCCATCGTCCAGATCGCGCGCGGTTCGAAGTGCATATCTCATGAATGGCCGTACCGGCGCGGCACAGCGCCCAGTTCCTATATCGAGGGCATGGCGCTGGTTTTCGCACGGGCCGCCTGTCACCCTGATCGAACGGACGTTCGGATCGTGTCCGGCCCCGAGAGCGGGCAATTGGCCGCCGATGCGTTGACTGTCTACCGACAGGAGTTCAGCAAACTCGGAATGGCCAACGATACGGCAGGTGTCGCCACACTCCGTCATACATATGTCCTACTGATCGGCCTCGGTATGATGGAAAGTTCGGGCAAGTTCTGCGAGGGGCGCGATATTAGCCAGTGCTTTGCCGAGGCGAACAGTGCCGAGTCCGGTCTGTTCCAAACGTCCTACGGAGTCGGAAGATCGAACCCAGTCCTGATGTCACTCTTCGCGGACTACAGCGCCGGCAAGAGCGATTGCTTGCTGTCGTCATTCCAGGGTCATCTGACGTGTAGGATTCATAAAAGTCAGAATGCCAAGTGCCCCAACGAGACGAGTGACGTCACTGGAACTGGTCCGGGCGCCGATTGGCAACGGCTAACCAAGATTTGCCCGGCATTCGCGGCGGAATATGCCGCCGTCGTGCTGCGCCAGCATGGCGGCTCTAGCGGCGAGTTCAATCCGATCCGCAAGCGGCAAGCCGAGGTCTTTCCAGCATGCGACGGCATGCTGAAGTCGGTTCAAGATTACGTGCAGGCTCACCCGGACGTTTGCGTGGGCCTCTAGCAGTTGAACGATCGACGGGCAGCCTGAGCCGCATTCAGGGCTGCCAGGCTTCGTCTGCTTCCGGCTCGTCGCTCTCCGGTTCGACCACGTCCGGCTTCTTGCCCTTGAAGCCCTTCGCCAGCACGAAGAGCTCGACCGAGCCGGCGCGACTGGCCGGTGGCTTGATGTGGTGGACGGTGCGGAAATTCTGCTTCAGCGTTGTCAGCAGTTCGCTTTCCGCGCCGCCGCGAAACACCTTGGACAGGAAGTGCCCGCCCGGCCGAAGGACTGAAATGGCGAAATCGGCGGCGACTTCCGAAAGATAGATGGTGCGCAGATGGTCGGTCTGCTGATGGCCGGTCGTCGGCGCCGCCATGTCGGAGAGCACGACATCCGCCGGCCCGCCCAGCGCCTCGCGCAGCAGGGCCGGCGCATCCTCGTCGAGGAAATTCTTCTGGAACAGGATGACGCCCGGCAATTCGTCCATTTCGAGATAGTCGATGGCGACCACGCGCTTGTCCGCGTCGGTCGAGTTGACGCGCTCGACGGCCACCTGAGACCAGCCGCCCGGCGCGGCGCCGAGATCGACGATCCTCATGCCGGGGCCGAGAATATGATGCTTGTCGTCGATCTCGGTCAGCTTGTAGGCGGCACGCGAGCGATAGCCCTCACGCTTCGAGCGCGCGACATAGGGATCGTTCAGCTGACGCTCCAGCCAGCGCGTCGAGGAGGCGGTACGTCCTCGCGCCGTCTTGACGCGAACGGTCAGCTCGCGCCCACCCGAGCCCTTCTTCGGTGGTACCTTCATGACGGCCTCTCCATTCGCGGTCCCGAACGCCGCCAGACGCCGTCCTCGCTCATCATCTCGACCAGAATTCCCTCGCGCAATCCCCGGTCGGCGACGCGCAGCCGTTCGCAGGGCCAGCGCCGACGGATCGCTTCCAGAATCGCGCAGCCCGCGAGCACCAGATCGGCGCGCTCGCGCCCGATGCAGGGATTGGCGATCCGAGCCTCATAGTCCATGCCGGTGACCAGCGTCATCATCCGGTCGACCTCGCCGGCCGACATCCATGTGCCGTCGACCTTGCGGCGATCATAGCGCGGCAGGCCTAGATGGACGCCGGCCAGCGTCGTGACGGTTCCCGACGTGCCGAGCATGTGCAGCGAACCTGCCGCAACAGCGCGGTCCAGCGCCGCCGCCTCGGGGAAAGCGAGCAGCATGTCGGTGACCTCGGCGACCATCGCCTCGAACACTTTCGGCGTCACCGTCTCGCCGCCATGGCGCTCGCTGAGCGTCACGACGCCGACGGGCAGCGACGCCCAGGTGCGAATGCGGTCGGACATGCGGCGCCGATGCCGCTCCGCCTGCCGCGTCAGGTCGATCCACACCAGCTCGGATGAGCCGCCGCCAATATCGAAGAGCAGGGCGCCATTCGTGGTCGGGTCGATCAGCGAAGCACAGCCCGATACGGCTAGGCGCGCCTCGGTCTCGCGCGACACGATCTCCAGCGCGAGGCCAGTCTCGCCATGGACGCGGTCCAGGAAGGCCGGGCCATTGTCGGCGAGGCGGCAGGCCTCTGTCGCAATCAGGCGCGCGCGCTTGACGCCGCGATCGGCCAGCTTGGCACTGCAGATCCGGAGGGCATCGACCGCCCGCTCCATCGCCGCTTCGCCGAGCCGCCCGCTGGACCCGACGCCTTCTCCGAGCCGGACGATCCGCGAAAATGCATCGACGACGCGAAACCCGCGCTCGCGCGGCTGCGCAATCAGCAGCCGGCAATTATTCGTTCCAAGGTCCAGCGCCGCATAGAGCCCGTCACGCTCTATCGCTGCCCTCGGCGCGGCCGGATAGCGGGATATGGCGGAAGGCGCAGCGGGTGAGGCATGGGCGACGTGTGAGACCTTGCCGTTTCCATGGCCCTTCCCGCTGCCATGACGGGGATCCGGATGAGATGGCTTGCGCGATTCGACAGGCGGACGATTTCGCCCGTCGGGCGCAGCCCCGCTGCCCGCGAAAACAGGCCCGCGCTTCTTGCGTCGGCGCCCCTTGCGCTTGGCCGGCTGGCCGGCTCCGCCTTCCGGCGGACGCAGCTTTCCTGCATTCCCGACAAGGCCCACCGGCTCAGCCGACGGTCCTTTGGCGGGCGCACTGGAATCCGCACGAAGCGGATCCTCGCCCGAACTGTCCAATTCTCGATCCTCGGCTGCGCCGGCTCGAACCTGCAACGCGGCTCGGCGCGCAGCTCATCGCGTGCCTTTGTTGAGGCAAGTGTAAGCATGCGGACCGCGCCGCACAAGCGAAGGCAGCCAACCAGGTGCGTTTCGCCGAAGAGCGGCAGGCCTGAGCGCCGCGTTGACAAGCCTCTGCCCGGAAATGGAGAATGGCGCCCAACGGCCCAGGCACACAACGAGGCCGAACAGGGGATGCCCGATGCCGGAACCGGCTCGTTTCATCGTGGTCGGCGGCGGCACGGCCGGCTGGCTGGCGGCGTTTGTGCTGCAGGACAAAATCCGCCGCCTGAAGCTCGATGCGCGGGTCGTCGTGGTCGAATCGTCGAAGATCCCGACCGTTGGCGTCGGCGAGGGCAGCACGGCGGCGCTCCGCGTGCTGATGCAATATTTCAACCTGAACGAATTCGAATTCTTCCGCGAGACGGGCGCGACCTTCAAGCTCGGTATTCGCCACAAGGACTGGCGGCGCAAGGGCTTCACCTATGACGGTCCGATCGACGACCCGCACCAGGTCGTGAAGGCGCCGGATGGCGCGCCCTCGGATTATCTAAACGTCTTCTGCGTCGCCGCCGGCCGCAAGCTGCAGGACATGCATCTGTTCGGCCCGCTGCTCGAACAGAAGAAGGCGCCCTATGCGCTGAAGGAGGATGGCGGCCTGGTGCCGCTCGGACCGTTCCACCATGCCTTCCATTTCGACCAGGCTCTGGTGGGGCGGTTCCTGAAATCGAAGTCGCGCGGCGTCCATGTGGTCGATGCCGCGATCGACGGCGTCATGCGCGACGGCGAGAGCGGCCACATAACCGCGCTGAAGCTCGACACCGGCGAGACGCTCGAAGGAGATTTCTTCGTCGACGCCTCAGGCTTCCGCAAGAGGCTGATCGTCAAGGAGCTGAACGCCCCCTGGATCTCCTACGCCAAGGAGTTGCCCGTCAACCGCGCCCTGCCCTTCTGGATCGACATCAAGCCCGGTGAGGAGATTGCCAACTATACACTGGCCTGGGCGCAGGAAGCCGGCTGGATGTGGCAGATCCCGACCCAGACCCGCTATGGCTGCGGCTATGTCTATTCGGACGAGTTCAAGACGCCGGAGGAGGCGAAGCTCGAAATCGAGCGGGCTCTGGGTCACGAAATCGACGTCCGCGACGACATACGCTTCCAGATCGGCCGCCTGGAGACGCCCTGGCTCGGCAATTGCCTGGCCGTCGGCCTCGCCTCCAGCTTCCTGGAGCCACTGGAGGCGACCTCGATCCACGGCACCGTCGTCCAGCTCATGCTGTTTGCCGAGCGCTATCTGAAGCATCCGGACCGGATGAACAACGACGACCGCGCCGACTACAACCGGCGCATCGGCCGGCAGGTCGACGACTTCCGCACCTTCATCAATACCCACTATGTGACGCAACGCGACGACACGCCGTTCTGGCGCAATGTCCGCGCCGAGCGCCTGCACTCCGAGACCCGCGAGCGCCTCGCCCGCTGGAAGAAGGAAATGCCGCGCCGCGAGCATTTCCCAACCTTTCTGGACGGGCTGCCGCATGTCGAGACGCAACTGCACTATCCGGTGCTCGACGGGCTCGGCCTGCTCGATCCGGCCGTCGCCCGCGCCGAGATGGCAAAGGACCCGGCGCTACGGGCCTTCGCCCGCGACACCGTCGACAGCTTGGTCAAGGAATATCGCTGGGCCGCCGACCGCGCGATCGGCCACGCGGCGTTTCTGGAGCATGTCCGGCGCATGGCGTGAAGCCGCACCGTTTCAGGGTGCGTCGATCGTGTCGGCTCGGGCGGCGCGGTTCGCTGGAGCGCCGTCGAAAAGGATGAGAACCTCGAGCTTGCCATCCTTCGGTCCCAGCGGCAGTAGCGCCTCGGGCTTCGCCCAATCCTTCGGACCGATTTGGTTGCCAGCGATAGTGCCGAGTTTTGTGAGCCTTTTATCGCCGTCCCAGAAGAAGACCGCGTAGTCGTTCGGGCCAATTGGATCGCTCTTGTCGGGATCGGCGGACGGGCCGGCGAGGATCAGGAAGCCGCCGGAATAGGCTACGAGATCGCGCACGCCTCGCCCTTCAAGTCTAAGCTTGGATAGTCGGGCGTCGGCAGCCTTAGTGTCAAATATCGCGTCGAGATTGACGGCGAATACGACAGCAAGCTTGGGATCTTTAGGAGCCAGGGCATCTTCGACGATCGGCGCACGGAGACCTGCATAGAGAACATTGTCTTTAATGGCGACGCCCTCGATGGTCAGGCCATTCTGCTCCAGTCGTTGACCATAGTGGGGCTGCAGTGCTGGATCGCTACTAAGCAGCGGACCCAGATTCACGCTCGGCGTCCCCGTCAGATCTTGATCACGCCTGCAATCGCCGCTTGCCTTCCCAGCATCTTCAACCGAAATCCGGCGCACGATGCTCGACGCCTTGAGCTTGGCCTGGTTTTCGTTCTCGCTGTTCTCTTTTTCCTTGTCGCGCGGATGGCCATGCGAGCCGATCACATAGAAGGCGCCCTTGAAATAGGCGACACCTTCGCCGTCAAGTTCCGCCGGCTTCGTCTTGCCCTTCTTGCTGATGTAGGTCGCGTCGGTCACGCGGATGCAACCGCCGACCGTGATGGAGCCGGTCTCGATCGTGACAGATTGCGCGAACTGGGATTCGTCGTCGACGAGCAGGCAATGACGGGGAAATCCGGCCTCCTCGGCGCAAGCGATGCCACTCAGGTCCTCGCCATCCTGAATGGTACCATCGTCGGTCTTGCCGAGCAGTTTGCCCGTCACGTTGAAGAACGGCCCGCTTTCGGCGACTGCCGGGCCAGGGATGGCGGTGACGAGCGGCATCGCAGCCAAACAGGCAATGATGAGCAGAAAATGCTTCATGACAGCCTCCCAATTTTCACGAATAATACTACGGTCGATTGCATAATAAAATAGATGCTCGTCAGTAGCGTGCTGCATCGCCCAAGGACACCGTCGGCAGATCATGCGAGAAGAGCCGCATGAACGATCCGCTTGCTTTCGCCCTCGCCGTTCTCGCCTTGCTCGCCGTGCCGGGGCCGACCAACACCTTGCTAGCCGCGTCAGGCGCCACTGCCGGGTTTCGTCGCTCCTTGCGGCTGCTGCCGGCGGAGCTTGGCGGCTACTGGGTCGCGATCGGCGTGCTGCTCCTGGTCATCGGTCTGCTGGCGGCGGCTCATCCCTTCGTCCCGATCCTGTCGAAGCTGGTGGCGAGCCTCTATCTGGTCTATTCGGCGATTTCGCTCTGGCGCGATGCTGGGCGAGGCATGATGGAAGGTGCGGGCCCGATCACCTTCGCTCGCGTCTTCACGACGACGCTTCTGAATCCGAAGGCGCTGATCTTCGCCTTCGCGATCTTCCCGCGCGGCGACATCGCCACGCTGTTGCCTTTTGCCGGATTGTTCTCGGTGCTGGTCGTCATCGTGGCGCAAGGCTGGATTGTCCTTGGCAACGCGATAGCACGTCATGCGGCAGGCCTCGTCACGCCTGCGCGGATCGCCCGCGCCGCGGCACTGGCTCTGGCCGTATTCGCGCTCTGGATCGGTGGATCAGCACTCGCCGCTGCGCTGTCCTGACGTCAGAGCCCGGCGAGGATCGTCCGGTAGATCGCGACGCTCTCGGCGATCCTGACCGTCTCGCAATATTCATCGGTCTTGTGCGCCATATCCGGATCGCCCGGCCCGCAAATCAATGTCGGCGGGAATCCGAGGGCCGGGGTGAAGACGGAGGCATCCGTGAAGTAATTGGCGCTCGCGGCCTCAGTTGGCCGGCCGGTAGCCGACGAGACGGCGGCCGCCATCTTCGCCATGATGGCCCCAGCCGGATCGGACCAGACCGAAGGCAGATCAATGATCGTCTCGATCGCCGTCTCCGCGCCCGCCTTCGCCTGAACCTCGCCGCGCACGCTCTCATGGACCAAGCCGGGGATCGAGCGGATATCGACGGTGAATTCGGCACGGTCCGGCACGGAGTTGATGTTCTGACCGCCGGATATCGTGCCGATATTCAGCGTCGGCTTGCCCATGATCGGATGGTCGTCGATCCCGAAATCGAATGTCTCCAGCCGAAGCACGCTGCGCGCTGCCTTGTAGATGGCGTTGTCGCCCAGATGTGGCGTCGAACCATGGGCTGTGACGCCGCGACAGCCGCAGCGCAGCCAGAGCGCGCCCTTGTGGCCGGCGAGGAAACGGTTCGCGGTGGGTTCGCCGACAACGATCGCGCTGATTTCGCCAAGCTTCCCTTCGGCCACCAGATACTGCGCACCCTCCGAACCCGTCTCCTCGCCGCCGGTGAAGGCCAGGACGAGCGCGCCGCGCTCCCGAATGCGATCCGCTTCGGCGATCGCCGCCGCTACCATCGCCGCGACGCCGGCCTTCATATCTGTCGTGCCGCGGCCATAGATGCGCCCGTCCCGGATTTCGCCGCCGAAGGGATCGACGCTCCAGTCCACCGTTCCGAGCGGCACCGTGTCGACATGGCCGGTGAAGAGCGTGGCCGGCCCCTCGTCGCCGATGCGGGCCACCAGATTGGTTCGCCCCTCGCCGAAACTTTGGACGCGGACGGAAAAGCCGGCATCGCTGAGAGTGTCGGCGAGAAGCGTCGTCGCAGCGGCCTCATGGCCCGGCGGATTGCGCGTGTCGATGCGGACGAGATCGCGCGTGAGAAGGACGGGATCGATCAAAGCGGCGCTCCATGGACCGGCGTCGGGATGCCTTCCATCCGCGCCTTGATCTGCAGCGCCAGGAACTTCGAGAAATAGCGCTGCAGTGCCAGATTGCCGCCCTGGAACCAGAGCGCTTCCTGAACGGTCGGCTTGTACATGTTGCGCGGCTCGCCATGCCACGGCCCCGGATCGCCGCGCGTGCCCGAGCCGAGGCCCCAGCAGGTGCCGATGCGGTCGGCAATGTCGCGGTTGACGATCCTGGCTACCACCTCATGCATCGACTGGAAGCCCGTCGATTGGATGATCACGTCGGCGTCGATCTCGGTTCCGTCGGCGAAGCGGATGCCCGTAGGCGTCAGCCCCTCGATGGCAACGCCGCTCTTCACCTTGATCTCGCCGTCGATGATGAGCTGCGAAGCGCCGACATCGACATAGTAGCCCGAGCCGGTGCGATAGGCCTTCATCATCAGCCCGGTCTCGTCCTCGCCGAAATCGAGCAGGAATCCAGTCGCGGCGAGTTTTGCGTAGAACTCGGCGTCATAGGCACGGATCTTGTCATAGAGCGCGCGCTGCGCGGCCGGCTGGAGGGCGAAGGGCGTCGCCATGGCGAGGAGATCGGCCTTGTCGACGGAGAGGCCGCTATCGGCGGCTTCCTGCGAATAGATGTCGAAGGCAAAATCCGTCAGCGTCTGCGAGCGCACGACCGTCGTCGGCGAGCGCTGCACCATGGTCACGTCGACGCCGGCCTCCCAGAGATCGACAGCGACGTCATGGGCTGAACTGGCGGCACCGATCACGACGGCGCGTTTTCCCGCATATTTCGCAGCTTCCGAATACTCGCTCGAATGGATCAGCTCGCCGCCGAAATCCTCAGCGCCAGCAAGGCTCAGGCGCTTCGGCGGGCCATAGGCCCCGGTCGCGAAGACGAGTTGCGCGGGGTGGAGCGTCACCTTCATGCCATCGCGGATCAGCTCGACGGTCCAGCGCTTGGCCTCGGGGTCGTACACCGCCTTCTGCGCCTCGGTGGAGCCCCAATAGGTCAGCTCCATCGCGTTCACATAGAATTCCAGCCAGTCGCCCATCTTGTCCTTGGGCGTGAAGATCGGCCAGTTCTCGGGAAATGGCATATAGGGCAGGTGATCGTACCAGACCGGGTCGTGCAGCACGAGCGAGCGGTAGCGGTTGCGCCAGCTATCGCCGGCCTTCGGGTTCTTCTCGACGATGATGGTCGGCACGCCGAGCATCTTCAGCCGCGCGCCGATCATGATGCCGCCCTGCCCACCGCCGATGACGAGGCAATAGGGCTGGACGCCGGCGCCGAGCTCCGCTTCCTCGCGGGCGCGCTTCTCCGTCCAGGTCTCGCGGCTCCGGTCGGCGCCGTGGCGCACGCCCTTCGGCCTCCGCGCGCCGATCGGCTCCTCGAAGCCCTTGAGCTCGGTCAGCGTCGTCAGGATCGTGCGGCCCTTGCCGCCTTCGAGGCGGAAGATGCCCTCCCCGCGTCCGGTCTTCGTCTCGAAGGTGAACCAGGCCTCCACCATGCCGGAGGGCTTGCGATCGGCGCGGGTTACCTTCCATGCAGATGGTTCGGTCCCTGGCAGCGTCGCAGCCAGGAAGTCGCGGATCGCCGCCTTGCCCTCGAAGGTCTTCACGTTCCAGCTGAAGGCGACGAAGTCGCGCCAGTAGCAATCCTCGCCGAACAGGGCGAGCGCCGCGTCGATGTCTATTCGGTCGAGGGCGCCGGCGAGCGCAGCCATCCAGCTCGCCGCATCGGTTTCCGGAGCCGTGTCGTGCATGCGTCTTTCCTCAATGCGTGGCCGGCGGGGAAGCGCCGCCTGAAATGATAAGCCGGCTCTCAGTCGCCAAGCGGCTCAAGAACGCGGCCCTTGCGATGGTTGAGCACGTTGTACTTGATCCGCCGCAGCGTCTCGCGTGCCGACGGGTCGAGCCGGTAGCCGACCGCGACCGAGACGAGGTCGATGATCGCCAGGAAGGCAAATCGCGAGGCGGTGGGCTTCAGCGCATCGGGATATTCCGGCACCTCGGCGGTGAGCGCAATATCGCAGGCGCGGGTGAGATCCGTGTCCGGCGCCGTGATGGCAATGACGTGGGCGCCGTAATGCCTTGCAAGCTCCACCGCCTCAACGAGTTCGCGCGTGCGGCCGGTGGCGGAAATCGCGATCACCACGTCATTCGGCTTCAGCGTTGAGGCCATCATCAGCATTGCATAGGGATCGGATTGGGCCGAAACGACGACGCCATACCGGAACAGGCGGTTTTGCGTTTCACTCGCGAGCGACGTCGAGCTACCGCCAAGTCCGAAGACGGCGACCTGATGCGCGGCGGCAATCATTTCGGCCGCGCCGACGACGAGTGCCGGATCGAGCTGCCGCTCGACCGCATCCAGCGCGTTCCGGGCCTCGCCGAAGACGACGTTCCAAAGCGGCGAACCATTCTCCGCCGGCAACGGGCGCGGACCCGTCTGGAGATAGAGCTGGCCGACGACGACGCTCTGCGCCAGCTTCACCTTGAAATCGCGTACGCCCTCGCAGCCGATTGCGCGGCAGAAGCGGGTAACGGTCGGCTCGCTGACGCCGGCCTGCCGGGCAATGTCGGCATTCGAAGCGTCGACGCAGAAACCGACATCGGCGAGCACCGTATCGGCGACGCGGCGCTCGGCCGGGCGAAGGTCGTTGTAACGATCCTTGACGCGGGAAAGGATGTCCGGGATCGGCTTCGACGGAGCGGCGACACCCCGGCCGGACCTACGCCGGCGCTTGCCTTCCTCGGAAGGATCGGACCTGGATTCCATCGTCGTCCCCTGCCCCTCCCCGCCGGGATTATGGAGCCGGCCAAGGCGACAAAATCGGCATTTTCTGCCGTTATGGATGGCAGGATGTCGGAAACTTACAAACCCCGCAAGCGTCAATTCGCTCAAAAAATCAGCAAGATCGATGGATGCCCCGAATGTCGTCGCCGCCTCTTGACTTGCGATGTAGGTTACTCACAGATTTAGCCTACGCGACGTTATAACGAGCGCGTTCCGCCGGAAAAATGGCGGGCCAGGGAATGTGGGGGTGCCATGACAGGACCAAGTCCGGCCATGCCGAAGCTGCGCGTGCGCGGCGCGACCAAGGTCTATGAAACACGGTCCGGCGACCTGATCGCGCTCGATCGCTGCTCGCTCGACGTCATGCCCGGCGAAATCGTTTCGATCGTCGGCCCCTCCGGTTGCGGCAAGACCACTTTGCTCTGGTCCATGTCGGGACTGCATGGCCTGACCGGTGGCGACGTGCTGCTGGACGGCAAGCCGATCACCGGGCCGAGCCCTTCGATCGGCATGGTGTTCCAGGAAGCCAATCTGCTGCCCTGGCGCAATCTCGATTCCAACATCCATTTCCCCTTCGAGATCAAGGGTGAGAAACCGGACCGCGAATGGATCGCGAGCCTCGTCGCCCGCGTCGGACTAGACGGGTTCGGCGGGCGCTTTCCGCGCGAACTTTCCGGTGGCATGCAGCAGCGCGCCGCGCTGGTCCGCGCCCTCTCGTTCAAGCCCTCCGTGCTGCTGATGGACGAACCCTTCGGCGCGCTCGATAGCTTCACCCGCGAGGAGATGAACCATCTCGTCGAGGAAATCTGGCTCGATACGCCGACAACGATCGTGCTCATCACCCATTCGATCGAGGAGGCGATCTTCCTTTCGGACCGCGTCGTGGTGCTGTCGCCGCGCCCCGGCCGCGTAGCCAATATCTATGAGGTGCCGTTCCCGAGGCCGCGCTCGATGGAGATCATGGAAACGAAGGAGGTGTTCGACCTGACCAACGCGATCAAGCGCGAGATCGTCGGCGAGCAGAAGAGCCGCTATGCCGCGCGGGCATCGTCTCTCGCTATTTCCGAACCGACAAGCTGAGGGCCCGAGCGTGAGCGAAGACGCTATCCCCGAGTTCAAATCCGCAAAATCGGGCGACGGTTCCGAGGTCGGGCTCACCAATCTCTCCGCCTTTTCCAGCGGTCCCGGCATCAAGTCCGCCCGGGAAGTTCTCGCGATTGTCCTTGTCGCCGTGATCGTGATCGGCGGCGCCGAGTTCCTGATCCGCGCCTTCAAGGTTCCGCCCTATGTGCTGCCGACGCCGAGCGCTGTGGCCGTTGCCTTCTACACCGACATTCACCTGATCCTGCCGCATCTGGGCTACACGCTGGTCGAACTCTTCGCCGGCTTCGCGATCGGTGCCACGGTCGGTCTGGTCATGGCGGCGGTGATCACGCAGTTCCCCTTCGTCGAGAAAGTGGTGACGCCCTACATCCTGCTGCTGGTGACGACGCCGATGCTGGCGCTGGTGCCGCTTTTGATCCTGCGCTTCGGCTTCGGCTACACGCCCCGCATCATCGCGGTGGCGTTGGCCGCCGGGCCGATGGTGATGATCAATGCCGCTACCGGTTTTCGCCGGGTCGATCGCGGCAAGATCGCGCTGGCCCGCTCCTATGGCGCCTCGACATTGCAGATCTTCTGGAAGATCCGCGCCCCGATGGCGCTGCCGATGATCCTGGTCGGCTTGATGATCGGATCGATCTTCGGCCTGCTCACCGCTGTCGGCGCAGAAATGGTTGGCGGCGGTTTCGGCCTCGGCAACCGGCTGACATCCTATTCCTCGATGATCCAGATGCCGCAGTTCTTCGCCGTGGTGCTGATCCTCTCGATCCTCGGAATTCTCATCTACGTCCTCTTCTTCTGGATCGGGAAGAAGTGGGCGAGCTGGGAAGCATAACGTCACGAAAAAACAGGGACTTCCGGACATCCAACCAGTCCGGCTGAACGCAAGAACGACAATCAGAGGGGTAACTGCCATGATGAAGCGACCGACGACCGGCGGCATGAGCCGCAGGACCTTCCTTCAGGTTTCCGCCACCGGTGTCATCACCGTGTCTGCGCTTGGCGGTTTCGCGGGCCGGGCTTCGGCCGCGCCCTATGACAAGGCGTTCACCTGGATCTCGCCACGCGGCACGCTGGAAGTCCTCGACGACTTCCCGTTCTGGGCCGGCAAGAAGCAGGGCTATTTCGAAGGCCTCGACGTCGAGATGCAGCCCGGCCCGTCCGACGGCACGGCGACCGTGAAATTCGTCGATGTCGGCCAGGCCGATATGGGCTTCCCCTCTCCGGGCGTCTTCTCCTTCGCGCTGCAGAACGGGATGAAGCTGAAGTCCGTGTTCCACATGGGCGCGCTCGACACCTTCTCCATCGCCTTCCGCAAGGGCGAAGGCTCGAACGATCTGAAGAAGCTCGAAGGCAAGACCATCCTGCTCGGTTCGGCCGCCTGGCAGTCGATCGTCGACCCGATGCTGTTCGCTCAGGGCGTCGACGTCACGAAGGTTAAATATGTCGAGGCCGGCTGGCCTACCTGGGCGACAGCACTGCAGGCGGGACAGGGCGATGCCGCGCTTTCCTGGGAAGGGCTTCGCGCCGAGTGGATCGCAAAGGGCCTCGACTTCGAATATTGGCTCGGCGTCCAGCACTCCAAACTCCCGGCCAATACGTTCGTCGTCCGCGCCGCAGATCTCGAGGATCCGGACAAGAAGGCGTACCTGGAGAAGTATCTCAAGGGATGGGCAATGGGCCTGCAGTTCGGCTATCTGAATCCGCGCGCCGCGGTCGAGGCGGTGTTCGAGCAGTTCCCGACGCTGGCCACCAATCTCGGCCCCGAACTCGGCACCTCGTCGATCCTCGAGCAGATCAACGTCTTCCGCGGCGACATGGCGAAGCGCGGCGGCTGGGGCTGGCACGACATGTCGAGCTGGCAGGATTTTTTCAACGTCGTCTACAAGCTCGGCCAGATCAAGACCGAGGTGAAGGCCGAGGATGTCTGCACCAACGAGCTGATCAAGCCCGCCAACAGCTATGACGCCGCCAAGGTCCAGGCCGACGCCGATGGCTACAAGCTGACCGACGCCTTCCAGAAGGTCGACGTCGAGAAGATCAAGTCGACCATGTTCGACCAGGCGATCAAGTAACGCGGCTCCCGAAGAGTCCGGGGCGAGCGGCGTTCGCGCCGCTCGCGATCCTATGTTGAAGGGAGGAATGAATGCCTGCACCCGTGAAAGTTCTCGTCGTCGGCCTCGGCAATATGGGCGCCTCGCATGCGAGCGCCTATCATCGCAATCCCGGCTTCGAGATCGTCGGCCTGATGAGCCCGACCATGAAGAGCCGGTCGATCCCGGCGGAACTCACCGGCTATCCGCTGTTCGAGGATTTCGACGAGGCCTTAGCGGCGACCAAGCCGGATGCGGTCTCGATCAACTCCTACCCGGACACCCACGCGGAATATGCGATCAAGGCGATGAATGCCGGCGCCCATGTCTTCATGGAAAAGCCGATCGCGACCAATATCGCCGATGCCGAGGCGGTCGTCGCCGTGGCACGGGCGAAGAACCGCAAGCTGGTGCTCGGTTATATCCTCCGCGTCCACCCATCCTGGATCAAGTTCATCGAACTTGGTCAGACGCTCGGCAAGCCGCTGGTCATGCGGCTCAATCTCAACCAGCAGAGCAACGGTCCCGCCTGGACCTGGCACAAGAACCTGATCGACTCGCTGATCCCGATCGTCGATTGCGGCGTCCACTATGTCGACGTCATGTGCCAGCTCACCGGCGCCAAGCCGGTGCGGGTCCACGGCATTGGCGCCAAGCTCTGGGCCGACGCGGCGCAGCAGAATTACGGCCATCTCCACGTCACCTTCGATGACGGCTCAGTCGGCTGGTACGAAGCCGGCTGGGGTCCGATGATGAGCGAGGAAGCCTTCTTCGTGAAGGACGTCGTCGGTCCCAAGGGCGCTGTCTCGATCGTCGCGGATCATTCGAAGGACAAGGACCCGCTGACCGACGTCTCGGATTCTGCGGATATCGACCGCCACACGAAGACGGACGCGATCCGGTACCACCATGCCGAGGTGGGCCCCGACAAGAACTTCATCCGCAAGGACGAGACCTTCTCAATGACCGACGAGCCGGGGCACCAAGAGCTCTGCGACCGCGAGCAGGCCTTCTTCCTGCAGGCGATCCAGGAGGATCTGGACCTCTCGGAATCGATGGATGCGGCCGTGAACAGCCTGCGCATCGTGCTTGCCGCCGAGCAGAGCATCAAGGAACAGCGCTCGATCGACCTCGCGTAAGAACAGCCCCCAACGCCACGGGCGACCCCGGTCCGGGAGGATGACCGGGGCCGTCCGGGCTGCCCGCCTCAGGCGGCCGCCTGGCGCTTCGCGCCGCGGGCCCAGGCCGGCAGCCAGTCGCCATGCGCGGCGATGAGGTCGTCGACGAGATTCCAAATCTGGTCGAGGTCGAGTTCGGCCGCCGTGTGCGGATCGAGCATGGCCGCGTGATAGATGTGATCCCGGTTTTCGTTGAGCAGCGCCGAGACGGTCAGTTCCTGGACGTTGATGTTGGTACGCATCAGGCCCGTCAATTGCGGCGGCAGCGCGCCGATATGGGTCGGCTGGATGCCTGACGCGTCGACGAGGCACGGCACCTCGACGGCGCATCCCTCCGGCAGCGACGTGATCAGGCCACTGTTGCGAACGTTGCCGTAGATGACCGAGGGCTCGCCGGTCCAGACCGAATTGACGATCGACGAGGCGTATTCGTGGCTCGCCTTGACCTCGATCGTATTGGCCTTGCGGTAATCGTCCGCCGTCTGCTGCCAGCGCGCGATCTGCTCGACGCAGCGCTTGGGATATTCGTCGAGCGGAATGCCGAATTTCTCGATCAGATCCTCGCGCCCTTCCTTGATGAAATAAGGCGTGTATTCGGCGAAATGCTCCGAGCTCTCGGTGACGAAATAGCCAAGCCGCGTCAGCATCTCGTAGCGCACCTTGTTGGGGCAGCGCGGATTCCAAGTCGGCTTCGGCGCCCTGCCCTCGCGATAGGCACGCAGGAGATCAGGATAGAGATCGCGATAGGAGCCGTCGGGCTGCCGGTGCTCGAAGGATAGATAGAACGCCATGTGGTTGATGCCGGCGGCGCGGTAGCGGATCTCGTCATAGGGAATATCGAGATCGTGAGCCAACTCAAGAGCGGTGCCCTGCACGGAATGGCACAGGCCCACCTGACGGATGGTCGGGAACTTCGCGGTGATCGCCCAGGTGTTGATCGCCATCGGGTTCACATATTGCAGCATGATCGCGTTCGGGCAGACGGCGAGAATGTCCTCGCAGATCTTCCAGAGATGCGGCACGGTCCTGAGGCCGCGCATGATGCCGCCGACGCCGAGCGTATCGGCGATCGTGTGGCGGAGGCCGTATTTCTTCGGCACCTCGAAATCGGTGACCGTCGCTGGCTCATAGCCGCCGATCTGGAAGCAGACGACGACGAAATCCGCTCCTTCCAGCGCTTGCCTCTGGTTGCCATAGGTTTCGACCTTGGCACCCACGCCCAGCGTCGAGATCAGTTTGTTGGCGATGACGGCGCTCATCTCCAGCCGCTCGGGGTTGATGTCCATGAGCGCGATGGTGGCCTCTCCCAGCGCCGGACGCTGCAGGATGTCACCGACGATGTTCTTCATGAAGACCGACGAACCGGCGCCGATAAAGGTGATCTTGGGTTTGGACATGGACAAGTCTCCGAGCGTTACGGCCGCCGGGCCGGGAGGATCAGGCGGCGATTTCAAAGGCGGCCCGCACGAGGCGAGCGGTGTAGTCGTTCTTGGGACGCGTGAGGACCTCGGCGACGGGACCCTCCTCGACGATTCTGCCGTGCTGCATCACCATCACGCGGTGACAGAGCGCGCGCACGACCTTCAGATCATGCGAGATGAACAGATAGGAGAGGCCTTTCTCGTCCTGCAGCTTGCGCAGCAGATCGATGATCTGGGCCTGAACCGAAAGGTCGAGCGCCGAGGTCGGCTCGTCGAGCAGGATGAATTCCGGCTCCAGAGCGATGGCGCGGGCGATGGCGATGCGCTGGCGCTGGCCGCCGGAGAATTCATGCGGAAAGCGCGACAGGATCGTGTCGGGCATGCCGGAATCGCGCAGCGCCTGCTTGACCCGTTCGAGCCGATCCTTGCGGCCGTCGCCGATCGAATTGACGATCAGCCCTTCCTCGATGATCTGGCCGATCGACATGCGCGGATTGAGCGAGGCCAACGGGTCCTGGAACACGATCTGCATGCGCGAGCGCAGCGGCCGCATCTCCTGGCGCGTCTTCTGGTCGATGCGCTCGCCGTCGAAGATCACCTCGCCGCTCTGCATGGAGAGCAGACGGATCAGCGCCTGGCCGAAGGTCGTCTTGCCAGAGCCGCTCTCGCCGACGAGGCCGAGCGTCTCGTGCTTGCGCAGATCCAAGCTGAGCCCGTCGACGGCGACCAAGTTGAAATAGTCGGGCTTGAACATGCCGCCGCGCTTCAGCGTGAAGGCGACGCGGACATTCTTGCCCTCCAGGATCACCGGCGTATTCACGGGCAGCGGATTGGCGATGCCCTTCGGCTCGGACGCCAACAGATGGCGCGTATAGCTGTGGCGGGGATCGGCGAACAGCGACTCGGTGGTATTGTGCTCCTTCACCTCGCCGGACTGCATGACATAAACGTAATCGGAGAACTGTCGGACGATCGTCAGATCATGCGTGATCAGGATCACCGCCATGCCGTGGCGGGCTTGCAGGTCCTTGATCAGGTTCAGGATCTGCGCCTGCACGGTGACGTCGAGCGCCGTCGTCGGCTCGTCGGCGATCAGCACGTCGGGCTGGTTGGCGAGCGCCATGGCGATCATGACTCGCTGGCGCTGGCCGCCGGATAACTGGTGCGGGAACTGGCGCAAACGCGCGTCCGGCTCCGGGATCTGCACTTCCTCCAGCAGGTCGCGCGCCCGCTTGATCGCCTCGACGCGGCTGACCTTGTTGTGGAGATGGATGACCTCGGTGATCTGCTTCCCGATCGAATAGACCGGGTTCAGCGAGCTCATCGGCTCCTGGAAGATCATCGAGAACCGATTTCCCCGCAGGTTCCGCATCTGCGCCTCGCTGAATTCGAGGATGTTCTTGCCCTCGAATTCGATGCGCGCGCCCTTCGCGATCGTGGCACGTTTCGAGAGCAGCCCCATGAGCGTGCGCGCCGTCACCGACTTGCCGGAGCCGGATTCGCCGACGATGGCGATCGTCTCGCCGCGATGGAGCTGGAAGGAGACGTCCTTCACCGCCTCTACCGTGCCGCCCTCGACCCTGAAATTGACGGCGACGCCGCGGGCATCGAGCATCAGCCGGCGGCCGTGCTGGTTCAGGTCGTAGCGTTCGGTCGGCGCGAAGGGATTGGCGGTCTCGCTCATGGCCGGCGCCTCAATAGGGGTCGATCGCGTCGCGCAGACCATCGCCGAGCGCGTTGAACGCGAAGACGGTGAGCAGCACGAAGCCGACAGGGGAAAGGATCCAGGGATAGGAGCCGATGACGGAGAAGGAGCCGGTATCCTGAAGCATCAGGCCCCAGGAGATCAGCGGCGGCTTCACCGCGAAGCCGAGGAAACCGAGGAAAGATTCGAGCAGCACGATCGCCGGAATGGCGAGCGTGACCGACACGATGACATGGGAGAGTACATTCGGCAGGATATGGCGGAAGATGATGCGCCCGTCGCCGGCGCCGACAGCCATCGCCGCCCGCACATATTCGACGCGCGCCAGCGCCAGCGTCTTGCCGCGCACCTCGCGCGACAGCTGCGCCCAGCCGAGCGCCGCCATCACGGCGATGACGAAGGCAAGGAAGATGTTGGACGGCGCCGTGATCGGAATCAGCGAGGTCAGCGCCAGGTACAGCGGCAATTGTGGGAAGGCGAGCACGAGATCGACGAAGCGCTGCACCCAGCCATCGACGCGCCCGCCGAGATAGCCGGAGGTGATGCCGATCGAGGTGCCGACGCTCGTGGTGATGAACACCACGACGAGCGCGATCATCAACGAGATGCGCGATCCGACGATGGCGCGCGAAAGGATGTCGCGGCCAAATTTGTCGGTGCCGAGCAAGTGCACCGAACGGCCGTCGACCGAGCCGAAAAGATGCCGGTTCGCCGGGATCAGGCCGAGGATGCGATAGTCGAAACCCTTCACGAACAGGCCGAGAAGATGCGGATTGGCGAAATCCGGTCCCGTCATCGGCTGGAATGTTACCGGATCGAACTCGCCGGTTTCAACCACGGGATAGATGCGCGGCACGAAGGTGAAGGCGCCATCGGCGGCGCGGAAGCTGACCGTCTCCGGCGGGGCGAAGCCGATGCCGTTCTCCTTCGGATTGACCGGAGCGACGAAGTCGGCGAACAGCGCCATCAGGATCAGCCCGACGACCATGACGAGGCCGATCATGCCGATCACCGAGCGACGGAACCGCCGCCAGACCAGCGCGAAATAGCCTTCATTGCCATGGGCGAAGCGAGCCTGGACTACGACGGGCGCGGCTTCCATTTCGGGGCGGACTTTGCCGGCGATATCGGTCATGCCATCGCTCCACCAAGGCGCACGCGCGGATCGAGCAGGGCGAGCAACATGTCGGCGATGATGTTGCCGACGATCAGCGTCGCGGCCAGCACCATCATGAAGGTCGCGGTGACATAGACGTCGCCGACAGCCATCGAGCCGACGATGGCCGGACCGATGGTGGCGAGCGAGAACACGATGGCGACCTCAATCTCGCCAGTGAGCATGTAGGGCAGCACCACGCCCTGATACATGACCAGCGGATGCAGCGCGTTGGGCACGGCATGGCGCATGATGACCGCCGATTCCCTGAGCCCCTTGGCCCGCGCCGTTTCGACATATTGGGCGTTGAGCGTGTCGAGCAGGTTCGCCCGCATCACGCGCATATTGTAGGCAAGGCCGCCGAAGGTCGCGATCGCGACGACCGGCCAGATATGCTTCACGAGATCGACGAACTTCGCCCAGGACCAGGGTGCACCGCCATATTGCGGCGAGAAAAACGAGCCGATCTCCTGAACGTTCCATTTGAAGGCCAGGAAATAGACGATGACGATCGCGATCAGGAAGCGCGGGATCGTCGTGCCGAGGAACGAGACGAAGGCGAGCGTCGAATCGATCCAGCTGTATTGTCGCGTCGCCGCGATGATGCCGAAGGTGATGCCGATCAGCGACGCCAATATGTGGCAGGTCAGCGCCAGCAGCAGCGTGCGCGGCAACCGTTCCGCGACCACCGTCGAGACGGGCTTGTTGTAGAAGAAGCTGTCGCCGAAATCGCCACGGGTGATGATGCCGCCGACCCAATTGAAATACTGGACGATGATCGGCTTATCGAGGCCGTGCGACTTGCGATAGGCGTCGGCCTGGGCTTCGGCAACGACGGCGGAAGCGCCGCCCTGGTTCATTAGCTGGGAGCGGATGTAGTCGCCATAGTCGCCCGGAGGCGCCTGGATGATGGCGAAGGTCACGATGCTCAGCACGATCATGACCGGGATGGCCGAGAGAATTCGCATTCCGAGATAACGCAACATGGCCCGATCGTCCTCTTCATTTCGGTCGGGGCGCGCGGGAGGAAGGACTCCCCCCGCGCGGGTTTGGTTCGCCTGGTCTTAGTTCACCGGGCCGGCAGAGCCGGGCGCGCCGGGCAATGTCTGCGCATGCAGCTCGTAATTGCCCTGCTTGTCGGTCGGGACAAACACCCGCTCGCGGATGATGCTGTCCTCCGCCCAGTTGAAGAGGTTGATCGGCGTCCCCTTCGGAATATTGGCGAAGCGCTTATTGATGATGAGCGCGCCAGGGAACTGCGTCAGACCGATGCCGTAGACATTGTCTGTGTAGATCTTCTGGTACTGCTTCATCAGATCCAGCTGCTCCTTGCTGTCGCTCGTGGCGATGAATTTGTTGACGACATCGACGAGCTGTTGCTCAAACGGCAGCAGATCAAGCTTGTCGTCTTTGCCAGAGCGATGGAACCAGCTGGTCTTCGGCCCGACGGGCGCAAGGTTGACCGTCTTCTGTACGACCGAGGAAAGCTCTTCCTGGTTGCGGTAGACCATCCAGTCGAACTTGCCGGCTTGCTGCAGCGCATCGCGCTGCTTGCCGTCGACGGTGTTCAGGATGACGCGGATGCCGAGCGGCTCCATCATCGCGACAAGCCCGTCGCCAAGGCTCTTGTCGGTCTGGTAGTCGCCATTGACCAGCAGCGTGACCTCGACATTCTTGCCGCCGGCCGTGCCGGCCGGGAAGTTGACGATGCCGTCGCCGTCGGTGTCCTTCAGCCCGGCCGCCTCAAGCTCCGCCTTGGCGCTGGCGATGTCGTACGGATAATAGGCCGTCGACGCCTTGTCGTAATAGGCCGTGCCGGAATAGATGCCGCCGGGATAGATCGTCGTGAACGGTCCCTTGACCAGGGATTCGCCCAGCCGCTGGCGGTCGATCGCCTCGGTGATCGCCTTGCGGAAGTGCTCGTTGCGATTGAGTTCGCGCACCGCCTGCCCGCGCTCGTCCGGCTCGCCCCAGCCATTGGCCGAGAAGTTGGGATAGAGCGAATAGCCGATAAGACGCGGGCCGAACTCAAGACGCGCCGGGGCATCGGGGCTGGCCGAACGCTTCAGCGCCTCGACGAAGCTTTCCGGCTGTTCGAGATTGGCGAAATCGCCCGATCCCGCCACCGCCTGCACATCGCGATCCGCCCAGGTCGAGAGCTTGTAGTGCATCTCATTCAGGTAGGGGAGCTGGTTGCCGGCCTCGTCGACCTTCCAGTAGTAGGGATTGCGGCGCAGGACGATGATGTCGTCGGCCCGATACTCGACCGGCACCCAGGCGCCCATGACCGGGATGTTCATATATTCCGGCGGGAAGGCGTTCTTGTACTGGTCGTAGGTGTTCTTCGAATATTTCGGATGCTGCGGCTTCAGAATATGCGCCGGGCCGGGGCAGAAGGTGCCATAGGCCATCTGGTAGAGGAAGTTCTTGGCGAAGGGCTGCTTGAACGTCCAGACGACGGTGTAGTCGTCCTTGGCCTCGAGCGTCGTTCCCTCGCCGAACGTGCCCGCCTTGGCACCGTTCAGCGGCGTGACGTTCGGGTCGTTGACGTTGTCGTTCCAGTAGAACATCAGATCGGCCGAGGTGAACGGAACGCCGTCCGACCATTTGGCGCCTTCGACGAGATGCATGGTCAATTGGTGGCCGTCGGCCGACCATTCCCAGCTCTTGGCAAGGTTCGGCAGCGGCTCTAGTTCTTCGGCCTTGATCTCGAACAGAGGTCCGGTGCGCGTCAGGCATTCGGACATGCCGATATCGATGCCGCCCCAGCCCTGCGACTGGCCGCCGATGTAATTCCAGCCTTCCGGCCGGCCGCCGATGACATGGCGCATCGTGTCGCCATAGACACCGACGCCGTCGACCATGTTGCCGGTCTTGTAGACCATCGGCTCCTTGGGCAGGCGATCCTTGACGGGCGGCAGCTTGCCGGTATCGACGAAGTTCTTCGTCACCCAGTCGGGCTCGTGATAGGCGGGCAGCGCCTTGAATTCGAGAATGTCGCCGCGCCCGACATAGTCAATCTGTCCTTGCGCCGCGAATTTCGGCGGATCGGGCGGCACGGTGGGCTTTTCCATCTCCGCGGCGAGCGCCGCGCTGGCGGATACGCTGAGGAGCAGGCCTGCTCCTCCGAGGGCCATCATGTAGGTTTTCATCATTCCTCCCTTGATCGCGGCGAACGCAGGACCGCTGCGCTTCGCCCGACTTCCCGCACTTCGGACTCCCGACGTTCTTGCATCCCCACGTCGAGATCCGTCTCCAAACGACGCGGCCTTCCTCATGGCCGTGCCGCATTCAAGACAGACTAGAGCGACGGCCGTGCCGCCACGTCCAATTCAAGCTCTCGCTTCTTCGCCGTCTCGGCCCGAACAACATCGACCGAGCGCACATCGCGCCGCGCCGCGCCGCGCCACTCGCGTGTCTTCACCTTGCCCTCGGCGAGGCGGCTCCTGGCGCCGTCGATGGCGTGAGCGTATTGCGGCAGCCAGCGCGCCTGGGCGACGACCATCTCGTCGACCATCTGCCAGACCTCGTCCGGCGAGCAGATGGCGCCAACCAGCGGATCATGCAGCACGGCCAGCTTCAGGAGGTCGAGATCGCCGTCGATCGCGGCGTGAACCGACATGCGCTGGACGTTGATCGACGAAATGCACGTCGCCGCGCAGGCCTCCGGCAACGTGATGCCGGCCGCCATGTTGAGGCCGAAGCGATCGACGAAGCCGGGCGACTCGATGATCGCGTCGGCCGGCAGATTGGTGATGACACCGTCATTCTTGACGTTGAAATGGCCGCGATAGACCCGGCCCGTCTCCAGTGCCTCGATAATATGGCTGGCATGCTCGCTGGAGCGCTTGGTGGCGTCGAACGGCTTGCCGGCTTCCTCCAGGAAGCGCGGGAAATCCGTCTCGAACCAGTTACGCGATTCCGTTGAGTAGCGCAGGTAGCCGCCCGTCTCGCCATGGATCCAGTCCGACATGTCGATCCAGCGCTCGATCTCGTCGGGACGCTTGCGATACCAGGGCAGATATTCCGAGAGATGGCCGTTCGACTCGGTCGAATAGACGCCGAAGCGCTTCAACACGTCGATGCGCACCTTCTCCTGTTGCGAATAGACGGGATGGGCCTCGAAGGCGGCAACCAGCTCATCCTTGCCAACCTTGCGGCCCTTCAGCCGCACATCGATGAACCATGTCTGGTGGTTGATGCCCGAGCAGATGAAATCGAGCTCGCCGGGGCCGGCACCCAGCACCGCCGCGATCTGCTCGCCGCCATGCTGCACGCCATGGCAGAGGCCGATCGTGTCGACCTTGCCATATTCGATAGCCGCCCAGGTGTTCATCGCCATCGGGTTGGCATAGTTCAGGAACTTGGCACCCGGCGCGGCGACCTCGCGGATGTCCTTGCAGAAATCGAGGATGACCGGGATGTTGCGCTGACCATAGAGGATGCCGCCGGCGCAGATCGTGTCGCCGACGCACTGGTCGACGCCGTATTTCAGCGGGATGCGGATGTCGTCGGCATAGGCCTCCAGTCCGCCCACCCGCACGCAGGAGATGACATAATTCGCGCCTTCCAGCGCGCGCCGCCGCTCCGTCGTCGCGGTGATCCGCGTCGGCAGGCCGTTGGCCTCGACGATGCGATCGAGGATCTGCCGGACCATCGAGAGGTTGTGCTCGCTGACGTCGGTGAGAGCGAACTCGGCATCGCGCAGCTCAGGCACGCAGACGATGTCGGTAAATAGCTTCTTGGTGAACCCGACGCTTCCCGCGCCGATGATGGCGATCTTCAATCCGGACATTCGCTCCTCGATCCTCGCTCGCGGAGCAGCGGCCATGACGCGTCGCGTCCTCTGCCAGTCTGCTCCGGATCTCCCCGGAAGGTCTTGGGCCGGGACATCCTCCTGGCCCGCCCGCGGCTTGCATGGCCAACCGCGACCGTTCGTGGCATTAGTTATCGGCGGGGCGAGGGACGCGGAACAGAGCGATTTTGTGCTTTCATGGGTAATTCTGTGCTGGAGAGGCTGGCTGGCTATGCCTCTGTAATGAAAACACTTTCTCTGCCGCGTGGGCGTCATCGGCTGCACGCCATGCCGACCAGCAGCGGCTATGAGATCAGCACGGACTCCTATGACTGGGACGGATTGAAGCGCGGCCAGACGGCCTTCACCGTGCTCCAGCACACCGTCGCCGGGGCCGGACACCTGCGCTACGAACGGCGGCGATACCGGGTGAAACCAGGCGAGACCATGCTCGTCATCGTTCCGCACAATCACCGCTACTGGGTCGAGGCCGGCGGACGCTGGGAGTATTTCTGGATCTCGATGTACGGCCAGGAGGCGCTGCGCATCCACCGCACTATCCTCGCCGCCACGGGACCGGTCCTGCGCCTGCGGCCCGAGACCATCGAGCGGCTCGCCCGCTGCACGCTGCGATATA
Organism: Kaistia algarum; assembly: GCF_026343945.1. Taxonomy (NCBI): domain Bacteria; kingdom Pseudomonadati; phylum Pseudomonadota; class Alphaproteobacteria; order Hyphomicrobiales; family Kaistiaceae; genus Kaistia; species Kaistia algarum. The sequence continues at coordinate 571,525 of NZ_JAPKNJ010000002.1, forward strand.
TAGAGGGCGAAGGCGAGACACCGGGTGCCGCCTCGGCGATTGCCTATGAGGCAGCGATGGCGCTCTTCGACGACGTCTTCGGTTCGCACCCCGCGACGGAGGGCGACGAGACGATCCATCGCCGCATCGTCCAGCACATCCTCGCCAATCTCGACAAGCCGCTGAACGTCTCCGACCTTGCCGATTTCGCCGGTTTCAGCCGCGCCCATTTCACGCGCATGTTCACCGAGAACGAGGGAGTCCCGCCGGCCGAATTCGTCGCGCAGGAGCGGATGCGCCGGGCGGCGACGCTGCTGGCCAGTGACGCCGCGATCTCCGTCAAGGACGCGGCGACTCTCGTCGGCTTCGACGATCCCAACTATTTCGCCAAAGCCTTCCGCCGGATCTACGGTACCAGCCCGACCGAGTTCCGGACCACCGGCATGTATGCCTCGACCAAGCCGGAACCGGGTCTGGGTTGAGCGACGCTATCGTCCATCGTTCTCCCGCGGCGATGACCACGCAGGCGGCAGATTGACGGTTTGATGCCCAAAGGTTCCACAGGGTGCGAGCGCGGACGGCAGCTTCGTTCGGCATAGGCAAACAGTCGCACGTCTCCCAGAAGTCGGCGGGAAACACGAAATTGGGATTGTATGCAATCCCTTCGTGTCCCAATGTCCGCCCGTCGCGATCGCCGGATGAGCCCCCTCCCGCTCGCCTGGCGGCGTGGCCTCGATTTTGCGTGAGCGCCCGCGTGACTGAAGGAGTTCCCCACATGCTTCCGACCATTCTCGACATCGCCACGCTTCAGGCGGGCTACCGCTCAGGCGCCTTTTCGCCGCTCGATGTCGCAGAGGCCGTGATCGCCCGCCTGGCCGCCTGGCCGGATACGGCCGTCTGGATCAACCGCTTTTCCGACGGCGCCATCCGCGACGCCGCACGCGCTCTCATGGAATCCGGTCGGCCGGACGAGGCGAAACCGCTCTGGGGCATCCCCTTCGCGGTCAAGGACAACGTCGATTGCGCCGGACTGCCGACCACCGCCGCCTGCCCCGCTTTCGCTTATGATGTCGACGAGGACGCCTATGTCGTGGCCCGACTGAAGGCGGCCGGCGCACTTCTGATCGGCAAGACCAATCTCGACCAGTTCGCCACAGGCCTGAATGGTACGCGCTCGCCCTACGGCGCGCCGCGTTCGGTCTTCGACGACCGCTACATCTCCGGCGGTTCGTCGTCCGGCTCGGCCGTCGCCGTGGCCTCGGGCCAGGTCGCCTTCGCGCTCGGCACCGATACGGCCGGCTCGGGCCGCATTCCGGCGGCTTTCAACAATCTGGTCGGCGTCAAGCCGACGCGCGGCCTGCTCTCCACCTTCGGTCTCGTCCCCGCCTGCCGCAGCCTGGACTGCATCACCGTACTGGCAACGACGGTCGGCGATGCCGATCTCGTGCGTCGGGTCGCCGAGGGCTTCGACCCGGCCGATCCCTATTCGCGGCCGATGCAGCCGGCCCCCCTCCCCGCCAGCTTCCGCTTCGGCGTGCTTGCCGGCACCGAGCGAGAATTCTTCGGCGATACCGACGTCGAGCGGCTCTACGACCAGGCTATCCGCCGGCTGGAAGACCTCGGCGGCACGGCGGTGGCGATCGACTACGCGCCCTTCCGCGAATGCGCCCTGCTGCTTTATGGCGGCCCCTGGGTTGCGGAACGCCTCGCGGCGATCGAGAGCTTCGTCGGCGAACATGCCGACGACATGGACCCGACCGTACGCGGCATCGTCGAAGGCGCGCGAAAATATTCCGCCGTCGACGCTTTCCGCGGCCAGTACGAACTGGAGGAACTGCGCCAGCGCACGGATCGCGAATGGGCGAAGATGGATGTGATGCTGCTGCCAACGGCGCCGACCATCTACACCGTCGACGCGATGCGTGCCGACCCTGTGACGCTCAATTCCAATCTCGGCCGCTACACCAATTTCGTGAACCTGCTCGACTGCTCGGCCATCGCCGTTCCGGCCGGCTTCCGCGAGGACGGCATGCCGGGCGGCGTTACGCTGATCGGTCCGGCCTTTGCCGATTCAGCGCTGGCCGCGCTCGGCGACCGGCTGCACCGCGCCGAACCTTTCGGCATGGGCCGCGACCGCCACGCCGCGCTGCCGGCGGCCTGTAAGGTCGAGGCAGCAGAAGCTGATCTGATACCGATTGTGGTCGTCGGCGCGCATCTTTCCGGCATGCCGCTCAATCACCAGCTCACAGATGGCGGCGGCGTGCATGTGAAGACCTGCCACACAGCGCCGGGTTACCGGCTCTATGCGCTTCCCGGCACCATGCCGCCAAAGCCCGGCCTCGTCCGCGACCCCGCCTACCATGGCGGAGGGCTGGAGGTGGAGGTCTGGGCGCTGCCGCCCGCCGCTTTCGGCGTTTTCGTCAGCGCGATTCCCGCGCCGCTCGGCGTCGGCAAGATCACGCTCGACGATGGTAGCGCCGTCTCCGGCTTTCTGTGCGAGCCCTATGCGGTGAAGGGCGCGCGGGACATCACCGACCTTGGTGGCTGGCGCGCCTATGTGACCGACAGCGCCCCGATCGACAGCTCCGCCGACGCCTGACGGCGCTCCCGGCGTCCGCTGGCCGCGATTGACGTGGATCACCTTGGCTGCGCTTCCTGTCGCTAGGTTGGAGTTATTCCAATCGACGGCGAGGAAGTGTCCGCCATGATCCGCCTGTCGCGCCAATCGCTAGCCTTGGCCGCCATACCGCTGCTGGGGCTGGTGGCCGGCGTCGCCGTCTTCTATGTCGGCCGTCCCGACATCGCCGGCTGGATCTGGATCGCCGGCATCGTTCCCGTGCTCGCCTATCTGCTCGTCTCGATCGTCCGCAGCCTCGCCAAGGGCGATATCGGCCTCGACGTGATCGCGGCGCTCGCCATGGGCGGGGCGATCGTCGGCGGCGAGCCGTTCGCCGGCATCGTCGTCGCCATGATGTATGCAGGCGGGCAGGCGCTGGAGGATTATGCGCAGGGCCGGGCGCAGGCGGAGATGACCGCCCTGCTCGGCCGCGTCGCCCGTGCCGCCATGGTCTATCGAAACGGAACGCTGGCCTCCGAGCCCATCGAGGCTTTGCTGCCCGGCGATCGCATCCTGGTGCGGGCCGGCGATGTCGTGCCCGCGGACGGCACCATTCGCTCCGGCGAGGCTTTGCTGGATGAATCGGCGCTGACCGGCGAGCCGATGCCGGTGCGCCGCCGGATGGGCGACGACGTCCTCAGCGGCGTTACCAATGCCGGCGCGCCCTTCGACCTCGACGTCGCCAAGAGCGCGGGCGACAGCACCTATGCGCAGATCGCCCGCCTCGTCGAACAGGCGCGCAACTCCAAGGCGCCGATGGCCCGCCTCGCCGATCGCTATGCGCTCGGCTTCCTGGCTGTGACGGTTCTGCTAGCGGCTGGCGCCTGGCTGATCTCGGGCGAGCCGATCCGGGCGCTGGCCGTGCTGGTCGTCGCCACCCCCTGCCCGCTCATCCTCGCGGTTCCAGTTGCGATCGTCGCCGGCATGTCGCGCTGCGCCAAGCGCGGCATCATGATCAAGACGGCGCGGACGCTGGAACTGTTGCCACGCGTGAAGACGCTGCTGATCGACAAGACCGGCACGGTCACCGAGGGCCATCCCGGGATCGAGGCGATCGAGCCGGAGCCGGGCGTGGACGCCGCCACGATGGTCCGCCTCGCCGCGTCGCTGGCGCAGGCGTCGCAGCATGTGATTTCCGAGGCGCTGGTTGATGCGGCGCATGGACGGGACATAACCCTCGTTCCACCGACGTCGGTCGAGGAACAGGCCGGCGACGGCGTCTCGGGCGCGGTCGAAGGTCACCAAATGCGTATCGGCCGCCGCGCTTTCGCCGAAGGCCGAACCGGCGCCGATGGCGGCACGCCGCTGCCGCCCGGCGTCACCTCCCTCTCCGTCGCCATCGACGGCGCCTATGCTGGTCGCATTCTCTTCGCCGACCGCCTGCGCGAGGAAGCGCCGGCCACGCTTCGCGCGCTGCGCGAAAACGGCATCGATCGGATCGTGCTCCTGACCGGCGACCGTGCCGATGTCGCCGCCGCGATCGGCAAGCGCCTCGGCGTCGAGGCCGTCATCGCCGATGCGACGCCGCAGGACAAGGTCGCGGCCGCCATGGCCGAGAAGAAGGCCGGACCGACCATGATGGTCGGCGACGGCATCAACGACGCGCCGGTGCTGGCCTATGCCGATGTCGGCGTGGCGCTCGGCGCACGCGGCGCGGTCGCGGCCTCCGAGGCGGCCGACATGATCGTCATGGTCGATCGCCTCGACCGCATCGCCGAAGCGCTCTCCATCGCCTCGCGCTCGCGCCGCATCGCGCTGCAGAGCGTGGCAGCCGGCATCGGCCTCTCCGTTCTCGGCATGATCGCCGCCGCCTTCGGCTATCTGCCGCCGGTGGCCGGTGCGCTCCTCCAGGAAGTGATCGACCTCGCGGTAATCCTCAATGCACTCCGAGCCCTCGGCGCGGGTCGCTGAGTTTTTCCCAACGCGAACCTTTTGGCGTATCAAGACCCTATGGACATGGACCTCGCCTTCCGACTGGCGCTGTCGCTCGCCATCGGCCTGATCGTCGGGCTGGAGCGCGGTTGGCGCGAACGCGAGGCCGAGGCCGGTAGCCGCACCGCCGGCATTCGCACGTATATGCTCTGCGGCCTGCTTGGCGGCGTGTTCGGTACGCTCGGCCGGTCGCTGCAATCGCCGACGCTCATCGGCACTGGCTTCGCGGCCTATGTCCTCGTCTTCGCCTGGTTCAAGCGCGCCGAGGCCAGGGCCGATGACGATTTCAGCGTGACGGGGACCGTCGCCGCCATGCTGGTCTTCGCGCTCGGGGCGTTGGCCATTATCGGCGACGCGGAGCTGGCCGCGGCCGGCGCAATCGTCACCGCGGCGATTCTCGCCAGCCGCGAGCCGATCCATCGCTTCGTCGCCGAGGTGACGTGGATCGAACTACGTTCGACGCTGCTTCTGCTCGCCATGGCCCTGATCGTGCTGCCACTCCTGCCGGACCGCGCCTATGGCCCGGGCGGCTCGCTCAATCCGCGCGAGATCTGGATGTTCAGCATCCTCGTCGCCGGCCTCTCCTATGCCGGCTACGCCGCCATGCGCCTCGCCGGCCCATCCAAGGGCATTCTGGTAACGGGACTGACGGGCGGGCTCGTATCCTCGACCGCGATCACCGTCGCCTTTGCCCGCCGTGCCGCGAATGGCGAGGACAAGGGCATCCTCGCCGCCGGCGCGGCGATCGCCGGGGCTGTCTCGCTCTCGCGCGTTCTCATCGTGTCGTCAGCGATCCAGCCAGCGCTGCTGCCCTATCTGGCACCTCCGGCACTTGCCGCCGTCGCGGCGTTCCTACTGCCGGCTGGGCTCTGGATCTTCCGTCGCGGTCCGAAGGGCGAGAGCGGCATGCAGCTCGGCAATCCGTTCGAGCTGACGCCTGTGCTCGGCTTCGCGGCGCTGCTCGGCGCAATCGGGCTTGCCAGCGGCTGGCTCAGCGAACATTTCGGCGCCAGCGGCCTCTATCCGCTCGCCGCCATTTCCGGCCTCGTCGATGTCGATGCGATCTCGCTATCGACCGCGCGCCAGGCTGGAGGCGGCATAGAACTTGCCACCGCCGCGACGGCCATACTGATCGCGCTCGGCGTCAACGCCACGGCCCGCGCCGTCTATGCGCTGATCCTGGAGCGCGGTGGCTTCGCGCTGCGGCTCGGCGCCGTATCGCTCGCTGCGATCCTCGTTGGCGGAACGGTCGTGCTGGCGATCTAGCCGGCTACCCTTCGTCCAGCGCCCGCCGCAATCGCCGGATCAGTGCTGCCCTGGCACGCTCATCAGCGGCCTGCCCGAGCTTCGCCTCGATGTCGATGAAGAGTTCGGCCCGCTCATTGTGCCAGTCGCGCCCCATCTCGGCCTTGACGGCGATGCGCGGCGTCGCGGCCGTTGAGACCCGCACCGGTGCGTCGCCCTGCAGTTCGAAGACGTCATCCAGCGATGGGACAATGGCTGCGTCGTTCGTGAGATGGGCGGCGGCGGCACGCGCCCGCAGCGCCTCCAGCGCGGGCGCCTCGCCATGAACGAAGAAGAGTCCCCGGCGGATCGGCCCGCGCGCCGCGATCCAGCGCAGCAGCTCGGCGCTGTCAGCATGCCCGGAATAATCGTCGAGGGCCTCGATCGCCGCCTGCACGCGCACTTCCTCGCCCTGGATGCGCACGGCAGAGACGCCGTCCTGCAGCAGCCGGCCGAGCGTGCCCTCCGCCTGATAGCCGACGAGCAGAACCGTCGCCGAGGAATGCCACAGCCATTGCTTCAGATGATGACGAATACGGCCCGCGTCGCACATTCCACTGGCGGCGATGATAATATGGAATCCGCGCAGCCGCCCGATCGCCTTGCTGTCGTTGACGCTCTCGGCAAAGCGCAGCCACGGTGAATGGAGGCCGGCCAGCAGATCCTCGGCATGATCCATCATCGCGGCATGACGCTCGAACACGCCGGTGACCTTCCGCGCCAAGGGTGAGTCGATGAAGGTCGGGACGTCCGGTAGTTGGCCGGTGCGCACCAGGATGGCGAGATCGGTGATGAGTTCCTGCGTCCGTTCGACGGCAAAAGACGGGATGAGCAGCGGCCCGCCGCGGCGGCGCGCGCTGAGAACCTTTTCCAGGAGCTTGGCGCGCCGTCCGTCATCGGTCACGGGTCCGCGTTCGCGGTCGCCATAGGTCGATTCACAGATGACATAGTCGAGGCCCGACGCGCCCTCCGGGCCAGGTTGCAACAGTTTCTGGTCGGGACCGATATCGCCGGAGAACAGCAGCCGCACCGGATCCGCGCCTGAGTCCTCGCCCCGATATTCGACCTCGATCGAGGTCGAGCCCAGCATGTGGCCGGCATTCCAGTAGCGCGCCCGCAATCCCTTCGCGACCGGAACCCAGATCTTCATCTCGACCGGGCGCAGCAGCCGCAGCGACGCCTCGGCGTCGGCAGCCGTATAGATCGGCTCCACCAGCGGCTGGCGTCGTTGCTGGCTGCGACGGTTCAGATGCTCGACATCGGCCTCCTGGATGTGGCCGCTGTCCGGCAGCATGCAGCCCAGCAGATCGATGGTCGGCTCGGTCGCGAGGATCGGCCCGCCATAGCCCGCCTTGAACAGCTTCGGCAGCAGCCCGGAATGATCGATATGCGCATGGGTCAGCAGGACGGCGTCGAGCGTGCGGACATCAAAGGGGAAGGCGTTGTAATTCAGCGCCTTCAGCGTCTTGGAGCCCTGGAACATGCCGCAATCGACGAGAACCCGGCTGTTGCCTGCCTCGATCAGGTAGCAGGATCCGGTGACCGTGCCGGCGGCGCCCAGAAAGGACAGGCGAAGGGACATGGAAGGGCACCTCCAATCGGCGAGAGCGCAACGCTCGCGACGGGTCGACCCTATCAGCTTCGGACGGCGAATGCCGCAGATCCGGCCATTGCGCCAAAGTCTTCGAAATCCGAAAAGAGGGTGGCCGCCCCGGTGGCGGCCACCCTCGCTTATCCGACGGTCAGTTCGAAAGGAACTTGAACGGCTCCGCCTCGACGAACTTGTCCGAGGCTTCGCCCGCGATGATCGGGCGCGAGCTGAGATCGAGCTTCATCGGCTTCGCGCCTTCGGAGAGCTTCAGCTTGTCGATATCGACCCAGAAAATCGTCGGGCTATAGGAGGATTCGAAATAATAGCGCTTGTTGCCGATGTCGGAGATCGACCGCCAGATGGTCGAAGCGATGTTCGGCGCTTCCTTGTCGGCGATGCCGAGCGGCACGGAAACGGCGCGGATCAGCGAGAACGCCGTGGCGATGGCGAGACGCTCGTCCTTCTCCTTCGGTGCCGCATTCAGTGCCCAGTTCGTCCGCACGAAACGGTCCGCCGATTTGATGGTGCCGGGCAGGAAGTTCATCCCGCCGATCTCCTGCCAATAGGCGCTGAGCGCCAACTGCTTGTCGAAAGTCGGCGAATTGGTCATCACCGTGTATTTCGGGTCGTGGTGGATGACGAGCTTGCCGCCCAGATACTCGAAGATGGCGCTGTCGCCGGTGGAATCAGCCAGCGAAAGATGCCCGCCCGCGGCCGAGCCATTCGGCAAGGTCGGGGCGACGATGGCGAAGGGCTCCTTCGACAGGGCGTCGACCGCTTCGGCGACGGTCGCGAAATTGTCCAGGACATACTGCGTCCAGGCGCCTACCGAAATCAGCGGCTTGCCGGAGGCCTTGGCGTCGCCATAGTCGGTCTCCGTCAAATAGAGCGTGTTCGCGACGAGACCGGCATCATTCATGCCCTCGACGGTGGCGACGCTATAGAACGAGGCGATGACCGAACCATGCTTGGACGTCCAACTGATCGAGCCCTCGCCGACGCCGCCGTCGCGCTTCATTCCTTGGGGAAATGCCCACAGATCGGTGCCCGGATCCTGCATCCAATCCATCGACCGGCCGACGACATAGGTGCCCGTCCCCGTCTCGTAGATGAAACGTATGCAGGCGTCGGCCTCGAAGCTGACCAGCGCGAGCGCCGTCGCGGCGATCATGCCGTAGTGCCTCAATCTCTTCATAAGGTTCTCCATCCAGGCGGACACGGCCATCGCCGCTGCGCCATCCTACCTGCCCCACGAGGGCGGAAGCTGCTCCCTCTGTCCGCCGGAAGCAAGCGACGAGGTTCGATCATGGTTGCCGAAAAACGCGCCGCTCTATGTGCATCGGATCGATGCCGAACCGCAGGCAGCCGGTACGGGGCGACGTCCCCCGCGCCGCATTGAAGACGAGACCAATCAATAACCTAAACGAGACGGCGCCGGCCGGTCGACGGAGATCGAGCTAGGCGACGGGCCGATTTCCGGCGCATAGTCGCCGCGGGAGTTTCAGGCGGGCCGGAGAAGGGCGTTGCACCAGCCGAAGTCCAAGCAGTCGCCGGCCGCGCCGATCGAGCGCGAGATCAAGTTCTCCATCGATTGGGGTACGGCAAAGAGGCTCCAGCACGATCCGGCGGTCAGCGCCGTCAAGCCTGCGATTTTCGACCAGATCTCGGAATATTGGGATACCGACCAGCGAGATCTTCGCGCCGGCGGCGTCTCGCTCCGCCTGCGCCGTTTTGCCGATCGGACCGTACAGACGATCAAGGCAGAGGGCGATGCCAATGCCGGTGTGGTCGGGCGCATCGAGGACGAGTTCGGCATCGAGGGCAATGTCCCCGAGATAGCAGCCCTCGAACGGCATGCCTCGCCAGAGCTGATGGCCGCCATCGCGGGCCAGCTGCGGCCCCAATTCCGCATCATCGTCCAGCGCACGCAATGGCGCGTCGAGCAGAATGGCGCGCGTTTCAACATCGATCTCGACGAAGGCCACATCGAAGCCGGCAGAAGGAAGCAGAATATCCGCGAGCTGGAGGTCGAGCTCGTCGAAGGACCGGTGCAGGCGCTGTTCGCCCTCGCCCGAGAACTGGCCGTCCGGTTGCCGATCCGCATGCAGTTCTGCACCAAGTCTGACCGCGGATTCAGCCTGCTGGACGGCGACGATTGCCGCAATCGAAAGACAGCCATCCGCCCGCTCGCACCGGACCTCACAAGGGCGGATGCGTTCCGAACCCTGGCCATGACCGCGATCCGCGCCTTCGTGCTCCATGCCGGGACCTTCACGCCGAAAAGCCAGGCCGAGACGATCCACGCCATGCGCGTCGCCATCCGCCGGCTGCGCTCGCTGCTGCGCTTCGATCGCGATCTCTTCACGAAGCAAGAGGCCGAAACGCTGCGCGGCGAGATCGGATGGGTGTTCGACCAGCTTGGGGCGGCGCGCAATCTCTACATCGTTATCGCCGAGATGGGCGCGTGGCCGGCGAATGCCGTACCGGAGGGCGCGCTGGATCGCCTCCATGCCGAGCGCGCGACGGCTTATGGCGCGGTGGCGGCGATGCTGGGATCCGCCCGTCACCGCCTCGGGGTCGTCGATCTCGTCGCGATGGTGGAGTGCGGAAGCTCGACCGGGCGCAGCGTCGGTTCGCCGGCCCGAGAGGGCACCCGCCCGGCGCTCCGCCGCGCGTGGAAGGCGGTGAGCGAGTCCGATCCGCCATCAGAGCTCTCGCCCGAGCGGCGCCATCGCCTGCGCATCCATGCCAAGCGGCTGCGCTATGCCTGCGATTTCTATGCGGGCCTTTATCCGGACCCGAAGGCGGCCAAGCGCTGCGCCGAGATGATCGAGGCAGCCACGGCCCTGCAGGATGCGCTTGGGCGGCTCACCGACCGCATGACGATCGATGCGCTCGTCGCCGAGCATTTTCCCGGCGCCAAACGCCCCGCGGCGGCGGGTATCGATGAGGCGGCGCTGCTTCGCGCCGCCGACAAGGCGCACCGTCGCCTCGCCGCCTGCAAGCCGTTCTGGAAATGACGCAACCTCAGCCCAGCGGACGGGAATAGCGGCGGAAAGCGTCCGCCGTCGGCGTCGAGCTGGCTCCCGGCTGTTCGGGGCGCTGATAGAACCCGCCCTCGACGCGGATCGGCTCCTCGAAGCCGTCGAGAATCCACGGGATATATTCGAGCATCGTCGTCGCCTTGTGCCAGATGGCGAGGTGGACATGCACCTGCCCCATGTCGCCGACATGCGGCACCACCGGCAGGCGGCGGGAATGGGCGGCTTCCGCGACGGTGATGTATTCCGTGATGCCGCCGAGTCGCGTCACGTCGGGCTGTACCCAGTGAACGGCGCCAGCCTCCATGAACTGGTTGAAAGCATCGGCCGAATAGAGCTGTTCGCCGAGCGCGACCGGGATCGGCGTCGAGCGGGCGAGCGCGGCATGGCCGGCGACGTCGTCGTACCAGAGCGGCTCCTCGAACCAGAAAAGGTCCAGCGGCGCGGCATTGGCGCAGAAGCGCTGGCAGGTCGGCAGGTCCCAGCGGCCATTGCCGTCGACGGCGATCGTCACCGACGGCCCGACGGCCTTGCGCACAGCCTCGATCCGGGCGAGGTCGATGGTTGGGTCGTCATGGCCGACTTTCAGTTTCAGCCGCCGGTAGCCGTCGACCTCGATCGCCTTCAGGCTCCCTTCGACCAGTTGGTCCGTCGGGATCGACAGCCAGCCTATGTCGGTATTGTACGCTTCGAGTTTTTCCGACGTGGCGCCGCCGAGGAAGCTCCAGAGCGGCTCGCCCGCCGCCTTGGCTTTCAGGTCCCACAGTGCGACATCAACGGCGGCGAGCGCGATCTGCGTGATGCCGGCGCGGCCGACCCATTGCAGCGCCGGCGAGCGCGCAAGCTTCATCCAAAGTCGCGAAACGTCGCCGGCCTCCTCACCGATCAGCAGTTCGGCATAGCAATCGCAGATGCAGGACGTGACGAGGCGATCCGAGCCGAGATGGGCATGGGTTCCCGTGAAGCCATAGCCGGCGAGACCGTCGCTCGTCGTTATCTTCACGCCGACCACGCCCCAATGGCTGATCGTATGCGTCGAATCCGAGATCGACGACCGGTTGAGCGGCATATGCAGGATGAACGGCTCGACGCTCGCAATTTTCATGAGGCTCCCCTCCCAGGGACATCGGCTTACGCCGGGACCACCACCGAGGCGCGGCCCGCTTGCCGATTTGTTAGAGTTCGGGTTATCGGTTGTCCGACGATAGCACCCGTTTCGATCCGGCCGGAAGAGCCGGACAGGGCGCTTGAGGGAGGACACGGGTCGTGACGGTCGAACTGGTCGTCGACGCGCGCAATCGGCTGGGCGAGGTTCCGGTCTGGGACGTGCTCGAGCAGGCGCTTTATTGGGTCGATATCGAGGGGCGCCTGCTGCAACGGCTGACGCCCTGCACCGGCAGGGTCGATCGCTGGGAAATGCCAGAGCGCATCGCCTGCTTCGCGCTGCGCGAGACGGGCGGCCTCATTGTTTCCTTCGCCTCCGGCATCGCCTTCTATGATCTGGAGACCGGCGCGATCGATTGGATCGCTCGCCCCGAGGCCGACAAGCCAGGCAACCGTTTCAACGAAGGCAAATGCGACCGCCGCGGCCGGTTCTGGACCGGCTCGATGGACGACAGCCTGAAGACACACAGCGCGGCGCTGTACCGCGTCGACCCGGATCTTTCCGTTGAGCGCGTGCTGACCGGCATCGGGATTTCGAACTCGATCGTCTGGAGCCCCGACGATCGATATTTCTACTTCGCCGATACGCTCGACCAGGTCATCGACCGTTTCGATTTCGATGCGGAAGCCGGGGCGATCTCGAATCGCCGCCGCATCGTCGACCTCTCCGGCACCCCGTTCGGCCCGGACGGCTCGACGGTGGACGTCGAGGGGTGCCTGTGGAACGCGCAGTGGGACGGCTGGCGCGTCGTGCGCTATTCTCCCGAAGGTGAGGTCCTGCGGATCATCGAACTGCCGGTGCAGAAGCCGACCAGTTGCATGTTCGGCGGACCGGACCTTCGAACGCTCTATGTAACGTCGGCAATCTGGGACCTGACACCGGAGGAATTGGTGCGTCAGCCACATGCCGGCGGCGTCTTCGCCATCGATGTCGGCATCGAGGGTCTGCCGGAGCCCCGCTTTGCGGGCTGAACTCGCCCTTCCCGGCACCTATGGTGCAGGGCTGAATTTTCTTTTTACATATGAATTGCAATTCCGACGGAAATTCTGGTTTAAATCGTCGGGATCGGGTGGCGAGAAGGAGACCGAGCAATCGGCTCGCCGCCGGACAAGGGAGGAGAGCCGGCACCGTCGTGCATAACGCACGCCGGAGGCTGTTAGCGCTCACCCTGGACTTACGGGAGAAGCCGCCCCGGACCGTCATCCGACGGTCCGAACGAGGGCGGCGTAAGAGGGAGAGAGACATGGGTATCAAGACGATTCTCGTCGCCGCAGGCGTCGCGCTCGGCATGATGTCGAGCGTTGCGCTCGCCAAGGGTCCGGAGGTCGTCGCCGGCCCCGGTTTTGAGCCGGCCTGCTTCAAGCCCTGGGCCGCCGACACGAAATACTTCAAGTGGCCCGCCAAGAAGGGCCCCTACCGCATCGCCGTGGTCAACGGCTTCGTGGCGAATGTCTGGCGCATTCAGATGATCCAGACCGCCAAGGCCTATGCCGCCGTGCCGGAAATCGCCAAGGACCTGAAGGAGTTCAAGGTCGTTTCCGTCGGTACCGACATGGCCGCCCAGCTCGGCGCCGTCGAGGACTACATCAACCAGGGCTTCGACGCCGTCCTGATCGATCCGAACACGCCCACCGGCTGGGATCGCGTGATCCGCCTTGCCAACCAGAAGGGCACGATCCTTATCGGCTTCGATAACGGCATCGACTCGAAGGACATCGCCGCCATTGCCCAGGACCAGGTCGCCATGGGCACGATCTCCGCCGAATGGCTGATCAAGAATGTCGGCACCAAGGGCAAGCTGCTCGAGATCCGCGGCGTGCCCGGCTTCTCGGCCGACAAGGAACGCCATGACGGCTTCCGCGCCGTCGTCGAGGCTCCCGGCAACAATTTCGAGATTGTCGAAGTCGTCGGCAACTGGGCGCCGGGCGACTCGCAGAAGGCCACGGCCGACGCGATCGCCGCGCACGGCACGTTCGACGGCATCTTCACGCAGGGCGGTTCGAATGGCACCGTCCAGGCGCTGATCGACGCCAAGCAGCCCTTCGTCCCGATGGCCGGCGAAGGCGAGAACCTCTTCCGCATCCAGATGGCCGAATATGCGGACAAGGGCCTGAAGGGCCTCTCCTACGGCCAGTCGCCGGCTCAGGTCGCGATCGCACTCAAGGCCGCTATCGCTGCTTTGCAGGGCAATGCGATCCCGCAGCTGACCTCGGTTCCGAATCCGGTCGTGACCTATGAGAACCAGAAGGCCGGCGAAGACTACTTCCCCGACCTGAAGGCCGATTTCTTCGCGGCCAATGCGTTCCCGCCCTGCGGCCTGTCCTTCACGGCTCCGCAGCTCATGACGCAGACCGGCGACGACGCCAAGTAAGCGGTTCGCCACGAACGACACGCCGCCGGTCCATGGGGCCGGCGGCGTTCCTTGCCGGGGGAAGGCCAAACATGACCATGACCGACGCTGCGCCGCGCCTGAAGCTTTCTGGAATTTCGAAGGCCTATGGCGGCGTGCGCGCCCTGACCGATATCGACTTCGCCGCCGCGCCCGCCTCGATCCACGCCGTCCTCGGCGAGAATGGCGCCGGCAAGTCGACGCTGATCAAGATCATATCCGGCGTCGTTGCTCCCGATCACGGCACGCTCTCGTTCGAGGGCAACGAAGTCCGCTTCGCGACGCCGAAGGATGCTAACGCCGTCGGCATCGTCTCCATCTTCCAGGAGCTGTCGGTCGTCCCCGATCTTTCCGTGGCCGACAACATATCGATCGTCGGACCGCCGAAGCGCTTCGGGCTGATCGACCAGCGCGCCCAGCGTCGCCGGGCCGAGGAATTGTTGGCCCGTGTCGGCTGCGAGGACATCAACCCGCTGGAGCATGTGCGCAATTTGCCGCTGTCGCGCCGCCAGATGGTCGAGATCGCCAAGGCCCTCGGCCGCGACCCGAAGCTGCTGATCCTCGACGAGGCGACTTCCGCCCTCACCGCTTCCGACGTCGAGCGCGTCTATGAGATCCTGCACAAGCTGCGGCGCGACGGACTGACGCTCCTCTACATCTCGCACCGCATGCACGAGATCCAGGAGCTCGCCGACCACATCTCCGTCTTCCGCAACGGCCGCCACGTCTCGACCTTCGCCACCGGCGACAAGACCGAGGACGAGGTCGTGCAGATGATGATCGGCCGCGAGGTCAAGAACGTCTATCCGCCCAAGCCCGTCCGCAGCGCGCCGGTCAAGCCAGTGCTTGAGGTGAAGGGGCTCGGCTGGACGGACCGCCTCTCCAACATCTCGTTCGGCGTCGGCCCCGGCGAGATCGTCGGCCTCGGCGGCCTCGACGGCCAAGGGCAGCGCGAATTGCTGCTGGCGCTTTTCGGCGTGCTCAAGGGGGTCGAGGGCTCCGTCACCGTCAATGGCCGCAACGCCAAGGTCGGCAGCCCGCGCGCCGCCACTAAGCCAGGTATCGGCATGGCGCTGATCCCGGAGGATCGCAAAACCGAGGGGCTGATGCTGCCTATGTCGATCGGCGACAACATCTCGCTGACGATCCTGCACCGCATCACCCGCGGCCTCATCATCGACCGTTCGCAGGAATCCGCTCGCATCAGCGAGATGATCGAGAAGCTCCAGATCAAGATCGGCGCCGTCGGCGACGCGGTCGGCACGCTCTCGGGCGGCAATCAGCAGAAGGTCGTCATCGCCAAATGGCTCCTGACCGGCGCCCGGATCCTTCTCCTGAACGATCCGACCCGCGGCATCGATGTCGGCACCAAACAGGAGATCTACCGCCTGCTGCGGACGCTGGCCGATGCGGGCACGGCCATCGTGCTCTATTCGACCGACTACGACGAGCTCATCGGCTGCTGCGACCGCGTGCTGATGCTCTATGACGGCTCGATCGTGCGCACGCTCGAGGGCGACGCGATCTCCGAAACCAACATTCTCGCCAGTTCCTTCAATCTGTCGGTATCGCAGCCGTCGGCCGCCCCGGAGCCCGTCTCGGCATGAAAGACCTGAAGCTTCGCCTTTCGCAGAATATCGGGCCGATCCTTGCCCTGATCCTGTTCCTCATTCTCTACATCTTCTATTCGAGCCTGCATCCGCGCGGCTTCACCTCCGACCTCTTCGTCCAGAACTCGAACGAGGCGCTGACGCTGATCCTGCTCGGCATGGCACAGACCATGCCGGTCTTGCTCGGCGGCATCGATCTCTCGGTCGGGCCGTTGATGACGCTGGTGAATTCGCTCGCCTCGCACATCGTCTCGGGCTCCGCCGTGCAGATCATCGCGGCCATGTTCGCCTGCGTCGCCGTCGGCGCGCTCGGCGGCTTCATCAATGGGCTGATCGTCGTCTATGGCCGCCTGCAGCCGATCGTAGTGACGCTGGCCACGGGCGCCGTCTTTTCCGGCATCGCGCTGTTCCTGCGGCCGACGCCCGGCGGCACGGTCGATCCCGACCTGAACTGGGTCGCGACCAACGCGCTGGCCGAGCTTCCCGGCACGTATGGCTGGTGGCCAAATGGCACGCCGGCCTGGTTCGAGTTCATCCAGGGCGTGCCGATGCCGGTCATCATCCTGCTCGTCGTCGTGCTCGTCATCTGGGTCCCGTTCCGCCGCTCCGAGACCGGACGAGCCTGCTATGCCGTCGGCTCGAACGAGGCCGCCGCCTATATGTCCGGCGTCAAGATCGAGCGGGCGAAGCTCGCCGCTTACACGCTGGGCGGCCTCTTTGCCGGTCTTGCCGGGCTTTATTTCGCCATCCAGACCGGCAGCGGCAACGCCGATCCGATCCAGGCCGGCACCTATACGCTGAACTCGATCGCCGCCGTGGTGATCGGCGGGACCTCGCTGTTCGGCGGCTCCGGCGGCGTCATCGGCACCATCTTCGGCGTCGCCGTGCTGCGCTCGATCACCTTCTGCTTCCGCGTCGTCGACTCGGATTCGGCGATCGGCTTCCTCGCCAATCCTCTGTTGCAGCCGATGTTCGAGGGCCTGATCCTGCTTCTCGCCGTCTCGATCGGCGCGGCCGGGATATTCCGCATGAAGAACCGTCTCTCGATATTCAGGTGACCACCGTGGCCAAGTCATCCCTATCCGCGGTCGTCAATTCGATCGACAGGCCGCTGCGCTACGCCGGCGCCTTCATCATCGCCATCCTCATCATCGGCTCCGTCTATACGATGATGACCGATGGGACGCTGACGCTGCTGTCGCCTAACTACCTGCTGCTGCAGCTGAAGGTCGCTTCGTTCCTCGGCATCGTCGCCTGCGGCATGATGCTGGTCGTGCTGCTCGGCCATATCGATCTGTCCGTGCCCTGGACCATGGCCGCCTCCGCGATGCTGGCCGCCGCCTGGGGCGGACCCTTCGCGATGCCGATCGGCCTCGGCGTCGGCTTGCTGATCGGCATCGTCAACGGGCTGGGCGTCGCCTATCTGCGGGTCCCGTCGATGATCTTCACGCTCGGCGTCAATGTCGTGCTGCGCGGCCTGATGGTCATGCTGACCGGCGGATTTTCGCCGTCGAGCCAGCCGACCGATTTGATGCTGGCCTTGTCGAAGAACGACGTTCTCGGCGTGCCGAACCCGGTCATCCTGTGGGCGGTGGTCTGCGTCGTCGTCGCCTTCATTTTGAAGCGCACGCCACTCGGCCGCTACATCTATGCGATCGGTAACCGCGAGTCGGCCGTCTATCTGTCAGGCGTCAATACGCGGCTGGTACTGGTCGCGAGCTTCGCGCTCTGCTCCATGCTGGCGGCGCTCGCCGGCATGCTGCTCGCCGGCTATTCGTCCAAAGCGTTCCAGGCGATGGGCGACCCCTATCTGCTGCCCGCGATCGCCGCCGTCGTCATCGGTGGCACCAACATCCTCGGCGGCTCGGGCAAGCTATCGGGCACGGTCGTCGGCACGATCCTGATCGTGCTGCTGCAGAGCGTGCTCTCGGTCATGCAGATGCCCGAGGCCGGACGGCAGATCATCTATGGCGTCGTCATCATCGCCATGTTGCTCGCCTATGGCCGCGGCGCCCGCGTCCGGCTGTGAGACGGGACGGGGCGAACCGAAATAGCGGGGCGGACCTAAAGATCCGCCCCGAACTGGTTTCAGTCCACTTCCACCGTCCGCTCCGATTCCAGCACCGCCTTGACGAAATCCGGGATCTTCAAGCCGGCCTTCACCTTGGCGTCGAGGCTCGCTTCCGCCGCTTTGACGCCTTCGAGCCGCTCGATCACTTCGGCAGCTCGCAGGCGTGGGATCACGACCACGCCGTCGGCATCGCCGATCAGGATATCGCCGGACTCGATCCGCACGCCACCGACGACCACCGGCAGGCCGACCGTACCGGGGCCGCTGCGCGCCGGGGAATTGGGCGTCAGCCCCGCCGCGAAGGTCGGCAGGCCCACGGCGTGGATACCGACGAGATCCCGGATCAGGCCATCGGTAACGAAGCCGACGACGCCGCGGTTTCTCGCCATGCCCAGCAGCAGATCGCCGGTGACCGCCGTCGATGTGAAGCCATCGGTGGCAGCGACCAGAACGTCCCCCTCGCCCGAGACGTCGAGCGCGCCGAACAGCGCCAGATTGTCCGCCGGGCCGCAATCGCACGTGACAGCAACGCCGATCATGGGCTTCCCAAGCGGCACGAACGGCTTGATGCGGTAGTCGAGCCCGCCGCGCCCGCCCATCGTGTCGACGACGAAGCCGGTCGGAATGCCGGCGAGCGCTGCCAGATGCGCCGGATCGGGCCGCTCGAATTTCCGGCGGATCGTCAGCACCGGCGGGTCCTTGATCATCATTCTCTCCCTGTTCGTCCGGCCCTTCCGTTCGGCGCGCCGGCTCGTTCTCCTCAGGCTTCCTTATTGCCGATCGGGTCGGAATTGGCGAGGGTCAGGGCATGAGCGAACGCTGGAAGAAACAGGCCTTCTCCATCGCCGATATGCGGCGGCTCGCGATGCGCGCCCTGCCCCGGCCGGTGTTCGATTTCGCCGACGGCGCCGCCGAGGACGAGCGCACGCTGGCCCGCAACGAAGCTGCCTTCGACGACTGGGATTTCATCCCTCGTCCGCTCGACGCACCAGCAAGGCGCGACCTCTCGGTGGAGCTCTTCGGCCACCGCCTCGCCCTCCCCGTGATGATCGGCCCAACCGGCCTCTCCGGCCTCTTCGCGGTTGACGGCGAGAGAGCGGCCGCCCGAGCGGCGCAGGCGGCGGGCACGGCATTCTGCCTGTCGCACGCCTCCGTCTGCACGATGGAGGATCTGGCCGCCACCGGGATGGCGCCGCGCTGGATGCAGATCTTCGTCTATCGCGAGCGAGGCTTCACGCAATGGTTCGTGCAGCGCGCGGCGGCGTCGAATTATGACGCGCTGGTGCTGACCGTCGACAACCAGCTACTGGGCAACCGCGAGCGGGACCTCAGGAACGGCTTCACCATCCCGCCGAATTTCTCAGTCCCCGATATGATGGCGATGCTCGGCAAGCTGCCTTGGCTGCTCGCCATGCGCAAAGAGCTGCCGAAGATCACCTTCGCCAATTATATCCGCGAGGGTGAGGCGGCCGATCTCGCCTCGCTATCGAAGCGCATGGCCTCGCTGCTCGACCCCGGCCTTTCCTGGCGGGATGTCGAATGGCTGCGCGGCCTGTGGAAGAAGCCTTTCCTGCTCAAGGGGATCCTGAGCCCCGTCGAGGCACGCAAGGCCGTCGAACTGGGCGTCGACGGCATCATCGTCTCCAATCATGGCGGCCGCCAGCTCGACGGCTCGATCGCCGGGCTCGATGCCCTGCCCGCGATTGTCGAAGCGGTCGACGGCCGCATTCCGGTACTGGTGGATGGCGGCCTCCGCCGTGGCGCCGATGTCGTCAAGGCTATGATCCTTGGCGCAAGGGCGACGCTGATCGGCCGGCCGCAGCTCTATGGGCTCGCGGTCGGCGGCGAGGCCGGCGTTGCGCACGTTCTCGATATCTACCGCCGGGAAATCGACCGCGTCATGGGTCTTCTCGGCGTCTCAAAGCTCTCCGACCTCGATGCCAGTCATCTCGCCCGACGCCAAAAACCATAGCAAGGACAGGAACATGCCCGAGTTTCCGATCATCGACAGCCACGTCCATCTCTACGACGTGCAGCGCCTATCCTATGGCTGGCTCGCCAATGTTCCGAAGATCGACCGCAGCTTCGATCTCGACGATTTCGATGCAGCGCGCGGTCCGGTCCAGATCGAGAAGCTTGTCTTCGCCGAAGTTGCCGTCGATCCAGGCCTTCATATCGATGAGGTCGAATTCATCCAGCAGATGGCGGATGGAGACCCGCGCCTCGCGGGCTCGGTCGCGCATGCCCCGCTGGAGAAAGGTGCGCGCGTCGAGCAGGATCTTGAAAAGCTTGCCACCCTACCCTCCGTTCGCGGCATCCGCCGCCTGATCGAGACCGAGCGCAATCCCGCGTTCGTGCTGGAGCCAGCCTTCCTGGACGGGCTCCGCCTGCTGCCGAAGTTCGGCTTCACCTTCGATATCTGCGTCAAGCATTGGGCGTTGACCTATGGCATCGAACTGGCCCGGCGCTGCCCGCAAGTGAGCTTCGTGCTTGATCATATCGGCAAGCCAGACATCAAGAACGGCCTTCGCCAGCCCTGGTGGGACCAAATCGCAGAACTGGCCGCGCTGCCCAACGTCGTCTGCAAGATCTCGGGTGTCGTTACCGAAGCGGATCACCAGAGCTGGAAGGCCGACGACGTGAAGCCCTATGTGGAGCGTGCCATCGAGGTCTTCGGCTTCGACCGCGTGATGTATGGCAGCGACTGGACCGTTTCGGAACTGACGCACCGCTATCCCGACTGGGTCGCCATCCTCGACGACATCGTCTCGGGCGCCAGCGTCGACGAGCGACGCAAGCTCTATCGCGATACGGTGAGCCGGGTCTATCGTCTCGGCTGATCGAGCAGGAGAAGCGGGAAATGTCGGACCAGACCGAGATCGAGGCCGTCCGCGCGCTGCTTGTTGCCAAGGCTCGGCCGGTCGGATGGACCGAGCGGCGGCAGCGGATCAACGAGGTCGGCGCGGTCTGGCCGATCGCCGACGATATCCGGACCGAGCCAGCCGACATTGACGGTCTTGCCGCCGAATGGTCGATCGCGCCCGGCAGCGATCCGTCGCGCGTGCTTCTGTACTTCCACGGCGGCGGCTATTGCTCCGGCTCGATTGTCAGCCATCGCCGGCTCGTGACCGAGTCCGGCCGCGCCGCCGGCATCCGCACGCTGGCGATCGCGTACCGGCTGGCACCGGAGCATCCCTTCCCGGCTGCGTCGGAGGATGCGCGCACGGCATGGCAATTCCTGCTCGACCAGGGCATCGCCCCGGACCGGATCGCCATTGGCGGCGACAGCGCCGGCGGCGGCCTGACACTTGGGCTGCTGACGAGCCTGCGCGATGCGAAGGAACCGCTGCCGGCCTGCGGCTGGCTGCTCTCGCCCTGGACCGACCTGACGCTGTCGGGCGCAACGCTGGTGACGCGGGACGCGGTCGATCCGCTGATCCACACGGCCTATCTGCAAGAACTCGTCGACAGCTATCTGCCGCACGGCTTCGACCGGCGCGATCCGCGCGTCTCGCCGCTCTTCGCCGATCTCGCGGGACTATCGCCCCTTCTGGTTCAGGTCGGCGCCGACGAGACGCTGCTCGCCGATTCGACGCGTCTGGTCGAGGCGGCCGGCGCCGCCGAAGTTGCGGTGACGCTGGAGATCTGGCCGCATATGATCCACGCCTTCCCGATGTGGAATGCCCATCTTGATGCAGGTCGGCGAGCCTTGGTCTCATCGGGCTCGTTCATGCGCCGCCATCTGGGCAACCGGGCTCGCTCTCCTTGAATTGATTCAATCGGGCGCCGAAATCAGCAGCGGATCCATCGCGACCGATGTACAAGCCGTAACGTGATGGGTGGCCGACGACCTACGGCCGCGACAACCAGTCAGGCGTCTTTCTCCATGGCGCCGCAGCATCGCCAGGAATCCATGCCATTGGATTTTCCCGGATTCATCCGCGGCAAAGCGTGGGCGCGGCATCGTCGCCAAGCCTTGCCTGCCGTCGCAAACAAGGAAACCAAGCCATGCAATATCGTCGTTTGGGCCGTTCGGGCCTTCAGGTCAGTGAGCTTTCGCTCGGTTCCTGGGTGACCTTCGGCAAGCAGGTCGACCAGAACGATGCGATGACGATGATGAAGCGCGCCTATGACGCGGGCATCAATTTCTTCGACAATGCCGAGGGCTATGAGGCCGGCGTCTCCGAGGCCCTGATGGGCGAGGCGCTGGCAAAGCTCGGCTGGAGCCGCGACAGCTTCATCGTGTCGAGCAAGGTGTTCTGGGGCGGCTCGAAGCCGACACAGCGCGGCCTCAGCCGCAAGCACGTCACCGATGCCTGCCATGCCGCACTGAAGCGGCTGAAGGTCGATTACCTCGACCTGTTCTTCTGCCACCGCCCCGACATCGATACCCCGATCGAGGAAACCGTGCGGGCGATGCATGATCTCGTCGCGCAGGGCAAGGTGCTCTACTGGGGCACGTCGGAATGGTCGGCGCAGCAGATCACCGAGGCCTGGGGCGTCGCCCGCGCGCTCGGCCTGACGCTGCCGACCATGGAGCAGCCGCAATATAATCTCTTCGAGCGGCATAAGGTCGAAGGCGATTACCTGCCGCTCTATCCGCTGATGGGCCTTGGCACCACGATCTGGTCGCCGCTCGCTTCCGGCATCCTGACCGGCAAATATGCCAAGGGCATTCCGGAAGGCAGCCGCCTCGATCTGCCGGGCTATGAATGGCTGAAGGAGATCTGGCAGAGCGAAGACGGCCGCAAGAAGCTGGAAACCGTCGGCAAGATCGGCGCGCTCGCCGCCGAGATCGGCTTGCCGGTCCATCACCTCGCCCTGCTCTGGTGCCTCGCCAACCCGAATGTCTCGACGGTCATCCTCGGCGCCTCGCGCCTGTCGCAGCTGGAAGACAATCTCTCGGCCCTCGACGGCCGCGACAAGCTGACGGCTGATGTCATGGCGAAGATCGACGAGATTCTCGGCAACAAGCCGGCCGGCCCCAGCCGTTACTGAAACGGTTACACCGATGTCCGGGGCAGGCGATCCCTGCCCCGGACATCGGGTGAATACAGGACGCGCCGGTTTTTCGGGTCATGCAGCCGTCCCATCTTGCCGGTAGACGGTAGGCGACCGCAGAGGCACACTTCGCGCAGGCTGTTTGCTAGGCGGGGATGAACCATGGGATTCGGCTTGATCAGAATGAGCGCAACGGCGGCGTGGGTCGCGATGGGCCTCGCCGGTGGGATCGCCGTTCCGGCCCTCGCGGCAACGCCAAAGGACACGCTGGTCCAGGCCTGGCAGATCGACGACATCATCTCACTCGACCCGGCCGAACTGTTCGAGTTTTCGACCACCGAGATCGCCGGCAATACCTATGAACGGCTGATCGGCTACGACCTCGACGACGTCTCCAAGATGTTCGGCGTCGTCGCCGAGAGCTGGACCGTGTCGGATGACGGCAAGACCATAAGCTTCAAGATCCGCGAGGGGCGTAAATTCGCCTCCGGCAATCCGATCACAGCTGCCGATGTCGAGTTCTCGCTGCAGCGCGCCGTGCTGCTCGACAAATCGCCGGCCTTCATCATCAACCAGTTCGGCATCACCAAGGACAATGTGAAGGACGCCGTCAAGGCGACGGGCGACTATACGCTCGACTTCAAGATGGACCGTCCCTATGCGCCGAGCTTCGCGCTCTACGCCCTCACCTCCTCCGTCGCCTCCGTGGTCGACAAGAAGCTGGTGCTGGAACATGAAGCCGATGGCGATCTCGGCTATGGCTGGCTCAAGACCCACTATGCGGGATCGGGGCCGTTCTCGATCCGCGACTGGCGCGCCAACGAGGTGGTCGTCCTGGAGCGCAACCCGAATTATTCCGGCACCCCGGCCCCTCTCGCCCGCGTCATCTACCGCCATATCCCCGAAACCGCGACGCAGCGACTTCTGCTGGAAAAGGGCGATGTCGATATCGCTCGCAATCTCGGGCCGGAGCAAATCACGGCGATCTCATCCAATCCGGATATCAAGATCCAGACCGCCCCGAAGGGCACGCTCTACTATCTCGGGCTGAACCAGAAGAATCCGAACCTCGCCAAGCCCGAAGTCCGCGAGGCGCTGAAATATCTCGTCGACTACGGCGCCATCACCGACACGATCATGAAAGATCAGGCGAGCGTACATCAGGCCTTCCTGCCCAAGGGCTTCCTCGGCGCCGTGAACGACACGCCCTATTCCCTCGACGTCGACAAGGCCAAGGCGCTGCTCGCCAAGGCAGGACTGCCGGACGGCTTCAAGGTGACGATGGATGTCCGCTCGACGCAGCCGATCACAGGCGTCGCCGAGGCGATCCAGGCGACCTTCGCCAAGGCCGGCGTCAAGGTCGAAATCATCCCCGGCGACGGCAAGCAGACGCTGACGAAATATCGCTCCCGCGCGCATGACATCTATATCGGCGACTGGGGGTCGGACTATCAGGACCCGCACTCGAACGCCCAGACCTTCGCCTCCAATCCGGACAACAAGGACGACGCCTCGTCCAAGACGCTGGCCTGGCGCAATGCCTGGGCAACGCCAGTGCTGGGACCGGAGGTGGAGGCCGCCATCCTGGAGCGCGACCCGGCCAAGCGCGCCGCCATCTATGACAAGCTGCAGCGCGACGTGATGGCCGACGGACCGTTCCTCGTGATGTTCCAGAAGACGGAGGCCGCGGCGCTGCGATCCAACGTCAAGGGTTTCATCATGGGCCCCTCCTTCGACAATAATCTCGCGACCAGCACGAGCAAGGATTGAGCCTCGACCCCGGCCTGAGAGCCGCGCCGAGGCGGGAGCGGCGTGGCCGTGGCGCGCTTGGCCTGGCGGGCGGCATCGCCGGCTTCCTCTTGACGCTGGCGATCACGCTGTTCGGCCTCGTCGTCGTCACCTTCGTCATCGGCCGTGTCGTGCCAATCGATCCGGTTCTGGCCGTCGCGGGCGACCGCGCCTCGGGCGCCGTCTATGAGCGCGTGCGGGCCGAGATGGGCCTCGACAAGCCCCTGCCCGAACAGTTCCGCGTCTATGTCGTGAAGGCCGTGACCGGCGATTTCGGCCGTTCCGTCCTCACTACCAATCCGGTGATCGAGGACATAAAGCGCTATTTCCCCGCCACCATCGAACTCGCGACGCTCGGCACGCTGATCGGAACCCTGATCGGCGTCCCGCTCGGGGTCTTCGCGGCCGTGCGATCGGGCAGTCTTCTGGACCAGATCGTACGCATCGTCGGGCTCGTCGGCTATTCCGTGCCGATCTTCTGGCTCGGCCTGATGGCGCTGCTGCTGTTCTATGCCCGCCTCGACTGGGTAGCCGGGCCAGGGCGGCTCGACATCGCCTATGACTATCTGGTGACGCCCGTGACCGGCATGCTGCTGGTCGACAGCCTGATGCAGGGCCAGGTCGAGGTGTTCTGGAACGCCCTCTCCCACATCATCCTGCCGGCGATCCTGCTCGGCTATTTTTCGCTCGCCTATATCAGCCGGATGACGCGCGCCCTGGTGCTGAACGAACTGGCGCAGGAATATGTCGTCACCGCCCGGATCAAGGGCCTGTCGGAGGCGCGGGTCATCTGGCGGCATGCGCTCCGGAATGCCAGCGTCCCGCTCGTCACCGTCGTCGTGCTCTCCTATGCGACGCTGCTCGAAGGCTCGGTTCTGACCGAGACGGTCTTCGCCTGGCCGGGGATCGGCTCCTACATCACTAATTCGCTGCAGAACGCCGATCTGAACGCTGTGCTGGGCGGAACACTGGTCGTCGGCGCCGCCTTCGTGACGCTGAACCTTTTCTCCGACCTTCTCTATCACCTGCTCGATCCGAGGACGCGCTGATGAGCGGCGCTCCCGGATCGCTGCGTGCCTGGCTGACGACGGCGGAGCCGCAATCGCGGCGTCAGGCGCGGCTCGGCCACGCCTACCAGACCTACCGCCGCCTTTCCCGCAATCCGACCGCCATGGCCGGTCTCGTCATTGTCGGCCTGCTCGTCCTCGTCGCCGCCTTCGCGCCCCTGCTCGCCACGCATTCGCCGATCGAAAGCGGCGATCTCAGGACCCAGCGCCTCCTGCCACCGGGACCGGTCTTCTGGCTCGGTACCGACGATCAGGCGCGCGACATCTATTCGCGGATTCTGTACGGCTCGCGGCTGACACTGGCCGTCGTCGTGCTGGTCTCCGTGACCGCCACGCCGGTCGGCCTCCTCATCGGCACCGTGTCGGGCTATTTCGGCGGCTGGGTCGATCGCATCCTGATGCGGATCACCGACATCTTCCTCGCCTTCCCCCGCCTCGTCCTGGCGCTTGCCTTCGTCGCGGCACTGGGTCCGGGCATCGAGAACGCGATCATCGCCATAGCCATCACGGCATGGCCGCCCTATGCGCGCCTGGCCCGCGCCGAGACGCTGACGATCCGCAACAGCGACTTCATCCATGCCGTGCGCCTGCAGGGCGGCTCCTCGGCGCGCATCCTCCTGAAGCACATCGTGCCGCTCTGCCTCTCCTCGGTCACCGTCCGCGTCACGCTCGACATGGCCGGCATCATCCTGACCGCCGCCGGGCTTGGATTCCTCGGCCTCGGCGCCCAGCCGCCAGCGCCCGAATGGGGCACGATGATCGCGGCCGGCCGGCGTTTTCTCGTCGACCAATGGTGGGTCGCCGCCATGCCGGGCATCGCCATCTTCGTCGTCAGCCTCGGCTTCAACCTGCTCGGCGACGGGCTGCGCGATGCGCTCGACCCGAGGTCCGCCCGATGAGCCCGCCGCTGCTGGAAGTCGAGGATCTTCGGATCCGCTTTCCGCTCGCGGAGGGTACCGTCGAGGCGGTGCGCGGCATCTCGTTCACGCTCGGCCGCGAGCGGCTTGGCATCGTCGGCGAGAGCGGATCCGGCAAGTCGCAGACCGGCCGCGCCATTCTCGGCCTGACGGCAAAGCCGGGCGAAGTGACGGCGAAGCGCCTCGCCTTCGGCGGCATCGACCTGATGGCCGCGCCCCCGAAGCTGCGCCGCAGCCTGCGCGGTAGCCGCATGACCATGGTGATGCAGGACCCGCGCTATTCCCTCAACCCGGTCATGACGGTCGGCCGGCAGATCGTCGAAGCCTACCGGGCGCACAAGCGTATCTCCACGGCTGAGGCCCGAAGGGCCGCGCGCGACATGCTCGATGCGGTGAAGGTCAGCCAGCCGGACCGCGTCATGGCGCTCTATCCGCACGAGCTTTCCGGCGGCATGGGCCAGCGCGTCATGATCGCGATGATGCTGATCACCGGGCCGGAACTGCTGATCGCCGACGAGCCGACCTCGGCGCTCGACGTCACGGTGCGCGGCGAGGTGCTGCGCATTCTCGATCAGCTCGTCACCGAGCGCGGCATGGGCCTTATCCTGATCAGTCACGATCTCCAGCTCGTCGCCTCCTTCTGCGACCGCGTGCTCGTGATGTATGCCGGCCGGATCGTCGAGGAGCTTCAGGCCGGCGCGCTGGACAAGGCGCAGCATCCCTATACGCGAGGATTGATGGGCTGCCTGCCGAAGCTCTCCGGTGACCGGCATCCCCTGCCGGTGCTGGACCGCGACCCGAACTGGGCGCTCTGACCATGGCCGCGCCGATCCTCGAGGCCCGCGATCTCTCCGTCCGTTTCGGCGCCGGCCGGCTCGCTATCACGGCAGTGGAAGGCTTCTCCTTCGCGCTTCAGGCCGGCGAATCCCTCGGCCTCGTCGGCGAATCCGGCTCGGGCAAATCGACCGTGCTGCGCGCCATCACCGGCCTCGCCCCAATGACCGGCTCGCTGTCGCTGGACGGCCGGCCGGTCGCCGCGCCGCGCGATCTCGCCTTCTACAGCGCCGTGCAGATGGTGTTCCAGGATCCCTTCGCGTCGCTGCATCCCCGTCATACGGTCGACCAGATCCTCTCCGAGCCGCTGGCGATCCATCGGATATCCGATCCCGAACCGCGCATCCTCGCGGCCCTCGCCGAGGTGGGCCTCGGCCCATCCTATCGCTTCCGCTATCCACACCAGCTCTCGGGCGGCCAGCGCCAGCGCATCGCCATCGCCCGCGCACTGATCCTGCGGCCCCGCATCGTACTGCTCGACGAGCCGACCTCGGCGTTGGATGCCTCCGTGCAGGCCGAGATCCTCAATTTGCTGGAGCAGCTCCGTCGCGACCTTGGACTGTCCTACATTCTGGTCAGCCACGACCTCGCCGTCGTCGCGCATCTCTGCGAGCGGCTAATCGTCATGCGCGGCGGCCGTCTGGTCGAGACGACGACCGCAGCTGCCCTTCGCGACGGTTCGGTCGCGGCGGACTATACGCGGGCCATGCTGGCGGCGAGCAAGGGATTCACGCGGGCGCCGGCCGTCAGTCCCTGACCGCCTCGTCCGCCCCGGCCTCTCCCGCGATGGCCTCGACGTCGCGCGAGACGATCGCCCGCTCGCCGATCAGGCCGCGCGGGCGGATAATCAGGATCGCCGCCAGCGCGACACCGATCGCCACGATCTGCAGCGCCGCCGCACGGGCCTGGAAGGCCGGTGCGACGAAGGAGCCGACGGCGAGGCTCGAAAGGCTCCACAGCCCCCAGACGACGACGGCGCCGATGAGCGCGCCACGATTATTGCCGGAGCCGCCGACGATCAGCATCGCCCAGGCCTGAAAGGTCAGGATCGAGAGATAGTTGTCGGGCGCGATGAAGCCGATGAAATGCGCCTGCATCGCCCCGGCGAGACCCATGATCGCGCCGCCGAGCGCGAAGGCCTGAAGGCGGTAGAAATTGACGCTCTTGCCCAGCGAGGCAGCGGCGGCCTCATCCTCGCGGATCGCCCGCAGCACGCGCCCGAACGGGCTGCGCGTCAGCATTTCGAGCAGGAGAAACAGACCGAGCGTCACCGCGCCGGTGAGCGCGAGATTGGCGGCGTTGAAGGCAATGGGCGTTTCGGCCAGGCCGGAAAACGGTCGCGGGATGAAGGCGATGCCGAACGGTCCGCCGGTCAGGCCCGTCGCATTCAGCGCGATGACCTGGATCGTCACGGCGATGCCGAAAGTGGTCATGGCGAGATAATCGGCGCGGAGCCGCAGCGTCGCGAGGCCGATCAGCGCCGCCGCGCCGCCGGCGAGCAACATGGCGGCGAGCCAGCCGGCGAGGATCGGCCAATCGAAGCCGCCGATCCGATCCGCCGTCTCCGGGGTCGTCAGGATCGCCGACGTATAGGCGCCGATGGCGACGAAGCCGGCGACGCCGACATTGAAGAGACCCGTCTGGCCCCATTGCAGATTGAGGCCGAGGCAGATCACGCCGAAGATCAGCGCGTTGACGAGGAAGAAGGCGCCATAGCCGACGAGATCGATCATCCCTCGCGCACTCCGAACAGGCCGCGCGGGCGGATGAGCAGCACGGCGATCAGCAGCACGAAGGCGACGGCCGAACGGAATTCGGCGCCGACCCATTGCACGGCCGCCGCTTCGGCGATGCCGACGATCAGCCCGCCGAGGATCGCGCCCCAGACGCTGCCGATGCCGCCGAGAATGGCGGCGGCGAAGAGCGGCAGCAGCAGATCGAAGCCCATTTGCGGCCGGATCTGCACGGTGAGGCCGAGCATGATGCCGGAGACGCAGGCCAGCGCGCCGCCGATCAGCCAGGTGGCGCGGATGACGGCGGCAACGTCGATGCCGACGACGCGCGCCAGCGCCGGGTTCTCGCTCACCGCCCGCATCGAGCGGCCGATATGGGTCCGCGTCAAAAGGAGATGCATCGCGATCACCACGACGAGCGCGAGGCCCATCATCGCCATCTGGTCGGGCGTTACGCGGATGCCGAGGCCGAGCGGCACGGCGATCTGGATCGCGCGGCTGAAATAGGCCGGCTCCGAGGTGAACAGGAATTCGAGCAGCGCGCGCAGCGCCAGCGAGGCGCCGAAGCTCGCGATCACCATGACGATGCCATGGCCGGTGCGGCGCAGCGGCTTGAACAGGGCGGTATCGAGCAGGAGCGCCAGCAGACCGGTCAGCACCATGGCAGCGAGGCCGGCGACGATCAGCGGCCAGCCGAAGGAGAGCGGCATGAACCGGCCGGCCGGTGCGATCACCCCGGCGATCCCGCCGAAGATGGCGAGCGTCAGATAGGCGCCCCATGAGATGAAGTCGCCATGGGTGAAATTCGAAAAGCGCAGGATCGAATAGGTCAGCGTCAGCCCGACCGCGCCGAGCCCGATCAGTGCACCGGCGAAGAGCCCGTCGGCGAGGAATTGCAGGCTCATGGCGCCATCCCCCGCATCGGAGCATCCGCGCCGCCAAGGCCGAGATAATGCGCGGCGATATCCCGATCAGCGGCAAGCGCCGCCGCCGAGCCTTCGTGCCGGTTGCGGCCATCGGCGAGGATATAGGCGCGGTCGGCGATGGCGAGCGCGGCGCGGGCGTTCTGCTCGACCAGCAGGATGGTGACGCCGGTCTTGCGGATCTCGGAAAGCTTGGCGAACACCTCGCCGACCAGCTTCGGCGAGAGGCCCGCCGAGGGCTCGTCCAGCATCAGCACGGAGGGCTCGATCATCAGCGCGCGTGCCACGGCCAGCATCTGGCGCTGGCCGCCCGAAAGGCGCCCGGCCGCGAGGCGGCGCCGGTTGGCGAGATCGGGGAACAGTGCGAACATTGCCTCGATCCGGCTGGCTCTTTCCGCCGCCGGCGCGACATGACCTGCCAGTTGAAGATTCTCTTCGATCGTCATGGTCGCAAAGATGTTTTCCGTCTGCGGCACGAAGGCGAGCCCCAGCCGGACCATGAGATGGGCCGGCCGATGCGTGATCGCCTCGCCGTTCAGCGCGATGCGCCCGCGCGACACCGGGACGAGGCCGGCGATCGCCTTGATCAGCGTCGACTTGCCGGCGCCGTTCGGTCCGAGCACCACGACGATCTCGCCGCGGCCGACATGGATCGAGGCGCCCTTGACGATCGGCAGGCCCGGCTCGTATCCGGCCTCAATATCCTCGGCGACGAGAACGGGCGGCGCACTCATGCCGGCGCTCCGCCGAGATAGGCTTCGACCACGCGCGGGTCGCGCGCCATTTCGGACGGCGCGCCGCGCCCGAGCACCCGCCCCTCGGCCATGACGATGACCTCGCCGCAGAGGCGCCCGACGAGGTCCATATTGTGCTCGATGATCAGGAAGGTGACGCCATCCGCATTGATCGTCTCGATCCGCGCCATGATCGTCTCCAGCAGCGCCGGATTGACCCCGGCGGCCGGCTCGTCGAGCAGGATCAGCTTCGGCCTCGCCATCAGGACGCGCGCGAGTTCGAGCAGCTTGCGCTGACCGCCGGAAAGCGATTTCGCCGGCAGCCGTTCGACCTTGCCGAGATCGACGAAGGCGACGATGTCGCGGGCGCGCTCGATATTGGCCTTTTCGCGCCGCCGGACCGATCCGCGGGCGAAGAGGTTCGGCGCAATGCGCTCGCCCGCCTGGTCCTGCGCCGCGACGAGGACATTCTCGAGCACCGACATCTCGCCGAAGGGCTTCGGGATCTGGAAGGTGCGCGCGAGGCCCGCCGCGATCCGCCGGTGCGCCGGCTCATGCTCGACGGCGCGGCCGTCGATGCGCACGCTGCCCGAGGATGGCGTCAGCGTCCCGGCGATCAGGTTGAACGTCGTCGTCTTGCCGGCGCCGTTCGGCCCGATCAGCCCGACGATCGACCCGCGCGCGACGCTGAACGACACGTCGTCGACGGCGCGGAAACCGTCGAAGGACTTGGAAACCGATTGCACTTCGAGCATGCGTGGGCCAGACCAGAGGCGGGCGCGCCGGCTTCTGCCGCCGCCCGGGACGGTTTGTTCTACATGGCTTGACCCAAGTCTCAAGAGGGCGAGCGCCGCAGACACAGGGCGATCACATTTGAAATTCGTGGGGCATGCTCTTCTTCACCTCCCCCTGAGGGGGAGGTCGACGGCCGCAGGCCGGCGGGAGAGGGTTTAGGGAATTCTCCGGAGAGGCCGTAAACCCTCTCCCGGCCCTGCGGGCCGACCTCTCCCTCAGGGAGAGGTGAAGACATCAGGCTAACGGCTAGACGAGACGGCGATGACCGAGGCAGTCGACGATCATTTCGAGCTCTACGACCTACGGGTCGAGGTGGTGGCGCCGCCGGGCGCCAAGCTCTATTGCGGCGCCGTGGTCGGCGATCATTTCGAGCTTCGTGGCGAGATGCTGCATCTGCCGCCCGGACAGGGCATCTCGATCTATTCGCTCGCCTCGGTGCTGCCCCTTCTCGCGGCCAAGCAGCGCCCGACGCATCGCAACGACTGGATGACCAGCGACGCCGAGATCGCCTGCCCGGACCCGAACTGCCCCTCGCGCCTCAGAATCACCCGCCTCGGCAAGCGCCGCTTCTCCCACGCCGCGACGACAGCCGTTCCCCTGCCTGCATCCGAATAGAGCCCGCCCGATGGAAACCTTCGACTTAGCGCCCGAATACACGATCTCGCGCGTGATCCGCGGCGGCTGGCAGCTTGCCGGCGGCCATGGCGCGATCGACCGCGACAGCGCGATCGCCGACATGACGGCCTTCGCCGAGGCCGGCATCGTCACCTTCGATTGCGCCGATATCTATACCGGCGTCGAGGCGATGATCGGCGATTTCCGCGCCGGGTTCGGCCGCACGCACGGCAAGGCGGCGCTGGAGCGGATCCACGTCCACACCAAATGCGTGCCCGACCTCGCCATATTGAACCGCGTCACCAAGGCCGACATCGCCGCGATCATCGACCAGTCGCTGCAGCGCCTGCGTATGGAGCGGCTGGATCTGGTGCAGTTCCATTGGTGGGATTACGACGCGCCGGCCTATGTCGCCGTCGCCGTCTGGCTCGACGAGCTCCGCCGCGAAGGCAAGATCAGCTACGTCTCCGGCACCAATTTCGACGTGCCGCGCGTCAGGGAATTCCTCGCAGCCGGCGTCCCGCTGCGCACCCTGCAGGTGCAATATTCCGTGCTCGACCATCGGCCGGAGAACGGCCTCGTCGAACTCTGCGCCGCGAACGGCATCGATCTCCTCTGCTATGGCTCGGTCGCGGGCGGCTTCCTCGGCGAGCGCTGGCTGGGCGTGGCCGAGC
Organism: Kaistia algarum; assembly: GCF_026343945.1. NCBI lineage: Bacteria > Pseudomonadati > Pseudomonadota > Alphaproteobacteria > Hyphomicrobiales > Kaistiaceae > Kaistia > Kaistia algarum. The sequence goes on from NZ_JAPKNJ010000002.1 coordinate 604,285, forward strand.
CGAAGGGCGAGCTCGAGAACCGCTCGCTGACCAAATACAAGCTGATCATCGACGATTTCGGCGGCTGGGCGTTGTTCCAGGAACTGCTCGCGGCGCTCGCTTCCGTCGCCGCGCGGCACGGCGTCGATATCGCGACCGTCGCCAGCCGGCATGTGCTCGACCGGGCAGGCGTTGCTGCCGTCATCGTCGGGGCGCGCAACCGCAGCCACCTCGCCCGCAACCTCGCAATCGGTGCACTTCACCTGACCGATGAAGATCGCGCCGCAATCGACGCGGTGATCGCCAAGCGACAAGGCCCGGAGGGCGACGTCTATACGCTCGAACGCGACCGCACCGGCCGGCATGGCTCGATCATGAAATACAATTTGAACGCCGCGTCATGAGCGGAACCGACGGCACCCATCCCCTCGTCGCGGCCGCGATCCGCGAGATCGAGGCGTCGCACGATTTCTTCGTCCGCTGGTTCCTCGGCACGGCCGATCAGGCCGAGTTCGATCTCTGGCTGCGCACCACCCATCCGCAGTTCCGCCTGACGACGCCGGGCGGCGCGATGCTCGGCTGCGCGGCGATCGTTGAATGGATCGGCGCGGCGCGCGGCTCGATGACGTCCCGTTTCGAGATCGCCGTCGAGGATATCGAGCCGATCCATGTCGGCGACGACGCCGTCTTGCTCATCTATGTCGAGCGACAGTATCGTGACGGCCGCACGACACGGCGCCAGTCGATGGCCTTCTTCCTTCGGGATGATGAGGCCCCGCGCGGCGTGGTGTGGCGGCATCTGCAGGAAACCTGGCTGCAGGCGGCCGAGACGGAACAACCGGGGCCAAAGCCCACGACATGAGGGGCAGGGAGTTTCCAATGACATCGATCCGTATGCTGCGCGCCGCACTTCTCGGCAGCGCCCTCGCCCTCACTGCGGCGGGCGCCGCCCGCGCCGCCGATTGCGACATCACCGTCGGCCTCGTCATGGAGCTGACCGGCCCGGCCGGCGAATATGGCCAGGCCGGTGCGAAGTCGGTCGAGATGGCGTTTCGCGACCTGAACGATGCCGGCGGCGTCGCCGGCTGCAAGATCGTCACCGACACGCGCGATTCGCAGAGCCAGGGCACGGTGGCGGTCGACGTCGCGACGCAGCTGGTTCAGGTAAAGAAGGTGCCGGTGATCATCGGCGGCATCATCTCGTCCGTCTCTATCCCGATCCTGACCTCGGTGACTGCGCCGGCCAAGATCCCGCAGGTCTCGCCCGCCTCGTCCTCGCCGACGCTGACCAAGCTCGGCCGCGACGGCAAGACCAATGGCGTGTTCTTCCGCACCATCACATCCGATGCGCTGCAGGGCATCGCCGCGGCGAAATTCGCGATCGACCAGGGCATCAAGAAGGTCGCGATCATCAATGTGAACAACGACTTCGGCGTCAACATGGTCAACGAGTTCTCGTCGGCCTACAAGGCGCTCGGCGGCGAGATCACATCGGTCACGCCCTATAACGAGAAGCAGTCGTCCTACCAGTCGGAGGTCACGGCCGCCCTCGCCTCCTCGCCCGAGGCGCTCTACCTCGTCTCGACGCCGGTGGACGGCGCCACGATCGCCCGCACCTGGATCTCGCAGGGCGGCCCGCAGAAGTTCCTCCTGAACGACGGCATGAACAGCGCCGAATTCATCAAGAATGTCGGCCCGGAATATCTGAACGACGCTTTCGGCACCTCGTCGGGCACCGACGCGACGGCCTCGACCGAGTATTTCAACAAGGAATACAAGGCGTTCTCCGGCCTCGATCCGGCCAGCCCCGCCGCCGACCGTTCCTATGACGCGGGCGCCATCGTCGGCCTCGCCATCGCCGAAGCCGGCAAGGGCGACAGCGCCGCCATCCTCGCCTCGATCCGCAAGGTGCTCGACCCGAACGGCACGGTGATCCATGCCGGCAAGGACGAGTTCGCCAAGGCGCTCCAGCTGATCAAGGACGGCAAGCCGATCAAGTATGAAGGCGTGATCGGCCCGGTCACCTTCGACGAAGTCGGCGACATTACGGGCCCGTTCCGCCTCTGGCGCATCCAGAACGGCGAGGTGACGACGGTCGGCCAGATGTCGACGGCCGATATCGACAAGGTCAAGGCGTCGATCGCGAAGTAAGGCGTCATCGCTTAAGCGGCACGGCCGGCCCTCTCTCCCGCGTGAGCGGGGGAGAGTTGGAGAGGGGGGCTTCGTCTCTCCTTTTGACCGCCGTTGCACGCGAGCCCCCTCCCCAGCCCTCCCCCGCAAGCGGGAGAGGGAGCAGAACTCGGCGCTGCTGCGACAGCATCGGCGCACCGATGAATTGAAAGAACCCGCCTTGACCGTCGTCCCCACCCCGCCCCGCATCGTCGTTCCCGCCGGCTTCGAGCTGCCTCGCATTGCGACCGGGCTCTGGCAGATCGCCGATATGGAGCGCGACGGGAAGACGGTGGATCAGGATGCGGGCGCCGCGGCGATGCTCGCCTATGCGAAGGCCGGCTTCGATGCCTTCGACATGGCCGACCATTATGGCAGCGCCGAGCTGATCACCGGTCGCTTCCTGAAGCTAGCGGCAGCCGAGGGGCTGAAGCCGTTCGTCTCGACCAAATGGTGCCCGAAGCCGGGGCCGATGACGCGCGACGTGGTGCGCGCCGGCGTGCAGACGAGCCTCGACCGGCTCAGCGTCGACAGCGTCGACCTGATGCAGTTCCATTGGTGGAGCTTCGAGCATCCGGCCTATCTGGACGCGCTCGCAGAGCTTGAGGAACTGCGCCGCGAGGGCGTCATCCGCCATTTGGGCCTGACCAATTTCAACACCGATCATTTGCGCCTCGTCGCGAAGAACGGCGTCACCATCGCGACCAACCAGGTCTCGTTCTCGCTTCTCGACCGCCGCGCGGCTGGCGCGCTCAGCGCCTTCTGCCTGGAGAGCGGCATCCGCCTGCTCGCCTATGGCACGATGGGCGGCGGCTGGCTGTCCGAGCGCTGGCTCGGCGCCGCGGAGCCGCCGGCGGTCGGCGACTGGAGCAAGATGAAATATCGCCGCTTCATCGACACCATCGGCGGCTGGGACGCGTTGCAGGCCATCCTCGGCGCCGCCGCGGGAATCGCACGCAAGCACGGCGTTTCCGTCTCCAATGTCGCGACGCGCTGGGTGCTCGATCATCCCGCGGTGGCCGCCGTCATCATCGGCGCCCGGCTCGGCGAGCGCGAGCATCGCGCCGACAATCTGAAGGCCTTCGGCTTCGCCTTCGACGAGGCCGACCGCGCGGCCCTCGATGCCGCCTTCGCGCAGTCGCAGCCGGTTCCCGGCGATTGCGGCGACGAATACCGCAAGCCGCCCTTCCTGACGGCGTCGGGCGATCTCAGCCATCACCTCGCGACGCTGCCGCAGATCTATTCCGCCGAGCCGGTTCCGGGCCGCCCGGGGCGCCTTCGCGTCGACTCGGGGAGCATCTGGGAGCCGATCGCCGGCTATTCCCGCGCCGTGCGGATCGGGGACCGCATCCTCGTCAGCGGCACGACGGCGACCCACACCGACGGTTCTGTCGTCTGCGAGGGCGACGTTGCAGGCCAGACGACCTACATCCTCGACAAGATCGCCGCGAGCACCGCGGCGCTCGGCGGCAGCCTCGAAGACGTCATCCGCACGCGCGTCTATCTGAAGGACGCGAACCAGTGGGAGCCGGCCTCGCGCGTCCATGGCCGGTATTTCGGCGCGATCCGGCCGGCCAACACGCTGCTGGAGGTTGGTACGCTGGTCGGGCCATACGAGGTGGAGATCGAGGCCGAAGCGGTGGTCGATCCGGCCTGAGGCGGAGGCGGGAGGATTCGCACAAGGCGACGCAGCCCTATCGTTCCACTCCGAGCGCCTTCTTTCACCTCTCCCTGAGGGAGAGGTCGGACCGCAGGTCCGGGTGAGGGTTTACGGCCTCTCCGGACGAGACCCGAAAAAGACCGTTCCGTACGGTCCGTAAACCCTCTCCCTTCCGGCCTAAGCCTCTCGGTCGCTGCGCGCCCTGCGACGCCAAGGCCGAAAGCCCTCTCCCTCAGGGAGAGGGGAAGAAACGGCTTCCTTCCCGCTCGGACCGGCACAAGCCCCCTCACCCCACAACTTCGTCCCGATGCTCGCGGTCCGAGACCTGCGCCAGGTCCAGGACCTTCTGGATGTTCGCGGCGCGGCGGAAGGATGGCTCCTGCGTCTTCCCGGCACGCACCGCCGCGGCGAAGCGCTGGTAGTTCGTCTCCACCGGCTCGAACGGCACGTCGCGATAGGTGGCCGTGTCGAGGTCCGGTCCGAGACAGGCGCGCAGCGTCGAAACGCCGGTGTCATAGACCACTTCGATCGTGCCCTTCTCGCCATAGATGCGGAGCCGGAGCTGGTCGAGCTGTCCGGCGGCGCTCCGGGTCGCCTGGATCGTGCCGATGGCGCCGTTGGAGAAGTCGACATTCATGGTGAAGCTGTCATTGGCGTCGAGGTCATATTCGCCGATGCGGTTGTCCGGCGGCGATTTGTCGAAGGTCTTCAGCCGCGCAAAGACATGGGCGATGTCGAGACCGGCGCCATAGGACGTGAAGTCGACGATATGGATGCCGATGTCGCCCAGCGCGCCGTTGGAGCCGTGCTTCTTCGATAGCCGCCAGAGCCATTTGCTCTCGCTCTTCCAGTCGCCCCAGGCCTTGCCGACGAGCCAGCTCTGCAGATGCGTCGCCTCGACATGGCGCACCGCGCCGATATCGCCGGCAAGCACCATCTGACGGCCCTTCTGGATGGCGCCGGAATTGCGGTAGGTGAGATTGACCATCCCGATCTTGCCGGATGTCTCGATCGCCTCGGTCATCTCCATTGCGAGTGCCGCATCGGTGGCGAGCGGCTTCTCGCAGAAGACATGCTTGCCGGCCGCGATCGCCTGCATGGTCGTGGGATGGTGCATCCGGTCCGGGGTGACATTCGCCACGGCGTCGAAATCGCCCCAGGCCAGCGCCTCGTCCATCGAGCCGAATTGCCGGACGATGCCATGCTCGGCACAGAACGCCGCCAGCCGCTCGGGTACGACATCGACGCCGCCCACGACCTCCACACCCTCAATGGCAGAGAAATTCCGGGCATGCTGGTTGGCCATGCCGCCCGTTCCCAGAATCAGAAGTCGCATTTCGTTTCCTCCTTCGTCGCTGTTCCGATTCCGGAACGTTTGTGAATTCGCGTCTCCCGGGCATTGCCCAAAGAATATTCCTGCGCCGCCGGGAGCCCCGAAAAGCTGACATGCGGCCATCGCGCAGAGCATCGGACTTGCCCACGCTCCCCAGGCTTTTCGCCCTTCGCGCTGCCATTTCCGGCGCGCCGACAACGGGCTCAGCCCCTCCTTTGGCGACCTTTCCCCCGGCCTGCGGCACGCTCCTCTCCCGTTTGGGATAGCGCATCATTGCCCGTTGCCGAAACAAAAACAAAGTGATTTACTCGGAAACAAGCGCCGCAAAAGACAGGCGTGCAGGGTCCGGCGCAACGTCGGATCCGAGGGTGGAAAATCGATCCAGGGAGTTCCAAGACATGAAGAGATCCTTCCGTGTCGCCTTGTTGGCGACCGCAGCGACCGCGTTCCTCGCGGGCGCGGCGTTTGCCGACGACCTCGTCACCAAGGACCGCGTCGGACCGGCGGATGCGCCCAAAACGCTGACATTGCGCATTACGGGCGATGGCCCCTACAGCAACGAGCAGGCGTGGGCCGACGGTTACACGAAACTCTATTCCGACTTCATCCAGCGGCACCCCGGCTGGCAGATCAAGATGGAGTCGATGTCGCAGAACATCGGCCAGGAACAGGCGCGCATGCTCGAGCAGGCGAAGTCCGGCAACGGCCCGGATTGCGGCTCGGTCGATTCGTTCCAGCTCGCCCTGTTCATGAACGCCAAGGTGCTGCAGCCGCTGAACGACTATTTCACCAAGGAAGAAATCGCCGATCTGTTCCCCTTCGTGCGCGACGGGATCACGGGACCTGACGGCAATATCTACGCCTGGTGGTGGGATACCGATCTGCGCGTGCTTTACCGCAACAAGGAGATCGTGGCGGACGCGCCGAACACCTGGGACGAGTTGAAGGCCGCCGCGCTCGCCTCGAAGGAAAAGGGCATGGAAGGCCTGCTCGTCAATGGCGGACGCTGGGAAGGCACGACCTTCGACTGGCTTGCGAATTTCTGGGCGCAGGGTGGCGAACTGGTCGATGCGAGCGGCAAGCCGATCTTTGCCGAAGGCGAGAACCGGACCAAATTCCTGAAGGCCGTCAATTACTTCAAGGATCTGGTCGATTCGGGCGCGGCGCCGAAGCGCATCGCCACGATCGTCAATTATGACGATTTCAACGCCGCCGCCGCAGCCGGCACGACCGCCCTCTTCATCGGCGGCAACTGGCAGCTCGGCCAGCTGAAGAGCGCGCTGGAGCCGGAAGAATTCGCCAAGTGGACCTTCTCGCCGATCCCCGGTCCGACGGCGGATCAGAAGTCGACGGGCACGGGCGGCTGGACCTTCGCGGCCTTCAGCAAGGATCCGGAGAAGATCGCGATGTGCGCCGCGGTCATCAAGGAAATCTACTCCGGCGAGGGAAATGCACTGCAGCAGCAGCTCCCGACCTCCAAGGCCCAGTTCGCCAAGTTCGACGTGTTCAAGTCGGAAGCGAACCAGGCTTTCGCTGCCGCGCTGGTGAACGGCCGTGCCCGCCCCGGCGTGCCGATCTATCCGGAGATCTCGAACCAGATCCAGGTGATGATGGGCGACGTGCTCGCCGGCACCAAGACGCCGGAAGCGGCGCTGGATGCCGCCAACGCCGCCGTCCAGGCCGCTTACGCCCGGCTCTGAGGCAGACCCGACGACAAGTCTCGGCGGGTTCGCGCCCGCCGGGACTTCCATCCCGGACCTTGGCACGCCTATGACGGGCCGAAGTTCCGCAGGTCTCGCCCGTGGGATAGCGCGGTTTGCGCCCCGCCCCGGCTGCATTGTTGCGTCACGAAAGGACAGGCATGTCCGTAGTTCAGCCGGCTATCGGGATCGAGCGATCCGGCGCCGCCCGTTCGAGCCTTCGCCTCCGGATCGAGAACAATCCGTTCTCATGGCTCGTGCCGGTCGCCCTCATGCTCGGCGTCTTCTACCTCTATCCGATCATCGACGTCTTCCGGCTCGCCTTCACCAACGCGACCCTGCTGGGGCGCGACGAGATCTACACGACCGCCACCTTCAAGGCGCTGCTCGGCAGCCCCGAGCTTCCCGACATCCTGATGACTACTCTGGTCTTCGTCGCGGCCAGCGTGATCGGCCAGCAGCTGTTCGGCCTCGGCATCGCCGTCCTGGTCATGCGCGGCGAGCGGCGCAAGTTGAAGGGCATGACGGCGCTGCGCACCATCGTGCTGATCGCCTGGGTCATTCCGGGCATCGCCAACGGCCTGATCTGGCAGATGCTGTTCAGCGAAGCGCCTTTCGGCGCGATCAACAGCGTCTTGCGCATGATGAGCATCGCGCCGGTCGCCTGGCTGTCGGATCCAACCAACGCGATGATTTCGGCCGTCATTTCCAATGTCTGGCGCGGCACGGCCTTCTCGATGATCGTCTTCTATGCGGCTCTGAAGGCGATCGACGCGACGCTCTACGAAGCGGCGAGCGTCGACGGCGCTTCAAGCTGGCAGCGCTTTCGCCACATCACCCTGCCGCAGATGCGCCCCGCCATCCTGGTGAATTCGATCCTCATCACCATCCAGACGCTGAACACCTTCGACGCGATCATTTCGCTGACCGGCGGCGGCCCCGGACGGGCTACGGAAGTGCTGTCGCTCTTCACCTTCAACGCCGTGTTCCGCAATTACGACCTGGCCGGCGGCAGCGTGCTCTCCGTCCTGATGCTCGTGATCAGCCTGGTGCTGGCGCTTGGCTATGCGTCGATGCTGCCACGCCGGGAGGCATCCGAATGACCGAGGAAACCCGCGAAAAGCTCTGGGACTACGCCACCTATCTTATGGCAATCCTGATCGCCCTGTTCTTCCTGACGCCCCTGTTCTGGCTGCTGTCGCTGTCGCTGCGCGCCAAGCAGGAAATGTTCCTGGGGGCGAGCCGCTTCATTCCCAAGCACGCCACGATCGCCAACTATTTGAAGATTCTGAGCGATCCGACCTTCGTGCGCTATCTCTGGAATGGACTTGAACTCTCCGCGATTGGCGCCCTGGGCTGCCTCCTTGTCTCCGCGCCTGCCGCCTATGCCTTCTCGCGATTCTGGTTCACCGGCAAATCGGCCCTAATGATGACGATCCTCGCCTTCCAGATGGTGTCGCCGCTGGTCATCCTGGTGCCGCTCTACCGCTATATGAGCTGGCTCGGACTGCTCGACAGCCATTTCGGCGTGTCGATGGTCTATATCGCCATCAGCCTGCCGATGTGCGTCTGGCTGGTGAAGAGCGCCATCGACAACATCCCGAAATCGCTCGAAGAGGCGGCATCGATCGACGGCTGCAGCCGCTTCGGCATCTTCTGGCGGATCACCCTCCCCCTCGCCGCCCCCGGCCTCGCCTCGGCCTTCATCCTGATCCTGATCCTGAACTGGTCGCAGTTCCTGGTGCCCTTCCTCCTGATCACCACGGATTCGAAACTGCCGATCTCGGTCGCCATCTTCAATTTCGCCGGATCCTCGAATGCCTCCTCGACGCAGGTGCTCGCCGCCGCCTGCCTAGTAGCCGTCGTTCCGGCCATCATCGCCTTCCTGCTGCTGCAACGCATGATTGTCGGCGCCCTGACCGCCGGCGCCGTGAAGGGGTGACCGCACTCGGATAGTTCCCAAGACGAGCCTCATCGAAAGAAGCCCTCATCAGCCTCCGGACCTCCCTTCGGACGGCGACCAACGAAACTGATCTACGGAGCATGATTCCAATGTCCCTGACCCTCCGGCAAAGGCTGGACCGCATCCATGTGCGCGTCGAGGAACTGAGCTTCTGGCGCGAGCGGGAGGCCTTGACCCTCGAAGGCTGGCGCTTCGACGGCGCGCCGATCGCCATTGGCGGCTTCTGGGCGAAAATTGACGGTGTCCGGAAACTGGATGCGGACGTGACCGTGCCCGACCACTGGCCGCTCGCCGAGACGCGCCTTCAGCTCGATGTCGGCGGCGAAAGCCTACTCGCCCTCGTCCCGAGCGATGGCGGCAAGACGGAGCGTTTCGGGCTCGATCCGTTCCATCAGGAATTCCCGGTTCCCAGCCACGCCTTCACAATCGACATCGACGCCGTCGCCCGCCTGCCCTTCGGCGAGCCGGTCCGCGAGCCACGTCTCACCAAAGCCAAGCTCGTGCGCATCGATGGGCCGGTCGATGACCTTGGTCTCCTGCTGCGCCAAGTGGCGGAAACCATTCAGTTTCTCGGCGATCATGAAGTCGTCCCGCATCTGATCGAGGCGGCCGAGCAGACCTTTGCCGCGCTCGACTGGCCCTCGGCGACGGCCGACTATGTAGCGCGCACCGCCCCGCAGCGCGGCCAGCAGAAGATCTGGCAATTGCCAGAATTGAAGGCGAACCCGGACGGCCTGCGGCAGGACCAGCGCGCCAGCGTCGAGGCGGCGCTGGCCGGATTGAAGAGCCGTCTGATCGCGCTGCAGAAGCGCTATCCGCAACAGGGCAAGCTCGCCATCACCGGGCATGCCCATATCGATCTCGCCTGGCTCTGGCCCTATGCCGAAACAAGGCGCAAGGCGCGGCGGACCTTCCATACGGCGCTGCAACTGATGAAGTCGTTCCCTGACTTCATCTTCAACCAGTCGACCGCGGCCTATTACGACCAGATCGAGCGCGATGATCCGGAGCTGTTCGCCGCCATTTGCGAGAAGGTCAAGGACGGGCAGTGGGAAACGGTCGGCGCCATGTGGGTCGAGCCCGACACCAACATGCCGACGGGCGAGAGCTTTGTCCGCCAACTTCTTTACGGGCAACGCTATTTCGAAAACAAGTTCGGCGTTCGACACCGTGTCTGCTGGCTGCCGGATTGCTTCGGTTTCTCCGGAGCGCTGCCGCAATTGCTGCGCCAGGCTGGCGTCGACTCGTTCTTCACGATCAAGGTCAATTGGTCGGAAACCAACCGATTTCCGCATGATCTGTTCTGGTGGGAAGGGCTCGACGGCAGCCGTGTCCTCGCCCACACCTTCGACAATCCGGTACGCGGCTATAATGGTTCGACCGAACCGGAAGCGATCATCGGCACCTGGAAGAACTTCCGCGGCAAGGTCCGCCATGACGAAAGCCTGCTGGCGGTCGGATATGGCGATGGCGGCGGCGGCGTGACTCCGGAGATGCTGCGCCGTCAGGCCCAGCTCAAGGACTTCCCGGCGGTCCCGTCCCTTCGGCCGGCGCGCATCGAGGATTTCTTCGGTCGCATCCATGACGAGGTCCCGGCCGAGAGCCTGCCGACATGGTCTGGCGAGATCTATCTGGAGCTCCACCGCGCCACCCTGACGACGCAGAGCGGCACCAAGAAGAAGCACCGCGAAGCCGAACGCGCCCTGATCACGGCTGAAACGCTTTCATCGCTCGCCATGTTTCTCGGCGCGTCGAAGCCGGCTAGCCTCGAAGACGAATGGCACGCCGTCCTCAAGAACGAGTTCCACGACATTCTCCCCGGATCAGGTGTCCGAGAAGTCTATGAGGATGCCGAATCCGAACTCGCCGCAGCCCGCGACGCGGGCCAAGCCCGGCAGCAAGAAGCACTGGCCGACATCGTAGCTCGCCTGCCCAAGGGCGAGGCCAAGGACGTGCTGGTCGTCGTCAACCCATCGCTATCGGAACGTCTGCTTCGGGTCGATGGGCCCAACGGTCCCATTTCGGCCGACGCAACCGTTCCGCCGCTCGGCATCGCCGTGCTCGGCGGATCGGCGCTGGCCGCGAAGCCCGGCCTCACGGTTTCTCCGAACCGGCTGGAAAACAGCCAGATCCGCGTCGAGATCGGCCAGGATGGAACCATTACGAGCCTTTTCGACAAGGAGCTCGGCCGCGAGGCGCTGGCCGGGCGCGGCAACCAGCTCTGGGCCTTCCCGATGGACAAGCCCCGCAACTGGGACGCCTGGGACATGGAGGACGATTACGCGGCGCATGGCATTGAACTGGTCGATGCCGAATCGATCGAGATCACCGAGAGCGGCCCGCACCGCGCGTCGATTCGCGTGGTCAAGCGCTTCCGCGATTCGACCATCACCCAGACCTATTCGCTCTGGGCCAATGCCGGCCGGATCGACATCCATACCCATCTCGACTGGCATGATCGCCGCGTGCTGCTGCGGACGCTGACGCCGGTCGATGTGAGGGCGCGGGAAGCGACCTTCGAATGCGCCTTCGGCATTGTCCGTCGCCCGACCCATGAGAACACCTCCTGGGATCAGGCGAAGTTCGAGGTTCCCGGCCATCGCTTTGCCGATCTCTCCGAACCCGGCTTCGGCGTCGCGCTGCTCAACGACGGCAAATATGGCCACAGCGTTCGCGGCAATGTGCTCGGCCTCAGCCTGCTGCGCTCGCCGATCTATCCGGACCCGCTCGCCGACGAAGGCGAACAGAGCTTCACCTATGCGCTGCTGCCGCATGGCGGCGACTGGCATTCGGCGGGCGTGCTGGCCGAGGCGGAGGATCTGAACCAGCCGCTCTTGTCGAAGGCCGCTTCCGGGCTCGCACCGGGAAATCTTTCCCCGTTGCATCTTGCGGGCCATCTGGTCGCCCTTGCTGGTCTGAAGCCTGCCGAGGACGACGGCGATATCGTCCTGCGCGTCTATGAAGCGTTCGGTGGACGCGGCCGTCTGGAGGTCTCGCCGCCCGCCGGCTGGACGCTCTTGGGCGACGTCAACCTGTTGGAGGAGCCCGTCACCCGAGCCGAGGGGCCGGGCATTCGGCCGTTCGAAGTCCGCAGCTTCAAGATCTCGAAGTAGCGGACGTTCCGCCGCCGCCGTTCCCCTCCCGGACGGCGGCGGTGCGACATCTTCGGGATTGTCGGAACCCCTCCGACGCGTCAGGATCGCGCAAAACAAGGCGCGCCATGAACGATCTTGCCGGTTCCAACTCCGAACTCGCCGCCAGCCACAATCGCGGCGTGATCCTGCGCGCCATCCAGCGCCACCAGCCCATCTCGCGCACCGAACTCGCCCGACGTTCCGGCCTGACGAAACAAGCGGTGGCTCGGATCGCGGAACGGCTCATCGGCGAAAACCTCGTACTCGAAGCCCGCCGCCGCCATGGCCAGCCCGGCCAGCCATCGATCGAGATCGAGATCAATCCGGACGGCTGCTTCGCCATCGGCGTCGGCATCGCGCGCGACCATGTCACCATCGTCGCCGTCGACGCGAGCGGCTCGGTGCGAGGACGGATCCATCACGAGATCCAATACCCAATGCCGGAAACCGTGTTCGAGCTGATCGAGGATGCGCTGGCAACCTTCCGCCATCGCCGCGCCATCATCCGCGACCGCCTCGCCGGCATCGGCATCGCCATTCCCGACTGGCTGGGCGAGATCCCCTTTCCCGGTATGCCTAAAGGCTATTCGGCGTGGACCGGATATGATCTGCGCGGACGCTTCGCACGCATCACCGATTTGCCAATCTATATCGAGAACGACGCGACCGCTGCCGCGATTGGCGAACTGAACTACGGGCTCGGCGTCGAGAGTCGCAGCTTCTTCTACATCTTCATCGGCTCGGGCCTCGGCGGCGGCGTCGTATTGGATGGCGTCTGCCATCGCGGCGCGACAGGTCTATCGGGCGAAATCGGCTGGCTGCCCACGCTGGATGAGAGCGAGCCGCTCGGCAGCCGCGTCAAGCCGCTGGGAGAAGTCGTCTCGCTCTATATCCTCTATGACTATCTGGCGAAGCACGGCATTGAAGTGGCGCGCCCTTCGGACCTTCTGGATCTGGATCCCGATGGCCAGGCCCATGTTTCGGAGTGGCTGCGCCAGGCAGCGCGCCATGTCGCCGAGGCGACGATCCATATCGGACTGCTCATCGATCCCGACGCTGTGCTGATCGGCGGGCGCCTCCCCGTCCGCCTGATCGACGAGATGCTGCTCTACGTGCATGATCATCTGGCACGCGATCCCCGCCCTGCCCCGCCGATCCACCGCGCCGCTGGCTCGGAGGACGCGGCAGCGCTGGGAGCCGCGACAATGCCGCTGTCCGAGGCGCTGCGGCTCGACTCTTTCGATGCCCGCCAGCGAACCCGCTCGCCGCTGTCCGGCCTGCCCTACGCGCCCGGAAGGCCGGCGGCGTAGCCGGCTTCACCACTGCGCCCACGAAGCTCCGGCGGACGTCTTGGATCCGGCAGGAGAAATTCGAGAAATGGCAGGATCGCCGCGCCGAGGACGACACAATCGGATCGGAGCGTCGCCGGCAGGATCTGCGGCAGCCATTGTGGCTGCTTCGGGTTCGACATCCGCTGTGCCTCGGCCACCGACAGCCTGCCTGCCAGACGATCGACAAGGTCTCCGGGCAACCGTCCGCCCACAAAGATGGCGCTGGGCGCGATGAAGCCGGAAATGGCGATGACGGCATCCAGAAAGTGCGAGGTCGAGCGATCGAGCCAGTTCTCCACGGCCAATGCCGCATGGGTCTCGAGCTGCGACAGAAAATCGTCCGGATTGTCAGCGCGGTCGAAATGCTCCGCCAGAAGCGGGGCGAGTCCGCCAAGCTGGGCCGCGTCGTCAAGCAGCCGGCCATCTTCCCCGGTTCGCATCTGGCCGATTCTGCCCGCGCGGTGCATCGCTCCGTCAAACAGCCCGCCGCGGATCATCAGCCCGGCGCGAACGGACTTTCCGAACAGCACCTGGACGAAACTGCCATCGGCGGGCGCCGAGCCGAGCAACCGCTCGCCGAGCGCGGCGCAGGCCGTGTCGCGTTCCTGGATCACGAGGAATGGCGCCAGTGCCTGCGCAACGCGGTCCGGGTCGACGGTGCTGGTGACGCCGATGCCGAGCAGACGATCCGAAACGGCGGCGGGCAAGCGGCTCGCCGTCGCAAAGGCGCTGGCTCGAAGCGCAGCCGCAATATCCGCCGGTTGATCGGACGCTGCATGGCGCCGTTCCCGCAGCCGGATATCCCCCTTCAGATCGACGATCACCGTCGAAACCGCGGCGCCCTCGACATCGATGCCCATGCCATAGGCGCCACCGGCCTCGATGGCGAAGCGGGTCGCTCTCGTTCCTGAAACCTGCCGCACCAGGCCGGCATCGAGAAGCCGGCGCATGATGTTGGAGATGCCGGGGGCGGTCAGTCCAGTGACGACGGTGAGGTCCTGACGCGTCAAAGCGCCGGCGCGGCGGAGCGCTTCCAGCGTGACGCGGTCATTGTGGTCCGCCGCATGGACGAGGTTGCGCCCGCTGCCCCGCAGCCCCTGGCCCATGTCGCGAGGCGGCCGCTCAGCGATCCGCGGACGATAGTCTTTTCCGAACGTCATGCCCGCTTCTGTTCCAGATCGGCGCCTCCCGTCGCCGGCGCGCTTCGATGCTAAGCCAACATCACAAAATCCCCGGTCCGTCGAGCGATTGTCGCGCATCGGAGACGCCAGACGGCCTGGATCTGGCAGATCGAGACCGGCGGAGACAGCGATGGCGCGCGCTCCGGAGATCCCGAGGCTCGCGTCACAGGCTCTCTGCCGCTATATCACCCGGCAGGAACCGTCGGCGCCGCGATCCTGGATCGCAGCAGGCCCGGCAGGATCAAGAAACCCGGAGGAGGAATATCATGTCGATCCAGAAGCGTCGGTTTGGTCGCACGAACTGGCAAGTATCCGAGATCGGGTTCGGCGCCTGGGCGATCGGCGGGTCGTGGGGTAGCGTCGATGAGACGGATGCCAAGGCCGCGCTCAATGCCGCGCTCGATGCCGGTATGAATTTCATCGACACCGCCGACGTCTATGGCGATGGCCGCTCGGAGCGGATCATCCGCGACACCTTGAAGGAGCGCGGCGGCGAACGTCCGATCGTCGCGACCAAGGCCGGGCGCCGCCTGTCGCCTCATGTTTCGGAAGGCTATAACCGGGCCAATCTTGAGGCCTTTGTCGATCGCAGTCTGGTCAATCTCGGCGTCGAAACGCTCGATCTCGTCCAGCTGCACACGCCGCCGATCGACGCGTTCTATCGCCCCGAAATCTTCGGCGCGATGGACGATCTCGTCGCTGCCGGCAAGATCCGCTTCTACGGCGTCTCCGTGGAGAAGGTGGAGGAAGGGCTGAAGGCGATCGAATATCCGAACGTCGCCTCGGTTCAGATCATCTACAATATGTTCCGGCAAAGGCCCGCCGACCTGTTCTTCAAGGAAGCGGCGAAGAAGAATGTCGCCGTCATCGTGCGCGTCCCACTCGCCAGTGGTTTGCTCACAGGGAAGTTCACGGCCGGCTCGCAATTCGCGGCGGACGATCATCGCCAGTTCAATCGTCATGGCGAAGCCTTCGATGTCGGCGAGACGTTCTCCGGCGTGCCTTACGATGTCGCGCTCGATGCCGTCGAGGCGCTGCGCGCGATTGTGCCCGGCGGCGCCTCCATGGCGCAGATCGCGCTGCGCTGGATCCTCATGGAAGATGCCGTCTCGGTCGTGATCCCCGGCGCCAAGAATCCGGTTCAGGCCAGGGACAATGCCGCCGCCGGCGCCCTTCCGCCGCTGTCGCCGGAAACGATGCAGCGTGTGCGAGAGATCTACGCCGAGCGCATCGCGCCGCATGTTCACCAGCGCTGGTAGGCCCCTGGTTGCCCCTCAGCGGCGAGCGGCCTCGCGGCCGGATAGCAGCAACAGGATGAGGATCAGCGAGCCAAACAGAATGCTTCGCCAGCCCGGCGAGGCATTCACTACGGTGATCAACGCCGTGATCGTCACGAGCAGGACGGCGCCGGGAATCGTTCCGGCATAGGTGCCCGACCCGCCGAGGATCGAAGTGCCGCCAAGAACGACGGCGGCGATCGAGGCGAGCAGATAGGGATCGCCGATCCCGACATAGCCCTGTCCGTTCATGCCAAGCGCCAGCACGCCCGCCAGCCCCGACAGGAGGCCGCTGATCGCATAGACAGCCATGGTCGTCGCCGGCACGTCAACGCCGGAAAGCTGCGTCGCCACCGGGTTGGCGCCAAGCGCGAAGAGGCGCGCGCCGAATGGGGTGGCGTGCAGGATGTAGAGTGCGCCGACCGAGACGACGAGCCACATCCAGATGCCGGCCGGGATGCCAAGCGGCCGTGCATTGCCGAGCCAGGCGACCAGTGGATTGTGAGCCGAAACGGCACTGCCTCCGGCGATGATGATGAGCAGCCCTTGCAGGAACGTCGCCATGGCGAGCGTCATGATCATCGGATGCACGCGCAGCCAGGCGACGCCGACGCCGTTCACGAAGCCGATCGCGGTCGTGCAGGCGAGAATGATGACGATCGCCGAAACGCCGGTCGGATCGGCGTCCATGGAGAGCAGCGGCAGCCCGACCGCGCTGACGGTGACGATCGCGCCGACCGAAAGGTCGATGCCGCCGGCGATCACCACGAAGGTCTGCCCCGCCGCCACGAGGCCGATCACAGCGGCCAGTTCGACGATATAGCGCAAATGACCATAGGCGCCGAAGCCGCGGCTGGCGAAGCTGGCCCCGATCCAGACGATCGCGACGACAAGGACCGTCAGGAACGGGCGACTGGTGACGATCGACTTCACACGAAGAGCAGCGGTAGCGCTCATGCCAGCCTCTCGCGAATCTGGGGAATTGCGACGGCCCCGATGATGATCAGACCCTGCGCGATATATTGCGCGACGGGCGTGAAGCCGAGGAAGAACATGACGTTGATCATGACGCTGAGGAGAAGGCTCCCCGCCAGAGCCCCGCGCATCGTGCCGCGCCCGCCGAGAAAGCCGATACCGCCGAGAACCGCGGCTGCGATCGAATTGAGCGTGAAGGCCTGGCCGATCAATGGATCGCCGGAGCCGGTCTGCGCCGCGACGAAGAGGCCGGCGAGAGCGGCGAGGACGCCGCTGATCGCGAAGGCCGCGATGCGGGCAGCATCGACGGACACGCCCGACCGAAAGGCCCCGACCGGATTCTCGCCGGCCGCATAGAGGCTGAGCCCGAGCGGCGTTGCGAGATAGAGCTTCCAGAGCAGCGCGATGACGACCAGAAGTCCGAACGCGACGGGTAGATTGCCGGCGAGCAGGTCAGACAGCCAGGCCGGTATCGCCCCGCCCGGCCGGGGCAAGACGAGCAGCGCCGCGCCGCCGATGATGAATGATCCCGCCAGCGTCACGACGATGGCCGGGAGGCGCAGCTTCACCACGATTCCCCCGGTTGCGGCGCCGATGACGAGGCCGGAAAGGACGACGACGGCCGTACCGCCCACAACGCCGAAGGGACCAGCCATGGTCGTCGCCGCGATCACGGCGCCAAGGCTGACGCTGGCACCTATCGCCAGGCTGATGCCGCCGGCCAGCATCAGGACGGCCTGCGACATGGCGACGAGGGCCAGGGGAAACCAGCTTTGCGTGAACTTGGCGAAGCCGCTCAAGGTGAGAAGGCCGGGAAAAAGAAAGGCGTAAGCAATAAGAAGCAGCGCATCGACACCGAAGAGTACGCGGACACCCCGGTTGCGCCGAAGCTGGACCGCCCAGTATAGAGCGGCACCGGAGGGGCGCGCGGACGATATCGCCTCGCTCATGCCGCCACTCTCCCTTCCGTAGCGCTCATCGCCGCGGCCACGATCGCTTCCTCGCTCAGGTCCTGCTGCTCCAGCAGCGCCGCGATGCGACCCTCGCGCACGACGGCGACGCGGTCACACAGATGCACCAGTTCGGGCGTGTCCGAGCTCAGCAGAACCACGGCCTTGCCCTCGGCGGCGAACTGGCGAAGCATCGCGTAGATCTCGCGCTTCGTCTCGACATCGACACCGCGCGTCGGATCGTTGAGCAGGAGAATTTTCGGATCGAGCGGCATCCATTTGGCGAGCGCCACCTTCTGCTGATTGCCGCCGGAGAGCGCCTGGACCGGACGGGAAAGGTCCCCCTTGATGCCGAGCAAGGCGGCCAGTTCAGCGGAAACCTTGCGCTCGCGCGGGCGATCGCGCCGCGAGAGGCCCGCGACGCGGGCAAAACCCGGCAGCATGAGATTGGTGACGATCGAGTGTGTCAGATGCAGGCTCTCGCGCTTCCGATCGGCGGCGACATAGGCGATGCCGAGCCCGTTGGCCTTGGTGACGCTTCCGGCGAGACCCGCGCTGCCATTGATCGTCGCCGCCACGGCCTTGGCGGGAATGGCTCCGCAGAGGCCCAGAAGCAGATCCTCCTGCCCCTGCCCGACCAGCCCGCCGATGCCGAAGACTTCGCCCGCGCGAAGCTCGATATCCACGCCGTGCATCATGCCGGCCGTCAGACCGGTGACGGATACGACCGGCGGACGATCGGCGGTGGGCTGCCAATGCGGAAAGAGATCGCCGGGATCGCGTCCAACCATCAGCCGCACAAGTCCCGGACCATCGATCCCTTCCAGGGTACGATCGGCAGTGCGAACGCCGTCCTTGAGAACGGTGACGTATTCGCACAAATCCATCACCTCGTTGAGACGATGAGAAATATAGAGGATGGCAATGCCCTCGGACTGAAGCCGACCCAGCACGTTCATCAGCGCCTTCGTCTCATGCGCCGAAAGCGAGGAAGTCGGCTCGTCGAGAATAAGAACACGCGGCTTCCGGTAGAGGGCCTTGGCGATCTCCACCATCTGCCGTCGCCCGAGCGAGAGCTGGCTGACCGGGAGCGAAAGCGGTTCGTCCAGTCCGACAAGGTCGCAGGCGACCTGGGCTCTTCGAGCGAGTTCGCCATAGTCAATACAACCCCAACGCCTCGGGTAATCGCCAAGGCCGATGTTCTCGGCAATAGAAAGGTCGCTGGTAAGGCTCAGTTCCTGCTGTACCACCGCGATCCCCGCCCGCCTTGCGTCGGCGGGCGAAAGACGCGGGATCGGCCGGCCATCGATTTCAATCACGCCGCCATCGGGACGGTGAGCGCCCGAAAGCAGGCTGATCAAAGTCGATTTGCCGGCCCCGTTCTCACCGAGCAGCGCGTGAACGCGGCCCGGCTCAAGCGAGATGGAGACGTCGCGGAGCACGAGATTGCCGAAGAAGGCCTTCGATACCCCGCGCGCCGCCAGGATCGGTGACGACATCCCGTCGATCCCTGCTATTCGCGGACGCTACTGGGCCAGGAGCTTGTCGAACAGCGCCTGATCGTAGGGCGAGTAGATATAGCCATCGGCCGGGAAGTCGGCGGCCCGGGCCAGATACTCGTCGATGTTGGAATTGTCGATGATCGGCAGCGGCACCTTAACGAAGGCCGGCACGTCCTTGCCCTGGAGCGCCTGCACGGCCGCATAGGCCGCGAAAGCCCCCAGCCAGTTCGGCTGCATCGTCGCCCAGGCCTTGAGGTCCTTCTCCTTCCACAGTTCCAGGAACTGGCGGGCATTCTCGCCCGACATCGGAACCATCGGGCGGCCCTGCTTGTCGAAGGCGAGGATCGCACCGGCGGAAAGGGCGCCGCCCAGCGACAGCACGCCGTCGATCTCCGGGTTGGCGAACAGAAGGCTCGTCACCGCTTCCTGCGCGGGCGCGGTGTTGTAGGCGGTATTGGTCTCGGCCAGAATTTTGACGTCCGGATGCGCAGCCAGCACCGGCGTTGCGCCCTTGCGGCGATCATCACTGACGGAGATGCCGGCAGGACCGTTGAGGACGATGATGTTGCCCTTGCCGCCGATCGAGTCGACGACGAATTTCGCGGCGCTCGCGCCCCACTCGGCCGAGTCGGTATTGACCTTGGCCGTCACCTGATCGGTGTCGACGAGGCTGTCGAAATTGATGATGGCGATGCCTTTCGCGCAGGCATCGGCGAGAACGCGGGCCGGCGCGGTCGACGAGCCAGCGATCAGGATGATCGCATCGATGTCGCTGTCGATCATCGACTGGATCTGCTGGATCTGGATATTGGCGTCGCCCTGCGCGTCGGTCACGACGAGCTTGTCGACGAGGCCCTGCTTCTTCAGCTCCTCGACTTCCTTCTCGATCGTGCCCTGGGTCTGCTTCATCCAGGTTGGGACCGAGTAGATATTCGCCCAGCCGATCGTATAGGGCGGCTTGCGTTCGCCGTTGATGCACTTGGCGGCGGCGTTGGCTTGCGTAACGCCGAGGAGAAGGCCTACGCAAAGCGCGCTGGCCGCCGCGAACCGGGTATTGTTCAACATGGCAGGTCCCTCTGGTGGTTGTCTTGACGTTGTCCAGCGGGAGCGAGCGAGGGATCTGCGTCCATCCGTGGACGGTTCAATCGCGCAATCCATGCCTGTCCAGCCGTCGCCTTTGTTAGTCCGAAATACTGGACACGAGACCCGTATTTCGGACAAAAGGAATGCTAGAACTGACCTGATTTTTCCGCAAGAGGCCGGATGATTGGTTCTGGGTCCGGATTAAATCATGGGAGAAGAGGTTCAAATGGCGGATGGCGGGGCGACTGTGGCCGACGGCAAAGGTGGAGATCGCCGCCGCGGGATTGACCGGGTGATCATCCTGCTGGAGGCGCTGCTGCGGCACAGGGCCCCGATGAAGGCCGGCGATATCGCGCGCATGATCGGCGCACCGCGCTCGACGACCTATGAGATCGTCAACCGGCTGATCGAAGCGGAGATGCTCGAGGTGGTCGGAACCGAGGGCCATGTCTATTTCGGCCGCGCCATGCACCTCTTCGGCTGGGCCTACAGCCATCACAATGCCCACTACCGGCGCATTGTCGAAGCCATGGATCGCCTGTCGGGCGAAGTCCTGGCGACGACGCAGGTCTGCGGCCTGCGCGGCAACAAATACATCGTCCTCGATTCGCGCGACGGACCGGGTCCATTCCGCATCACGAGCGATGTCGGCGCCGAGGTGCCTATACCGTGGACGGCGTCGGGACGGCTGCTGCTTGCTCATCTGAGCGAGCGCGAGATCCTCGATTTCATCCCGCCGGAGGATTTTGTGCTTCCGGATGGACGCGAATTGTCCATAGCCGGCTTTCTGGAGGACGTCGCGAAGGCTCGCCGCGACGGATACTGCGAGACGACCGGGCTCGCCGATCGCTTCACCTGGTGCATGGCCGCCCCCATCCGCGACGGGCATGGCATCGCCGGGAAGACGCTCTGCCTGGTTCTTCCCATGGAAACGCCACCCTCGCGCCGCGAGGAGCTTCTGAAGAAGCTCCTCAGGACAAGCGCGGGGCTATCACTCGACCAAGGCTGAGCGCCGCCCATAGATCCGAAGCGACGTCTGAGAGTGCGAAGCCGCTGCGACTACTCCGCCGCGATCCGCATCGACTCGCCCACCTCCCGCCGATCCTTCTCTTGGGCCACGTTGCTCTTCACGTCATGCGGACCGGCGCTGGCCGCCTCATCGCTGGCGTTGGGGTGCACGAGCCAGCGGAACAGCCCCGAAATGCCGCGAGAGACGTCGTCCATGACCGAATAGACCGACGGGATGAAGACAAGCGACAGCACCGTCGAAACGAGCAGGCCACCGATCACGGCGATCGCCATCGGCGAACGGAACTCGCCGCCCTGCCCTACCCCGTAAGCGGCCGGCAGCATGCCGGCAGCCATGGCGATGGTGGTCATCACGATCGGACGGGCGCGCTTGCGTCCGGCGTCGATCACCGCCTCGGTCTGCTCCATGCCGTGCTTCTCGCGCTCGACGGCGAAGTCGACCAGCATGATCGCGTTCTTGGTAACGATGCCCATCAGCATCAGGATGCCGATGATAACCGGCATGGACAGCGCGTTGTTGGTGAGAAGCAGCGCGGCCACCACGCCGCCGACCGAAAGCGGCAAGGAGGCGAGGATCGTGATCGGCTGGATCACGCTGTTGAACAGCAGGATCAGAACCACGAACACCATCATGATGCCGGAGCCCATCGCGACGGCAAAGCCCGAGAAAACCTCGCCCTGGATCTCGGCGTCTCCGGTTTCCTGAATGCGGACGCCCGGCGGGAACGCCTTGACCGCGGGCAGAGCCTGGATGCGCTCGATCCCCTGCCCCGATGTGTAGCCCGGAGCCATGTCGGTACCGACCTTGATCAGCCGCTCGCGATCATAGCGTTCGATGGTCGAGGGACCCTGGCCGAACCCGATATCGGCAACCGTCGAAAGCGGCACCGAGCCGCCTGAACCGGTCGGGACCCGGAGTGCCGAGAGCAGGTTGAGATCGCCGCGCGACCCCTCTTTCAATTCGACGCGGATCGGTATCCGGCGATCGCCGACCGTGAACTTCGCCAGTTGGCTGTCGGCATCGCCCATGGTCGCGACCCGAACCGTCTCGGAGATCGAGGCGGTGGAAATGCCGAGATCCGCCGCCTGATCGGCCTTCGGGTTGATGCGGATCTCCGGCCGCGCGAAGGAGGCCTGAGCCGCCGGATTGGAGAAGATCGGATCCTTGCGCATGGCCGCTTCCAGATCGCCGGCGGCCGCCGCGACGGCGTCGCCATCGCGGCCGAGAATGCCGACGGTCGCTTCTCGGTCGCCGCGCTCGTTCATGAAGAACGCGCGGATGTCGGGAATGCCGGCAAGCGCGTCCTGCACGATGAACTGCAGGTCCTTCTGGGCGGGACGACCGCTCTCCTTCGGCGTCAGGTTGAGGATGACGGTGGCGCGGCGCTTTTCGAGCGTGCCCGTCGGCGAAGTTCCGCCCATGACGAAGACGCTTTCGACGCCCTCGATCTTGCCGAGCTTCGCCGAAATCGCGTCGCTGACCCGCTCGGTCTCATCGAGACGGGCACCGGGGGGCAGCTCGACCGAGGTCACGATCCGGCCCTCGTCAACGGGCGGAATGAAGCCAGTCGGCAGATATTTCGTAGCGCTCATGGAGACGAGGAAGAAGCCAACGCCGGCCGCGATCGTCACCAGCGGCATGACCGGAAAGCGCACATGCACCGGCTGCCTCTCGCCATCCACGACATGTCGGACCAACGGCACGCGAAGGCGCGGCCGCCACAGCGTGATGCGGAGCAACCCCGTATAGAGCCGCATGATGAAGCCGTCTTCGTGCTCTTCCGGATGCGGCCGGCCGAGCCAGGTGGTAAACAACGCCACGACCAGAACGACGGCCAGCGTGCCGCCAATCACCAGCGGCCAGCCATAGCCGGCCATCCGTTCCGCCAAAGCGTCAATCGAAACAAGCGGCGCCCACCACGACGCGGCGGGACCGGCGCTTTCCACCAGCATCAAGCCGGCAACAAACAGGATGCCGAGCATGGCAAAGCCGCTCAGCCGGCGACGCAGCGTCGACCAGACGCCGCGATAGATCTTTCTGCCGTCGCTGCCATCGCCCGCATAGGGCACCCGCATGAAGAACGCCGCCATCATTGGCGTGATCAGGCGCGCCACCAATAGCGAGAAGAACACCGCGATCGCGACGGTGAGGCCGAACTGCTTGAAATACTGGCCGGCGACGCCGCCCATGAACGAGACGGGCGCGAAGATGGCGATGATCGTCGCCGAGATGGCGATAACCGCGAGGCCGATCTCGTCAGCCGCTTCCAGCGCCGCCTTGTAAGGCTTCTTGCCCATGCGGATATGGCGAACGATGTTCTCGATCTCGACGATTGCATCATCGACGAGAATGCCGGTGACGAGCGTGATGCCGAGCAGGCTGATCAGGTTGAGCGAGAAGCCCAGCATCGACAGCGCCCAGAAGGTCGGGATCGCCGAGAGCGGCAGAGCGACGGCGGCGATCAGTGTCGCACGGATGTCGCGCAGGAAGATGAGCACGACGAGAATCGCCAGCAGGGCGCCCTCGACAAGCGTATCCATCGCGCTCTGATAATTGCCATAGGTGTAGTAGACGCTGTCGTCGATGCGCGTGAAGCCGACATCGGGATGCGCGAGCTGCAGCTTGTCCACCTCAGCCTTGACGACGTCGGAGACCGAGGCATCGCTGGCCCCCTTGGCGCGGTAGATCGCGAAGGCGACGACCGGCTTGCCATCGAGGCGCGCATAGGATTTCGGCTCCTGATATCCATCGATGACGACGCCAAGATCGGAAAGCCGCACCTCGCGACCACCGCTCAGGACGATCCGGGTCGAAGCCAGATCGTCGAGATTGCCGGCATTGGCGAGCGTTCGGATCGTCTGCTCCTGGCCGCCCACTTCGGCTTTGCCGCCCGAGAGATCAACATTGGTGGCCTTGAGCTGGCGGCTGACCTCCGCGGCGGTGACGCCGAGCGCCATCAGCCGGTCCGGATCGAGCCGCACCTGGATCTCGCGGGTGACGCCGCCCATGCGCTCGACCCGGCCGACGCCCTTCAGTCCCTGGAGATCGCGAATGATCGTGTCGTCGACGAACCAGGAGAGTTGTTCGGGCGTCATCGTCGGCGCCGTCACGGCATAGGTCTGGATCGATTGACCCTCGACGTCGATACGCTGGACGATCGGCTCGTCGATCGAACCTGGCAGATCGCCGCGGATCTTGGCCATCGCGTCCTTGACGTCGTTGAGCGCGCGATCGGTATTGATCTCAAGACGGAACTCGACCGCCGTGGTCGAGGAGCCATCCGTGATCGTCGAGGTGACATGCTTGACGCCGGAAATTCCGGCGATCGCATCCTCGACCTTCTTGGAGATCTGCGTTTCCAGCTCCGCCGGAGCCGAGCCGACATCGGTCACCGTCACGGCGATGACCGGGACGTCGATGTTGGGGAACTTGGTGATCGGGAGATGGGCGAAGGAATAGAGCCCCAGCGCCATCAGCACGACGAAGAGCAGGATCGGCGGAACCGGATTGCGGATCGCCCAGGCAGAGAAGTTCCAGTTCATCCCTTCGCTCCCTGAACCGCCGCAACCGGCGTTACCTCGTCGCCGTCGCGCACGAAGGTGCCGGCGCGCAGGATGACGCTATCGCCCTCGGCGACACCGGAAAGGATCTCGACGACTCCGCCGCCGGATATGCCGATCTCGAGCGGCCGCGTCTGGACCTTGCTGTCCACCACCACCTGCGCCGTCGGCTTGCCGGCGACGGTGACGATCGCCGATTGCGGCAGCGTCACGCCCTCGTGCCGCGCGACTTCGATCGTGCCGCGGGCAAAGGCGCCGGCATTGACCTTGACCCCTGCCGGCAGGGCGATCCGGACGCGCCCCAGCCGGGTCGCCGCATCGATGCGCGGGGCGACCAGACGGACCTTGCCTTCGATCACGGCGTCGGAGCCGGCCGAGTGGATGGTCACAAGCTGGCCAATCGCAATGCGCGACAGCGCCGTCTCTGGCACCTGGGCCTCGAGTTCGATGGCGCCGTCCTCGGCAATGCGGAACAGCGGCTCGCCGGCCCCCGAGACGATGGCGCCGATGCGGGCATTGCGCGACAGCACGATGCCGTCCGTCGGCGCCTTGATCTCGGTCTTCGACAGGCGGAGCTCCAGTTCGCGGCGGAGCGCCTCGGTCAGGGTCTTGTCGGCCTGGGCGACGGCAAGGCCCTGCTCCGCGGCGGCGCGGCGAGCAGAAGCGGCACCGGCCAGCGAGCGGCGCTGGTCGAGCACGCTAGCCGAAGCGAAGCCCTTCTCCTGCAGCGAAGCACCGCGCTCCAGCGAGGCCTTGGCCTCGACCTCGGTTGCTACAGCTTCGGCGATCTGGCTCTTCGCCTGCGCGATCGCCGCATCATTACGGGCCAGCGAGGATGCGTTCTGGGCGAGCAGCACTTCCAGCGTGTCGGTCGAGAGGCGGGCGAGCACCTGTCCGGCCTTGACCGTATCGCCCTCCTCCGCATCGAGCTCGGTCAGTCGGTAGCCGTCGAGATCGACGCCGACCAGCACTTCCTCGCGCGGCACCAGCGAGCCGACCACCGTCTCCGATTCAACGACGACGCCGCGCGCGGCCGGCGCAACGGTGATCGAGGGCGGCAGGGCTGGCGGAGCCGCGGCAGGCTCGGCCCCGAACGCGGCCGGCGTCGCAAGAACGGCAACGCCGGATCCAGCGAGGAAGATGGCAAGGGCGGTCGAAGCCGCAAAGCGAAGGAAGGACGTCATGGGCTATCACCGCGGCAGGCGGCGCCTTCTCAGGAATTGGCTGGATCGGCGCTTCAGGGCGCCGCGTAGAGCCCGTTCAGGTTTCAATTTGCAGCACGCCTGCGAGCATCCGGCGCAACACCGGTTCAATACGGGCGGGGGTAAGGTCCGGATCGGAAATCTGGCGGAGCGCGATACCGTCGACCGAGGCCATCATCATGCCGATCGTCGCATTCATGTCGTCGACCGGCGGAATGTCGCCCCGAGCCACCGCCTCGGCGAAGATCTCCCGGATCGTTTCGCGGACCTGATTGTCGATGCGCGCGAAGCGTTGCCCGATTGCCGTGTTGCGAAGGCTCTCGGCCCCGATCTCGGCCATCAGGCTGGAGGCGCCAGCCTCGCGCATGAAAGCAAAATAACCGAGTGCGCAGCCGACCACGCGGTCGATCAGCGGCGCGGTTCCGCGCATCAACTGAACGATCGCCGCGGCATCGCAGCGCTCGTCTTCGGCGATCGCCTCGATGATCGCTTCCTTGGAGGGAAAATAACGATAGAGCGCGCCGGGGCTCATCTTGGCCTCGGCGCAGATCTCCTGCATCGACGCACCGCGAAAACCGGACTGCGCGAAGCACACCCGCGCGGCATCCAGAACCTGCGCGCGGCGCGCGTCATGGACACTCTGCAGCCTCGCCCCCGCCTCGACACCCGCAACTATCGCCATGCTCAAAAACCCGCGATCCGACCATGCGAATGAATATTCGCTCGCGACAAATGGGGAGACGGGAGGAAAGAGTCAAGCAGCCCGTTGAACAGTGACATGCGGATGGCTTGGCCCGCGAGGATGCAGCGCCAATCCGGCGCGGTCGCGACAGCGATGTCCAAACCGCAGATTTCCCTCCACCCGGCAACGCTCCATGATGTCGAAAGATGATCAAAGGAAGTCCGGCAATTCACTCCAGTGACTACGCCGCAATCGCAACGCATAACCCAAAGCGGCACCGGGCAACTCGGAAAACCCGGAAGCGAGCAATGTCGCCAGCAACTCCATCGAGGGTTCCATTTCGGCGGCGAGGCCAACGTCAAACGGCTGACCGCGGCCGATTGCGCAGCTTCTTCAAGCTCATCGCGAGGGATCTGGAACAAGACCGCATAGAGGGCCAGCAGGAAGAGCGGGGTAAGAGCGGTGCCGACCACGATCCCATCCATCATGACGAAGGCCATCAGCCCCCCAGAACACCTCCCGCGACGGCGGCCTTGATCGTGATGGCAGAGATCCTGTGACAACGAGCGATCGGGTTGCCTCTTGAGCGAGAAAAGGTCGTACTGGTATCAACTGTCCAGTTAGTCAATGATGGTTCAAGCCTTGAGCAAGCAGGCGATTTCTATGTCGAATGCAAATAAGCTGACCCGCGCCGAGCAGAAGGCCCTTAGGCCGATTCAGATTCTTGATGCGGCCTTCGAGGAGTTTGTCGCGAATGGATTTACCGCGACACGCGTCGAAGACATTGCGGAACGCATTGGCGTCACCAAAGGCACGATCTACGTCTATTTTCCGACGAAAGAAGAACTATTTTCGGCCATGGCCGACTATATCTCGAAGCCTCTGGAAGACCTTTTGCGCGATTCGTTAACGCTTGAAGGAACATGCGCCGCTCGCCTTAAGTCGCTCTTGTTCCTGTTTTATGAACGCGTGTCCGACGATCGCCATACCAGGGAATTGATACGCTTGGTGATATCAGAAGGATCGCGGTTTCCCCAGGTCGTCGAGGCCCATCATGACAAGCTGGTGGGCCCGCTCTTTGCTTTGACCCAATCTTTGCTTGATGAGGGTATCGAGAGGGGCGAGTTTCGGAACGCGCCTGCAGCCTTGGCCCCCGTGGTGGTCGCTCCCGTGATTGCCATGATGGTGGAGACGCTCATCTTTGGTGGTCGCCGTGATGTCGATCTTCCGTCCTACATTCGGGCCCATCTGGACCTTGTCATGAACGGCGTTGCCATCGTTCGCGACCCGCGCACACAGTCACCCACTCGATGATCAACTGGAGCGGTAAGTATTTGAATTTTCAGATAGTATAACACTAAGAAATCGACAGTTACCGTCAGATTCATACGCAATTTATTTTCCACAATAAATGTGGAGCGGTGCGCGACGTCAATCTTTCCGTTCGTATTATATACGAAGTGCGGGATAAATGGCTAGAGCTGATCGAATAAGCTCGCGATTGACTGCGAAACACCGCGCAACCGCACCTCCCGCAGACCGGCGTTCGGATGGGCCTGAATCATTCCCACTCGATCGTCCCCGGCGGCTTGCTGGTCACGTCGTAGACGACGCGGTTGATGCCTTTTACCTCGTTGATGATGCGGGTGGCTGCGTCGGCCAGGAAGCTCATGTCGAAGTGGAAGAAGTCGGCGGTCATGCCGTCGACCGAGGTTACGGCCCGGAGCGCGCAGACGTTGTCGTAGGTTCGGCCGTCGCCCATGACGCCGACCGTCTGCACGGGTAGCAGCACGGCGAAGGCCTGCCAGATCGTGTCGTAGAGGCCGGCCTTGCGGATCTCGTCCAGATAGATCGCGTCGGCCTTCCTGAGGATATCCAGTTTGTCGCGCGTAATGCCGCCCGGGCAGCGTATGGCGAGGCCGGGTCCTGGGAAGGGATGGCGGCCGACGAAGAAGTCTGGCAGGCCGAGTTCGCGACCGAGCGCCCTCACCTCGTCCTTGAAGAGTTCGCGCAGCGGCTCGACCAGTTTCATGTTCATGCGCGCCGGAAGGCCGCCGACATTGTGGTGCGACTTGATCGTCACCGAGGGGCCGCCGGAGAAGGAGACGCTCTCGATCACGTCGGGATAGAGCGTGCCCTGTGCCAGGAATTCGGGCGCGCCGCGGCCATCCTCGGCGATCTTCTTCGCTTCACGCTCGAAGACCTCGATGAACAGGCGGCCGATGATCTTGCGCTTGGTCTCGGGGTCACTGACGCCCTCCAATTCACCGATGAAAAGATCGGCGGCGTCGACATGGACGAGCGGGATGTTGAAGTTCTCGCGGAACAGGGAGACGACCTGCTCGCTCTCACCGAGACGCATCAGCCCATGATCGACATAGACGCAGGTGAGCTGGTCGCCGATCGCCTCATGGATCAGCACGGCGGCAACGGCCGAATCGACGCCGCCGGACAGCGCGCAGAGCACGCGGCCCTTGCCGACCTGGCTGCGGATCTTGGCGATCATCTCGTCGCGATAAGCGGTCATCGTCCAGTCGGACTTCAGCCCGACGATGCGATGGACGAAATTGGCGAGCAGCTTGCCGCCGTCCGGCGTGTGCAGCACTTCGGGGTGAAACTGCACGCCATAGAGACGGCGTTTCTCATTGGCGATCGCCGCGAAGGGAGCGCCTTCGGAGAGGGCGATCACCTCGAACCCATCCGGAATTGCCGTGATCTTGTCACCATGGCTCATCCAGACCTGATGGCGCGAGCCCGGCTCCCAGACGCCTTCGAACAGGGGCGAGGCCTTTTTCACCTCGACGAAGGCACGGCCAAATTCGCGATGATGGCCGATCTCGACCGCGCCGCCGAGCTGGGCGCTCATCGTCTGCTCACCGTAGCAGATGCCGAGAACGGGAACGGAAGCCTCGAACACGCTCTCAGGCGCGGACGGCGCCTCGATGTCGCCGGTGCTGGCCGGACTGCCGGAGAGGATCACGCCCTTTGGCTTCAACCGCGCGAAAGCCTCTTCCGCCTTCTGGAAGGGGTGGATCTCGCAGTAAACACCCGTCTCGCGCAGACGACGCGCAATGAGCTGCGTCACCTGGGAGCCGAAATCGACGATGAGGATGGTGTCGTGCATCGGGAGGGGTCCAGCGAAACGAGGAAAGGCCACCCGTTAAGGGAAAGCCGGGAGAATCGCAATCTTTCTCCGGGCTGAACCGCCTCCCCTGCCCGGCTTCGAACGATCAGTTCGCCGCAGGCACGGATGCCGGGGCCGGCGCCACCGGCTTCGGAGCCCATTCGGCGAACTCGCCGCAGCCGTTCGGTGCGTTGATGTCGCCGAAACGTTCCTTGAGCTTCGTGCAGGCATATTCGCGCGCCGAAAGCGGCAGCTTCTCGTTGATCATCACGCCGAACTTGTCATTCGGATCGGCCGAGGCAAACACATAATAAGCCCAGTATCCGCCGACAACGACGATGAGAAGGATGATCAGCCGGACGAGCCCGCGCATGGTAGCAACTCCTAGGATTGGCTTTGTGAAGCGCGCCCGTTCTATCGGCGCGATCGGTGGGTGTCGAGGCGAGCGGATGACGCGGGTGACAAAGGTCACAAGCCGTCAGCCGCGCCGCTCCAGCACCGAGAGGAAGAAGCCGTCGGTTCCGCTCATCCGCGGCGTCATCAACAGGCCGGTTTCGAGCGGGCGCATCGCGCCGCCGACGGTGATCATGGCCTGACTCTCGAAGGCATCGACGAGAGCAGCCGGAGGACGCACGACATAGGCGGAATGGGCAGCGAGGAAAGCGGCAATTCGATCGCTGTTCTCCTCCTCCAGCATGGAGCAGGTGATATAGGCGAGCCGACCGCCCGGCTTGACGTAGCGCGCCGCCGTCGCGAGGACGAGGTCCTGGTCCTTGTTGCGGTCGCCGAGGCTGCCCGGACGGATGCGCCACTTGGCGTCGGGATTGCGCCGCCAGGTCCCCGTGCCCGTGCAGGGGGCATCGACGAGGACGAGATCCATCCGCCCTTCCAAATCATCGAGCACGTCGCTGCCCGGCTTCGGCGTACGGACCTGAACGTTGCGGACACCTGCTCTCGCGAGGCGATCATGGATCGGGGCGAGACGGCGGCGATCGGAATCATGGGCGAATATCTGGCCGTGGTTCCCCATCGCCGCGGCGAGTGCGAGCGTCTTGCCGCCGCCGCCGGCGCAAAGGTCCAGCACCTGCGTACCCGATTGCGCGCCCGCGAGTTCCGCCGCCAGCTGGCTGCCGAGATCCTGGATCTCGATATGGCCTTTCAGAAACGACTCCGTCGAAGCGATGTGCGGCTCGCCGCGCTCGGGCTCCAGCGGCAGGCGCAGGCAGAGCGGCGACAAGGCTGGCCGCTCCGGCACACGGCCGAGTTCGGATGCCAGCTCTGCCGCGACTCGGTCGGGTTCCGCCTTCAATGTGTTGACGCGGAGGTCCAGCGGCGCGGGCATGGCCAGAGCCTGCATCTCGGCGATGACATCCTCGCCAAAGATTCGATGGAGTTGCGGCGCCAGCCATTCCGGATAGTCGCCGCGCACCCATTCGGGAGCCGAAGCCATCCGATCTTCGGAAAGCGCCGCGCGCTCGGCCTCGTCAAGCGGTGCCGGCGCGAAGCGCTCGCCTCGGATGGCCGCCTCGACATCCTCGATTGAGCGGCCGCGATGGAGACGGAAGAGCCCGAGCACGACGGCGCGTCCATCCTCGCCGCCAGCGGCGAAGGCGGACGAACTCCTGTGCCGGAGCGCGTCGAAGACGAGGTCGCCGATCGCGCGGCGATCCTTCGATCCGGCGAAGCGGTGGGCGAGGCCCCAGTCCTTGAGCGCATCGGCCGCCGGCCGGCGGCGGTCGATGATGTCGTCGAGAATTTCGATGGCGGCGGAGATGCGGGCGACTGGGATCATGCCCTGCGGTCTAAAGGATGCGGATCGCGAGGTCCACCCAAAGCGCGACGACAAGCAGGAAAGCAGCAAAGAAGCTCGAATGGCGCAATGTCAGAGGGCCCTTCAGGCTGCCGATCGTGTGCAGCAGTCGAGCTGCGACAAAGAGCCAGGCCAGCGCGAGCTCCAGGATCGAGATGCCGTCGATCAGGAACAGGAAGCCGATGACGACAAAAAAGAGCATCGGCAGCTCGAACTGATTGGCCAGGTGCCGCCGGCCCGCCGCCGATTCGGCCGGCTCCTCGCCGGGGGCAAAATCGGTAGAGGTGACGGCCCCGCTGCCGACGGCAGCGAGGCGGGCGCAGAACAGGTACACGTACCCGACAAGGATCAGCGCGACCTGCGCGATGGCTGGCCAGAAAATGACGGTCTTGAGCATGGAACCTCGTTGATGTCAGCCAATGCCCGGGTAGTTCGGGCTTTCGCGCGTGATCGTGACGTCATGGGTATGGCTTTCGCGCAGACCCGCAGACGATATACGAACGAAACGCGCCCGCTCGCGAAAGGCTGCGAGATTTTCGGCGCCGACATAGCCCATCGCGGCGCGAAGCCCGCCGGCGAGCTGGTGCAACACCCCCGAAACCGGCCCCTTATAGGGTACCTGCCCCTCGATGCCCTCGGGCACGAGTTTCAGCGTGTCGCGGACTTCCGCCTGGAAATAGCGATCGGCCGAGCCGCGCGCCATTGCGCCGACCGAGCCCATGCCGCGATAGGCTTTGAAGGAGCGGCCCTGGTGAAGATAGACCTCGCCCGGGCTTTCCTCGGTGCCCGCCAGCAGCGAGCCGATCATGGCGCAACTGGCGCCGGCGGCGAGCGCCTTGGCGAGATCGCCGGAATATTTGATGCCGCCATCGGCGATGATCGGCACATCGGCCTTGTCGGCCACGGCGACGGCTTCCATGATGGCGGTCAGCTGCGGAACGCCCACGCCGGCGACGATGCGTGTCGTACAGATGGAGCCCGGCCCGATGCCGATCTTGACGGCATCGGCGCCCGCGTCGATCAGAGCCCGCGTGCCTTCGGCGGTAGCGACATTACCGGCGATGATCTGCACGCGATTGGACAGCTTCTTGACCCGCTCGACGGCTTCGAGAACCCGCTGCGAATGGCCGTGGGCGGTGTCGACGACGATCAGGTCGACGCCGGCATCGATAAGGCGCTCCGACCGCTCGATCCCGTTCTCGCCCACCGTCGTGGCCGCCGCGACGCGCAGGCGCCCCTGCTCGTCCTTGGCGGCGTTCGGATGGAGCTGCGTCTTTTCCATATCCTTGACGGTAATCAGCCCGACGCAACGATAGGAATCGTCGACTACGACGAGCTTCTCGATGCGGTGCTGATGCAGCAGCCGTTTCGCTTCCGGCTGGCTGACGCCTTCCCGAACCGTGATCAGGTTCTCACGAGTCATCAGCTCATAGACGCGCTGATCCGGATTGGAGGCGAAGCGGACGTCGCGATTGGTCAGGATGCCGACAAGCCGGCCGGGCGTGCCCTGGCCTTCAACGACGGGAATGCCGGAAATGCGATACGCCTTCATCAGCGCGAGCGCCTCGGCGAGCGTCGCGTCGGGGCCGATGGTCACGGGATTGACCACCATGCCGGATTCGAACTTCTTGACCTGACGAACTTCCTCGGCCTGCTGCTCCGGCGAAAGGTTGCGATGGATGACGCCGAGACCGCCGGCCTGCGCCATGGCGATCGCGAGACGGCCTTCGGTGACCGTGTCCATCGCCGAGGAAATGATCGGAATGTTGAGTTCTATGGTGCGGGTCAGGCGCGTCCTGACATCGACCTCGCCGGGCATGACGAGCGAATGGCCCGGCTGGAGCAACACGTCGTCGAACGTCAGCGCGTCCCGCCCGGTCGAAAGTTCGATGATCTGCGCCATGCCAATTCCTCGAAATGCAAAGGACCGGCCGGAGGTCAATGCGGCCTTCGGCGAGTCGTGGGGCTAAGAATGAGGTTGGCGCGGGTCATTATCATGACGAACGGCGGCAGGGAAGCCGCATCGTGAACGATCCGGTTCGGATGAGCCCGCCTCAAGCGACGGCCACCTTTTTCAAGGGGGAGTCGAGGCGGTGAATCGCGCTGTCGCAGCGGCCCAGCCTTCGTTCGGACCCCTTACGAAATGAGCCCTTGAGCCTAGCTTGCCGCGCTGCAATAAATCGTATACGCAAGTGCTCATCCATACCTCAGCAGCGCCGACTGGTCGTTGTGATGGCCGACGCGCGGGTTCTCTCGACAGCTGTTTTTGCTATTGTCCAAAGGGGGTTGGCCGAATGACCGACAAGAAGGCGACGCTCACCATCGGTGATCAGTCCTGGGATTTCGGGATCAAGGAAGGGACCATCGGTCCCGAAGTCGTCGATATCGGTTCGCTTTACGCCAAGACCGGCCGCTTCACCTATGATCCAGGCTACACGTCGACCGGCGCCTGCGATTCAAAGATCACCTTCATCGATGGTGACGAAGGCGTCCTGCTCTATCGTGGCTATCCGATCGAACAGCTCGCCGAGCATGGCGACTTCCTTGAAACCTGTTATCTCCTGCTCTACGGCGAGCTGCCGACCGCAGCGCAGAAGGCCGATTTCGATCAGCGCGTGACCTACCACACGATGGTGCACGAGCAGATGTCGCGCTTCTATACCGGCTTCCGCCGCGACGCCCATCCGATGGCGATCATGGTCGGCGTCGTCGGCGCGCTTTCTGCCTTCTATCACGACTCGACCGATATCTCGGACCCGCACCAGCGCATGGTGGCGAGTCTTCGCTTGATCGCGAAGATGCCGACCATCGCCGCTATGGCCTACAAGTACCATGTGGGCCAGCCCTTCGTTTATCCGCTGAACTCGCTCGACTACGCCTCGAACTTCCTGCGCATGTGCTTCGCCGTACCGGCAGAGGAATACAAGGTGAACCCGATCCTCGCCCGCGCGATGGACCGGATCTTCATCCTGCACGCCGATCACGAGCAGAACGCCTCGACCTCGACTGTCCGTCTCGCCGGCTCGTCGGGCGCCAATCCGTTCGCGTGCATCGCGGCCGGCATTGCCTGCCTGTGGGGGCCCGCCCATGGCGGCGCCAACGAGGCGGCGCTCAACATGCTGCAGGAGATCGGCACGGTCGAGAAGATCCCGGAATATATCGCCCGGGCCAAGGACAAGAACGATCCGTTCCGCCTGATGGGCTTCGGGCACCGGGTCTACAAGAACTACGATCCGCGCGCCAAGATCATGCAGCGGACCTGCCACGAGGTGCTCGGCGAACTCGGCATTACCGACGATCCGGTGCTCGAAGTCGCGCTGGAGCTCGAGCGGATCGCGCTCAGCGACGATTATTTCGTCGAGAAGAAGCTCTACCCGAACATCGACTTCTATTCCGGCATCACGCTGAAGGCGCTCGGTTTCCCGACGACCATGTTCACCGTGCTGTTCGCCCTCGCCCGCACCGTGGGCTGGATCGCGCAGTGGAAGGAAATGGTCGAGGATCCGGGCCAGCGCATCGGCCGCCCCCGCCAGCTCTACACCGGCGCCGACCGCCGCGACTATGTGCCGGTGTCAAAGCGGCGCTGAAGCGCCATCGCGGGACGCGAAAGGAGCGCGCCGGGAGATCCGGCGCCTCAATTTTTCTGCTGCGACAGGTCCAATGTGACAATCAGAACGGAAAGGGCTCCAGGCCCTTTCCATAGGTGAATGTGCCGGACGTCCTGATCTCCCGGGCCGCCTGACTGACGGCGCTCAGCGCGGCGCGGGCCAAGGCGCCGCCGATACTGATTCTGGCGACACCCAAGGCCGCCAGCGCGTCATAGGTCCAATCGGCGTTTCCCGAACTCACAAGAACATTGACCGGCTTGGTGAGGGACGCCACGACAAGGCCGATCGCATCCGACGGCACCAGCGGCGCATAGAGAACGTCCGCCCCGGCCTTCTCGAAGGCCTGCAGGCGCCGCAACGTATCGTCCAGGTCAGGTCGTCCGTGCAGGAAATTCTCGGCTCTCGCCGTTAAGGTGAAGGCGAAGGGCAGCGATCTGGCAGCCTCCACCGCGGCATGAACGCGTTCCACGGCGAGTGCGAAATCGTAGATGGGCGAGAGGGCATCGCCGGTCGCGTCCTCTATCGATCCGCCGACCAGTCCGGCCTCCGCGGCGAGCTGGATCGTCCCGGCGATGCCCTCCGGGTCGTCGGCGAAGCAACTCTCCAGATCGGCGGTGACAGGCAGATGTGTCGCTGCACAGATGCTTCGGGCGTTGTCGATGGTCTCCGAGCGGCTGACGGCTTTGACGCCATCCGTGCGCCCGAGGGAAAATGCCAGTCCCGAACTCGTGGTCGCCAGCGCTTCGAAGCCCAGCCCCGTCAACAGCCTCGCGGTACCTGCGTCATACGCATTGGGAACCACGAGCGGCCGAAACTTCTGGTGAAGCGCCCGAAAGGACGCCCCACGCTCCGTCTGATCTGGCATCGCCGCCTCCCGGAAAATCCGGCCTCAGGGGAAAGGACAACCCCGATCGCCCGGCCTGCGGACAGCGGGCGGTCCATATTATCCCTTCAGTCGCTCCAGCGCTGCCGTGAACTTCGCCTTCAGTTCCTGCGTTTCCGCCAGGCGCTCGCGCTGCTCATCGATCACTTCTTCCGGGGCGCGGCTGACGAATTGCTCGTTGCCGAGCTTCGCCTCGATCTTACCGATCTCCTTCGCCGCCTTGTCGATCTCCTTGGCCAGCCGGGCGCGCTCGGCGTCGAGGTCGATCACGCCCTCGAGTGGCAGGGCGATCGTTGCCTCGCCAACGACCGTCTGGACGGCCCCCTTGGGCGGCGCAGCCGCCAGCGTGATGTCGGAGGCGCGGGCCAGTCGGCGGATCAGCACATCATGGGTAGCAAGGCGTCCGATCGTGGCGTCGGAGCCGCCGATGACGATCAGCGGCACCTGGGCGCCCGGCGGAACGTTGATCTCGGAACGAACCGAGCGAACCGCCGAGATCAGGTCGACAAGCCAGTTGATCTCGGCCGCCGCATCCGCGTCCTCGAAGGTCAGCTCCGGCCATGCTTCGAGAATCAGCGGCTTCGGCCGTGCCGGGCCGGTCTCGCCGATCCGGGTCCACAGCTCTTCGGTGATGAAGGGCATGATCGGATGCAGCAGCGTGATGATCCGGTCGAAGGTCCAGCCGATGGTGGCGCGCGTCTCCGCCTTCGCCGCCTCATCCTCGCCGTTCAGGACCGGCTTCACCAGTTCCAGATACCAGTCGCAGAAAGTGTTCCAGACGAAGCGGTAGAGCGTGTTCGCCGCGTCATTGAAGCGGTAGCCGACGATCGCCTCGGTCACGGCCCTGGCCGTGCGGGTGGTCTCGGTCGCGATCCAGCGATTGAGGCGCTCGGTCGCCGCCGACGGCTCGAAGCCTTCGACGCGAACCGCGCCGTTCATCTCGGCGAAGCGGGCCGCATTCCAGAGCTTGGTCGCGAAATTGCGATAGCCCTCGACGCGAGAGGTCGCGAGCTTCAGATCGCGCCCCTGCGCCGCCATGGCGGTGAGCGTGAAGCGAAGCGCGTCGGCGCCATATTCGTCGATCAGGCTGAGCGGGTCGATGACGTTGCCCTTCGACTTCGACATCTTGGCGCCCTTCTCGTCGCGGACGAGGGCGTGGATATAGACGTCCTTGAAGGGCTCGATCGGCTTGCCGTCGGCATCCTTCATGAAATGCAGGCCCATCATCATCATCCGGGCAACCCAGAAGAAGATGATGTCGAAACCGGTAATCAGAACCTGGGTCGGGTAATAGCGCGCGAGTTCCGGCGTTTCATCGGGCCAGCCGAGCGTCGAAAACGGCCATAGGGCGGAGGAGAACCAGGTGTCGAGCACGTCCTCGTCCCGACGGAGCGAGATTTCGAGGACATCCTTCGCCGCGCCGCTCGTCGCCGCAAGCGCCTCCGCCTCGACGCTCACGCGCTCCAGATTGGGGTAGAGCCCCTTATAGTGTTCCCGCGCCTCGGCGAGCGCCTCCGCCTCGTCCGAGGCGACGAAGATTTTGCCGTCTGGCCCGTACCACGCCGGAATCTGGTGACCCCACCAGAGCTGGCGCGAGATGCACCAGGGCTGGATGTTCTCCATCCACTCGAAATAGGTCTTTTCCCAGTTCTTCGGGACAAAGTCGGTGCGCCCCTCGCGGACCGAGGCGATAGCAGGCTGCGCCAGCGTGTGGGCGTTGACATACCATTGCTCGGTGAGGAACGGCTCGATCGGCACGCCGCCGCGATCCCCGTGCGGGACGGCGTGGCCGTGCTCCTCGATCTTGTCGAGATAGCCCTGCTCTTCCATCA
This sequence comes from Kaistia algarum, assembly GCF_026343945.1. Classification (NCBI taxonomy): domain Bacteria; kingdom Pseudomonadati; phylum Pseudomonadota; class Alphaproteobacteria; order Hyphomicrobiales; family Kaistiaceae; genus Kaistia; species Kaistia algarum. Next base: position 642,253 of record NZ_JAPKNJ010000002.1, read on the forward strand.
TCGCGACGATGGAATTGCGGGCTGTGGTCCGGTCGAGCCCATCGACGTTCGAAATGAAATCGTCGAGCGCCGCGGTCCTCTCCAAGCCTGCCAGAAATTCTGCATTGCCGGCGATCGCGACATTCGCCTGCCGGTCCAGGACCGAGATCATCGGCAGTTCGTGACGCCGGCCGACCTCGAAATCGTTGAAATCATGCGCCGGCGTGATCTTGACCGCGCCGGAGCCCTTCTCGGGGTCGGAATATTCGTCCGCGACGATCGGAATGCGCCGGCCGACCAGCGGCAGGACAGCCTCCTTGCCGACAAGAAACGCGTAGCGCGGATCGTCCGGGTGAACCGCGATCGCGGTATCGCCCAGCATGGTCTCCGGCCGGGTGGTGGCGACCACGATATAGTTCCGCGCCTCATGACCATCCGGCTCGCCATCGGACGGCTTCCAGTCCTGCATGACGCCATCGACGTCGAGCTTGAACGGATGGGCGTAGACGTCGCCGTCGGCCAGCGGATAGCGCAGGTGGTAGAGCTTGCCCTTGGTCTCGACCTGGATGACCTCAAGATCCGAAATCGCCGTCTCCAGCGCCGGATCCCAGTTGACGAGGCGCTTGTCCTTGTAGATCAGGCCTTCGCGGTAGAGCTGGACGAAGACCTTGACGACGGCTTTCGACAGCCCCTCGTCCATCGTGAAGCGCTCGCGCGACCAATCGGCCGAGGCGCCGAGGCGCTTCAGCTGACCGATGATGGTGCCGCCCGACTCGCCCTTCCACTTCCAGATCTTCTCAACGAAGGCGTCGCGGCCGATCACGCGGCGGTTCGGCTCCTGCCGTTCCGCCATCTGGCGCTCGACAACCATCTGCGTCGCGATGCCGGCATGGTCGAGTCCGACCTGCCACAACACGTCCTTGCCGCGCATGCGCTCAAACCGCACGAGGATATCCTGGAGCGTGTTGTTGAGCGCGTGGCCCATATGCAGCGAGCCGGTGACGTTCGGCGGCGGAATGACGATGGCGAAGGTTTCGGCACCGGGCTTGGCGCCGGCACCGGCCTTGAACACCCCGGAGGTTTCCCAGGCATCGTAAATGCGCGGCTCGACGCTGGTGGCGTCGTAGTTCTTCTCAAGCATGGCCGTTTCCGGATGAAAATCGTTGGCTGCTGTAAATCGGATGCCCCGGCCTGAGTCAACCGATAGCCAATCAGCGGCCATTGCCGCAGGATCTCCGACTTCACTACGTTCGATATGGGGTGCGTCGATCCGCTGCGCCGCTTACCGTCCGCGAGAGACGCGCTCGATCTCGTCGCGCACCAGTCGCTCGACCAGCGGCGGCAAATTGGTATCGAGCCACGCCTTCAGCATCGGGCGCAACATCTCCTTGACCAGATCCTCGAGCGTCCGCGACCCACCAGAGGCCAACACCGTCCCGGCGAGATTCCCGAAGGCTGAGTTCACCGCGGCATCGGCGCCCACGGAAAGCAGCGGACGGCCAGGGGCCAATTCGTCGACATGGCTCCCGGCCGGAGCCGGCTGGGGACGGACATCACGGCGGGGCGCCGCAGCGATTCCGACGCGCGGGTGAGCCACCTCGATACGCGGCGGCTGCATGGCGACCTGACGGATCGGTTGAGCCGGCAGCGGGGGATTCTCGGCCGCCTGCGATGATGCCGGACGCAGGGGAGCGCGGACGGGCTCTGGCGCTGCGGGCCTCGGCTCTGGAGAGCGCGTCGCGAAAAGAGCGTCGATTGCGTCCGTCGAAAGGGTTGGCGACGGAGCCGCTCTGACGGGGGCGACGGTCGGATGCGGCGGCGGGGCGAGCGGCTCAGCATCGTCCTCGGAGATAATCCGCCGGATCGACGCCAGGATTTCTTCCATCGACGGCTCTTGCGCCTGACTGAGCTTGGCCATTGCCACCCCGAAACTCACACCACTCCGAATCGCGAATCTTCCGCGTCATTCCGAGTGTCAGAGTAGACATATCCCAGCCGTACGAAAGCTATGCCGGCGATTTTCCCCGGCATAGCAGCGGCGATCAGCGGCCGTCGGGCGTGCGCAGGCCGATCCACTTGTCGCGGACAGCGTTGTAATGCTGCTGCGGCTTGTAGGTGGCGACCTTGAGACCGAGCCGGTCAGAGGAAAGTCCGCCCATTGCCGAGAGCAGCGTATAGGCCGCGTCAACCTCCGACCGCTGCGCGAGGACCAGGGTTTCACGTGCATCGATGAGGGTCTGCTGCTGGTTCAGCACGTCGAGCGTCGTGCGCTGGCCGACCTTCTGTTCCTCGATCACCCCGGAGAGAGCTAGCTCGGCGGCCTTGATCTGCGCCTGCGCCGATACGATCGCGGCACGGGAAGCCTCAAGCTGGCCCCAAGCGGAATCGACCGCCGAGCGAACCTGATCGCGGGCGCTGTCGAGCTGGATGCGTCGCTGGCCGAGGATTTCCTTGGCTTGACGAGCCTGAGAGTAGACGACGCCGCCCTCATAGATCGGGATGGTCATCTGCGCGGTAAGCGAGGCCGAGTCCGACCAGGAAACGCCCTGAGACGCATCATCCGAATGCGACGCCGAACCCTGAAGCGAAACCGTCGGCAGCAACTGCCCCTCGATCGACTTCACGTTGAACGCCGCTGTGTCGACATTGTAACCAGCGGCGAGGATCGCCGGATGGTTCTTCTGGCCGACCTGGATGGCGGCATCGACCGTCTTCGGCAACAGACGATTGTTAAAGACTGGATTCACGAGGTTCTTCGGCTTGGCGCCGATGATCTGCAGATAGGTGGCGTTCGCCGAATTCAGGTTGGCGACGGCGACGTCATAGGCCGTCTGACCCTGGCTCAGACTCGCCTCGGTCTGCGCAAGATCGGTGCGCGTGCCCTCGCCAACCTTCAACCGGTCGGCGGCAGCCCGCTGCTGCTCCTGCAGGAAGACGATATTCTGTTCGCGAAGCGCCAGGATCGCCTGTGTCTGGATGACGTTCGTGTAGGCGGAGACGGCGTCCAGAAATACGTCCTGCTCGGTCGAGCGCAGCGTCTCGCGGCCAGCGAGCACGGACGATTCGGCCTGTTTGACGTTGTTCTGAGTCTGGAAACCTCGAAACAGCGGCTGCTCGATCGTGATGCCGACCGAGCGCGGAGTGAGGTTATAGCTACCGGCTGACGTCCGCCCCGACAATATGCCGGCCGACGCGCTGCCGGTGACGACCGGACGATAGCCGGACAGCGCCTGCGGCACGCCTTCATCCGTCGCACGGAGAGCCGCGCGCTGGGCGTTCAGCGTGGGGTTGGTACTATAAGTGAGCGTCAGCGCGGCATTCAGCGTATCCGCGCGAACGGCAGGGGCGGCCACGAGAACCGCAGCCACGGCTGCGGTCGTCAAGAAGACCCGGGAAAAATACAATGTCAAACCTCGGCGTTGCGAGGCGACGCCCCCCTACCGGACGTCCACCAACGAACCTAACGCGGTTAAGATACGCTGGGCTCCATGACCGTCAAATGGCGCAGCCCACGAAACCGTTGATAAAGTGTGCAATGCGGCCCGAAAGCAACAGGGTCCGATATGGAACCCATCAGCGAGACGCAACTAACGCTTTGAATTACAAGGATAATTAGAACACGAAGCCGGGGGATGCCGAAAAGCCGGGCAGTGACCGGATATGGGTATTGAATACGGGACGGCCGCTGACGGACTCGCCGGAGCGCGTATAGACCGTCGCCTTGGCGGCAAGACCGCGTGAACCGACCACGGCAATGATTCGGCCACCTTCGGCAAGTTGCGCGATCAGAGCGTCCGGCAGGACTTCGACCGCGCCCTCGATCAGAATCACGTCATACGGCGCCTTGGCCAGCCACCCGGCGGCGAGCGGGCCGACGACGACTTCGACATTGGAGGCGCCAAGACCCGCGAGGTTCGAGCGGGCCTGGCCCGCCAGCACCGCGTTCTCGTCAACCGCCGTTACCGATGCGGCGAGACGGGAGAGTATCGCAGCGGCATAGCCGGTCCCGCATCCGACATCGAGCACCGATTCGTTCGGCAGGATGTCGGCGAGCTGGACGAGGCGCGCCAGCGGCCCCGCCTCCATGAGGTAGCGAGCAGGCTCGCCGGGAGCCGTTAGCAACATGTCCTCGTCGATATAGGCAAGCGGCTTCAGAGCTTCCGGAACGAACGTCTCGCGCGGCACGGCCGCGAATGCGTCGAGAACATCGTAGTCGGTCACGTCGACCGGCCGGATCTGGCAGTCCACCATCGTAGCTCGCGCCGTGGCGAAATCGACCATGATCGGAAACCTCGCGTCGAATATTGGGCTTTCCTGATCCATAACGAGCGAGGGGCGGGGTGACAAGTCGCTAGCAGCGCGCCTCGGCGACGCAGGCGCGGCGGCCGACGCAATTCGGCGTTGGACAAGCCATAGAAAAGACTTGCCTACCCATGGCCCTTCCCTCTACATCCGCACCCCGAGGGCCTCGTGGCGGAATGGTTACGCAGAGGACTGCAAATCCTTGCATCCCGGTTCGATTCCGGGCGAGGCCTCCAATCTCCCTCTTGCGAGACGCTCCATGGCGCATCGTCTCCCTTCCCTGCCCGGCGAAACGCCGCGGCATGGCGGAGCGTTGATAGCGGCGTCTCGGGCCTATGGCATCGCGGCCGCGGACTGGCTCGATCTTTCCACGGGAATCAACCCCCTCGCCTATCCGCTGAAACCGTTCGATCGTGACGATGTCGCTCGCCTGCCCGATCCGGAGCGGCTCGCCAGCCTGATCGATGCCGCCCGCCAGGCCTATGGCGCGCGCCCTGACACCGAGATCCTGCCGGTCGGCGGAACGGATCTCGCGATCCGCCTGTTGCCGATGCTGGTTCCGCCAAGTGCTGTCGCGATTCTCTCGCCGACCTATTCCGGGCACGGAGAAGCGTGGCGCGACGCCGGGCACCGGGTACTGGCCGTCCGAGACCTCCGATCGGCCCTCGCGGCCGCGCCGATCGTCGTGCTCGCCAATCCGAACAACCCGGATGGACGAACCCATGAGGCCGCGGAACTCGTCGCCGCGGCGACCGACGGCGCCGTCGGCCGGCTGCTCATCGTCGATGAGGCATTCTGCGACCTTACGCCCGAGATCAGCCTCATCCCTCAGCTGCCCAACGGCACCTTGGTGCTGCGGTCATTCGGGAAATTCTACGGACTTGCCGGCCTCCGGCTTGGCTTCGTCGTCGGATCGGGCGCAACAGTCGAACGGCTGCGGCGCGTCCTCGGCGACTGGCCGGTCTCCGGCCCCGCCATCGCGGCTGGGACGGCAGCGCTCGCCGACGAGCCATGGCAGGCAGCGACTCGCGAGCGGCTGGCGCTAGATCGTCTACGGCTCGACGCGGCGCTTTTCGCGCACGACCTCGACCGGATCGAAGGCACGGATCTCTTCCGCACGGTCCATACGCCGCTGGCCGCCGATCTTCACGTCGAGCTGGCACGGCGGGGGGTGTGGACCCGAATCTTCGACGCCGAAACCGATCGGATCCGCATTGGCCTGCCGGCCCGCGACGCGTTCGGAAGATGGGAAAGCGCTCTAGCAGAAGCGGTGGCGCGGATCAGCTAGAAGGCGCGGAACGTCATGATCGTCAGCGTGTCGCGAATGCCGCTGAATCGCTGCACCGATTCGGTGACAAAATGTCCTGGATCCACATGGTCTTCCAGATAAAACTTCACGAGAAGGTCGAAGTCACCGGCCGTTGAATAGATCTCGGAAGCGATCTCGGCATCGGCGATCGCCGAGGCAACCTCATAGGCTCGGCCCAGCTCGCATTTGATCTGCACGAACAGCGCCTTCATCGCGATCTTCCCTCATCGTCCAGCCGGCCTCGCGGAATCAATTCGCAGCGCGAAACCTTTCCAAGCCGGCATACGTAGCTAATTGACCCTTATATGGACAAGTGCGGGAGATCGCCATGCTGCGTACCGTCTTCCTCGTCTTTGCGCTGATTTGCGCTGCGGCCGGTCCGCTCTTGGCGCAGACGTCCGCGGCCCCCGCCTCCGCGGAGTGGCAATCCGTCGTCAAAGGGCAGATTGAAGCGTTCAGGCGGGACGACGGCCCAGCGGCCTATGGCTTCGCTGCACCTGGCATCCAGGCCATGTTTCCGAGCCCGGAAATCTTTCTCGGCATGGTGCGGAAGGCCTATCCGCCGGTCTACCGGCCCTCGTCGATCGCTTTCGGCGAGATGACGCAGACAGATCACGGACCCACCGCCAGGGTATTTCTGACGGCAGAGGACGGAAGCAACTGGATCGCGCTCTATCGCTTCGAGCGACAGGCCGACGGGAGCTGGAAGATATCAGGCTGCCAGATCCTGAAGGATACCGCGCCGACGATCTGACAGGCGCAGTCAAAGCGCGGAAATATCGCCCCGCGCCCAGCCTTCCTTGGTCGCCAGACGGAAGGTTTCGAAGCGGCGCTCATCGATTGCGGCGCGAATGCCGGCCATCAGCGCCTGATAATAGGCGAGGTTGTTCCACGTCAGCAGCATGGCCGCCAGCGTCTCGTTGGCCTTGAAGAGATGGTGCAGATAGGCGCGCGAATAGTCGCGGCTCGCCGGACAGTCCGAGGCTTCGTCCAGCGGCCGGTGGTCCTCGGCGTGGCGGGCGTTCTTCAGGTTCACCTTGCCGAAGCGCGTGAAGGCGAGCCCGTGGCGGCCGGCCCTCGTCGGCATCACGCAGTCGAACATGTCGACGCCGCGAGCGACGGATTCGAGGATGTCGTCCGGCGTGCCGACGCCCATCAGGTAGCGCGGCTTGTTGGCCGGCAGGCGCGGCGTGGTGATGGAGAGGATTTCGAGCATGACATGCTGTGGCTCGCCGACGGCGAGACCGCCAATCGAATAGCCCTTGAAGTCCATTGCCGCGAGTGCGTCGGCTGATTCCAGACGCAGGCGCGGATTGTCGCCGCCCTGCACGATGCCGAAGATCGCCTTGCCGGGCTGGTCGCCGAAGGCAGCCTTGGAACGCTCCGCCCAGCGCAGCGACAATTGCATGGCGCGCTCAATCTCGGCCTCGGACGCCGGCAGCGCCACGCATTCGTCGAGCTGCATCTGGATGTCGCTGTCGAGCAGGCCCTGGATCTCGACCGAGCGCTCCGGCGTCAACTCATAGCGACGACCATCGATGTGACTCTGGAAGGTGACGCCGTGCTCGTTCATCTTCCGGAGCTGCGACAGCGACATGACCTGAAACCCGCCGGAATCGGTCAGGATCGGATGCGGCCAATTGGCAAAGACATGCAATCCGCCCAACTTGGCCACCCGCTCGGCGCCGGGACGCAGCATCAAATGGTAGGTGTTGCCGAGAATGATGTCCGAGCCAAGCTCGCGGACCTGGCCCGGATACATCGCCTTGACCGTGCCGGCGGTGCCGACGGGCATGAAGGCCGGCGTGCGGATCTTGCCACGCGGCATCGACACTTCGCCCCGCCGGGCCATGCCGTCGGTGCCGAGAAGCGTGAAGGTGAAGCGGTCGGTCATTCGTCGGCCTTCGGATGGAGCAGCGACGCATCGCCGTAGGAATAGAAGCGATAGCCGTTCGCGATCGCATGCGCATAGGCGGCGCGCATCGTCTCGAGGCCGGAGAAAGCGGAGACCAGCATGAACAAAGTCGAGCGAGGCAGGTGGAAATTGGTCATGAGGAGATCAACCGCGCGGAAGCGATAGCCGGGCGTGATGAAGATGCTCGTCGGGCCGTGGAACGGGCGAATGATCCGGTCCTCGCCGGTCGCGCTCTCGAGCAGTCGGAGCGAGGTCGTGCCGACGGCGACGACGCGCCCTCCCCGCGCCCGCACGGCGTTCAGCGCATCGGCCACCGCGGCCGACACCTCGCCGCGCTCGGCGTGCATCTTATGCTCGGCCGTATCGTCCGCCTTGACCGGCAGGAACGTGCCGGCGCCGACATGCAGCGTCACGAAATGACGGGCGACGCCCATCGCATCAAGGCGGTCAAAGAGTTCCGGCGTGAAGTGCAAGCCCGCTGTCGGCGCGGCGACGGCCCCGTCCTCGCGGGCGTAGATGGTCTGGTAGTCGCGCTTGTCCTCGCCGTCCTCGGGACGCTTGGAGGCGATATAGGGCGGCAGCGGAATATGGCCGACGCTGGCGATCGCCTCGTCGAGCGCCGGTCCCGACAGGTCGAAATCGAGCACGACCTCCCCGGCTTCGCCCTTCTCAGTAACGGTCGCGGCAAGACCGGCCAGCAGGCAGGCGCGGTCCGCGCACTCGCCAAAGAGGATCCGCTCGCCTTCCGCAATCTTCTTGGCCGGCCGCACAAAGGCCCGCCAGCGGCTTCCGCTCTCGCGCATATGCAGCGTCACACCGATCCGTGCGGCGACACCGTCGCGGACGCGCTCGCCGAAAAGCTGGGCCGGAATGACGCGGGTATCGTTGAAGACAAGGGCATCGCCCGGCCGCAGAAGGTCGGGCAGGTCGCGCACGATCCTGTCCTCAGGTGCCTCTCCCGGCCGGACGACCATGAGCCGAGCCGCATCGCGCGGCCGCGCCGGGCGAAGGGCGATGTTCTCTTCGGGAAGCTCAAAATCGAAAAGGTCGACGCGCACGAAGTTCCTTGAGAATGATGACGCCTGCGAAGCGTCCGTTCCTAGCGGCCCTTGTCGCAGGGCTCAACAGGATCTTGAAGGAGGCGGACGCTGTCGGGCCGCCTGCCGGGTCTAAGCATTTCCCAGGTGCTGCCTCAGACGATTCCCATTCCACCGTCGATGATGAGTTCGCTGCCCACGATGAAGCGCGCCTCGTCGGAAGCAAGGAACACAACGGCGTTGGCGACTTCCACCGCCTGACCGAAACGCCCGGACGGAACCAGGGCAACCACCGCCTTCGCCCTCGCCTCGCTGGCTTCCTTATCGAGGCCGAGCTTGCCGTTGAGTGGTGTATCGATCGGCCCCGGACTGACGACATTCGCCCGGATGCCACGCCCGATCAGTTCGCCGGAGAGCGTGCGCGCCAGCGACACCATGCCCGCCTTCGCGGCCGAATAGATGGAAGTCGTCGGCATGCCGAGATGCGCGTTGATCGAGCCGGATAGCACCAGCGACGCCGGATTGTTGAGGAACGGCAGCAGCGCCTGAATCAGGAAATACGGCCCCTTGAGATCGACGGCGATCGAACGGTCGAAGCCGGCCTCGTCCCAATTCTCGATCGGCCGCAGATCGGCCACGCCGGCGTTCAGGAAGGCGATGTCGAGCCGGCCAAACGCCGCGCTGACCTTCGCCGCGATTTCGCGCTGCGCCCCGACATCACCAGCATCGGCCTGAATGATCGTGACACCCGGCCCCAATGTCGCGCGCGCCGCGTCGATGCCTTTCTGACTGACGCCTGTCACGGCCACGCGCGCGCCCTCCTCGACGAAGCGCTGCGCCGTAACGAGGCCGATGCCGCTCGTGCCGCCGGTGATGAGGGCGGTCTTGTCCTGAAGTCGTCCCATACACAATGCTCCTGCTATGCTCGACGCTGCTTCGGGGCGGTTTCGCCCGACCGACGGCTCATGCGCATAGGCTGTGGCCAGAACGGCGGTCGTTGCAATCGGAACGTTTATTCGAGGTTCGGGCATCTCGATTGAGGCGGCAGATCATCGTGATCTGCCGGTATCCTTTAAGCAAGATGGCCGGGACGAGCCCGGCCATCTCGGAATCACGAACGGCAAGCGCCGCTCTTGCCGACCTTACGCTACGTCGGCGGCGACCTTTGCCGAGATGATCTTGTCGGGATCCTTCACCGGCTCGCCGCGCTTGATCTTGTCAATGTTCTCCATTCCCTCGATGACCTGACCCCAGACGGTGTACTGGCCGTTGAGGAAGCTGGCATCGCCGAAGCAGATGAAGAACTGGCTGTCGCCGGAGTTCGGGTCCTGGGCGCGGGCCATCGAAGCCGTGCCGCGGCGATGCGGCTCGCGGTTGAACTCGGCCTTCAGCTTCTTGCCGGAGCCGCCCATGCCCGTACCGGTCGGATCGCCGGTCTGCGCCATGAAGCCGTCGATGACGCGGTGGAAGACGACGCCGTCGTAAAAGCCCTCGCGAGCCAGTTCCTTGATCCGCGCGACGTGACCCGGCGCGAGATCGGGCCGAAGCTCGATCACCGCCGTGCCCTTGGTCGTCTCTAGGATGAGCGTGTTCTCCGGGTCCTTGATATCGGCCACGGTATTCTCCTTTTCGATTGTATCGTTTGTGCCGGCAGATGCCGGCAGCGGCTGGTTGGGGTCGGCCTATTTGGCGTCGGCGGCGAGCTGCATCTTGATGATCTTGTCGGGGTCCGACGGCGGCTCGCCGCGCTTGATCTTGTCGACATATTCCATGCCGCTCACGACCTCGCCCCAGACCGTGTACTGGCCGTCCAGGAAGCCGCCATCGGCGAACATGATGAAGAACTGCGAATTGGCGGAATCGGGGTCGGAAGCGCGCGCCATGCCGAGCGTGCCGCGATCAAAATGCGCCTTGGAAAACTCCGCGGCGATATCCGGCTCGTTGGAGCCGCCAGCGCCAGTACCGGTTGGGTCGCCCGTCTGCGCCATGAAGCCATCGATGACGCGGTGGAAAACGAGGCCGTTATAGAAGCCCTCGCGCGTCAGCTTCTTGATCTGCGCCACGTGCTTGGGTGCGAGATCGGGACGCAGCTTGATGACGACGCGGCCGTCCTTCAGGTCGAGATAGATCGTATTCTCGGGATCGAGCTTCTCGTTCGCCGCTTGAACCGGCGCGGCGACGAAGAGGAAGGCGGCGAGCGCCGCCATCAGACCAAGGATTCGAGTCAAGGAAATCTCCGGATGGATGGCTGGCCGCCCAGTCGCGGCGGCATCAGGAAGCGAATTTTTGTGTCAGCTTTCGGGCGACCGTCGGCGGAACGAAAAGCGAGACGTCGCCGCCTAGCTTCGCGATCTGCCGAACCAGCGTCGCCGTGATCGGCCGCGTCTCGGGCGAGGCCGGCAGAAAGACGGTGCGGATCGAGGGCTCAAGCCGGCCATTCATGCCGGCGAGCTGCATCTCATAGTCGAAATCCGTCCCATCGCGCAGGCCTCGCACGATCGTTCCCGCGCCATGCTTGCGCGCCGCATCGACCGTCAGCCCCTCGAAGGCGACGATCTCTATCCGCTCCGCATCGCCGGCCACCTCTCCTACAACCTCACGGATCATCGCCACACGTTCCTCAAAGGTGAACAGCGGCGTCTTGCCAGGATGGACGCCGATCGCCACGATGACATGGTCGGCAAGCGCCAAGGCAAAACGGATCATTTCGATGTGGCCGTTGGTGAGCGGGTCGAAGGATCCGGGGAAGAAGGCCGTGCGAGTCATGCGGGATGGATGCGCCGTATCGCGAAAGTGTTACCGGAGTTGATGCGGGGCGAAGGTGGAACCATCTGGCAAGAGAGGCATTGATTAACCACCTGTACAATGAACGAACGACGCGTTGTGAAGTCGTTCATAGTCGCTAACGCAGTTTGTGTCCAAGTTCAATCCGAACAAGACACGGAGTTCGGCCATGACCACGTGGTTCCACACAGCCATCCTCGCGACATCGATCGCAGCAACGGTTGCCGTCGGATTGGCGAGCGCCGCAGCCTATAATGACGGCCGTTATCCGATCGCCAAGAAGAGCGACCGGTTGATCGCGGTAGCCGATCGCAGCGGCTCGCCGGAAGTCACGATCGAGAAGCGTTCCGACGGCAAGTCCATTCTCATTCGCGTACCAGCTCCAGTCATCGAATAGGCCGAGGCCCCCACCCCAAAGCCTTAGTGCACGAACGATCAGTACCTAGACCTTCGACTTCAGTCCTGAAATTCCCTGACCACAAGACAAGACCTCCCACCCCAAAACCTTTGAAGCGCCGGCCATTCGCCGGCGCTTTTTCTTTGGCTTTGGAGCCGCACACGCCTCACGCGCGGATCAGGCCTCGCCTTCCGTTTCCGCCTCGGTCTCGGCCTCGCTAAGGCGGTCGACAGAGACGACCTTCTCGTCGTCATTGGTGTTGAAGACGATGACGCCCTGCGAGCCGCGGCCGACGATGCGTATCGGCTTGTCGCCCCCGACGGGCATGCGGATCGTCTGGCCGCTATCGGTTACCAGCATGATCTGGTCGCTGTCTTCGACCGGGAACGAAGCCACGAGCCGCCCATTGCGCTCGTTGACGGCCATGGCGACGATGCCCTTGCCACCACGATTGGTGATCCGATACTCGAAGGACGAGGTCCGCTTGCCATAGCCGTTCTCGGAGATGGTCAACACGAACTGCTCGGCAGCGCTCATCTCGGCATAGCGGGCCGACGCAAGTTCCCCGCTCGTCGCTTCCTCGACGTCGGCTTCGGGCGCCGTCTCCTCGCCATCGGCCTCGCCACGCACGGCGCGGCTCATCTTCAGATAGGCGGAGCGCTCATCGCCCAGCGCATCGAAGTGATGCAGGATGGCCATCGAGATGATCTGGTCGCCCTCGGAGAGCTGTATGCCCCGCACGCCCGTTGAATCCCGGCCCTTGAACACGCGGACATCCGTCACGGCGAAGCGTATGCACTGTCCTGCCGCGGTGGTGAGCAGCACGTCGTCATGTTCCGAGCAGAGCTGGACGTCGACGATCGCGTCGCCCTCCTCGTCGAACTTCATCGCAATCTTGCCGTTGCGGTTGACCTGGACGAAATCCGACAGCTTGTTGCGACGAACCGTGCCGCGCGTCGTCGCGAACATGACGTCGAGCGTATCCCAGCTGTCCTCGTCTTCCGGCAAGGGCAGGATCGAGGTGATCCGCTCGCCTTCCTGGAGCGGCAGCAGATTGTTCAGGAACTTGCCGCGGGCCTGCGGTGCGGCCAGAGGCAGCCGCCAGACCTTCATCTTGTAGGCGATGCCGCGCGAGGAGAAGAAGACGACCGGCGTGTGGGTATTCGTGACGAAGAGGCGTGTGACGAAATCCTCGTCCTTCGTCGCCATGCCCGCCCTGCCCTTGCCGCCGCGGTGCTGCGCCCGGTAAGTCGCGAGGGGGACGCGCTTGATGTAGCCCTCATGACTGACGGTGACGACCATGTCCTCGCGCTGGATCAGGTCCTCATCCTCGAAATCGGCTCCGCCGTCGAGAATCTCCGTCTTGCGGGGCGTGGCGAATTCGTCGCGCACCGCGACGAGCTCATCATGGATGATTCCGACGATACGGGCGCGCGAGCGCAGGATCTCCAGATAGTCGGCGATCTCGAGACCCAGCTTGCTCAGTTCGTCAGCGATTTCCTCTCGCCCGAGGGCGGTCAGGCGCTGCAGCCGCAGATCGAGAATGGCGCGCGCCTGCGTGTCGGAGAGCTGATAAGTGCCGTCCGCCGCCAGTTTGTGGCGCGGATCGTCGATCAGGGCGACGAGCGGCGCGATGTCGACCGCCGGCCAATGGCGTTCCATCAACTGCTCGCGGGCGGTTCCCGGATCCGGCGCATGACGGATCAGGTAGATGACCTCGTCAATATTGGCGACGGCAATGCCGAGGCCGACCAGGACGTGGGCGCGATCGCGAGCCTTGTTGAGCAGGAAGCGCGTGCGCCGCGCTACCACTTCCTCACGGAAATTGACGAAGGCCTGGATCAGATCCTTCAGGTTCATGAGCTGCGGGCGGCCGCCCGTCAGCGCCACCATGTTGACGCCGAATGACGTCTGCAGCGGCGAGAACCGGTAGACCTGATTGAGCACCACGTCGGCAACGGCGTCGCGCTTCAGTTCGATCACGACGCGCATGCCCTGGCGGTCGCTCTCGTCGCGGATGTCGGAGATGCCTTCGATGCGCTTGTCGCGCACGAGCTCGGCGATCTTCTCGATCATCGTCGCCTTGTTCACCTGATACGGAATCTCGGTGATGACGAGTGCTTCACGTTCCTTGCGGATCGTCTCGACGGCCACGCGGCCGCGCATCAGGACCGAGCCGCGACCTTCCGAATAGGCCGAGCGAATGCCGCTCCGACCGAGAATCAGGCCGCCGGTCGGGAAATCCGGCCCCGGCACAATTTCCATCAGATCTTCGATCGAAATCGCGGGATCGTTCAGATAGGCAATGCAGGCGTCGATCACCTCGCCGAGATTGTGCGAGGGAATATTGGTCGCCATGCCGACAGCGATGCCGCCCGCACCGTTGACCAGAAGGTTGGGGAACCGGGCCGGCAGGACGACGGGCTCGCGCTCGGAACCGTCGTAATTGTCCTGGAAGTCGACCGTGTCCTTGTCGATATCGTCCAGCAGCGAACGCGAGGACTTGGCAAGGCGCACCTCGGTGTACCGCATCGCGGCAGGGCTATCGCCGTCGACCGACCCGAAATTGCCCTGGCCATCGACCAGCATGACGCGCATGGAGAATTCCTGCGCCATGCGGACGAGGGCAAAATAGACCGACTGGTCACCATGCGGATGGTACTTACCGATCACGTCGCCGACGATGCGGGCGGACTTGCGATAAGGTTTGTTCCAGTCGTAGCCCTGCTCGTTCATCGAATGCAGGATACGGCGATGCACAGGCTTCAAGCCGTCGCGCGCATCGGGTAGTGCGCGGCTCACGATCACGCTCATCGCATAATCGAGATAGCTGCGCTTCATCTCGTCGGTGATCGAGATGCCTTCAAACTCGGATGGCCGGCCGTCACCCTTGTCATCGGGGCGAGGCGGCTCGTTGGTATCGGACAAGGGATGTTCCGGAATCAGTTTCTCTTCACGCCATCATAGGCACCGCATTGCGGCGGTTCAAGGAAACCAGACGACGCAGGGCCGATAAGCCCGCGAACCTTTCCCGCGCCATGCCGCCGCAGCGGTGAAAACTTCGATCCCCCGTGCTTGCCTGCCACTAGCTGACATGCAAAATGGCGCCCCAACGTCGATCTCGTTCGCGTCCGAGGTTCCCGCGCGTTCTGGACGGGCAGCAGATTCGATATCATTCCGGCGCGGCGTCGATGCTCTTTTCATCTCCCGAATTCATATTTCTGTTTCTGCCGGTCGTTGTCGCCGTTACCTATCTGATCGGAGTCTATTCCGATTTCGGCGCCAAGCTCTTCCTCATCGTCGCTTCGGCCTACTTCTATACGGTCTCGGGTCTCACGGACGTCATCGTCCTGGCGCTGTCGCTGCTCGCCAATTTTGCCTTGGCGCGCGCGATCGAGCGCGGCCGTTATGCCCGACTGTTTCTGGCCGCAGGCATCCTCTTCGATGTCGCCGTGCTGGGTTATTTCAAATATTTCAATTTCATAACCGACACGATCAACACGACCTTCGGGCGCGAGATCGCGCATGGCGAGTTCCGCCACCTGCCGCTCGCCATCAGCTTCTTCACCTTTCAGCAGATCGCGTTCCTAATCGACGTCAAACGCCGCAACATCGAACGTCCGAACCTCCTCAACTACATATTCTTCCTGTTCTTCTTCCCCCATCTGATCGCCGGACCGATCACGAGCTACCTGCCGATCAGCCGGCAGATCGAACTGAAGCGCGTTTTCACGCCGCGCGTGCGCAACATCTGCTTCGGCTGCGCCCTGTTCGCGATCGGCCTGGCGAAGAAGGTGCTCATCGCCGATCCGCTCGGCAACTATGTCCGACCATTCTTCGCGATGCAGTCGGAACTCGGCATCGGCACATCCTGGCTCGCCGCCTTCGCCTATTCGTTCCAGATCTACTTCGACTTTTCCGGCTACAGCGACATGGCGATCGGCCTTGGTATGCTTTTCAACATCCGCCTGCCACTGAACTTCGCCTCGCCCTACAAGTCGCATTCGATCCAGGAGTTCTGGCGGCGCTGGCATATCACGCTGTCCAACTGGCTGCGCGACTACGTGTACATCTCTCTCGGCGGGAACCGGCGCGGTGGCGCACGGACCTATCTGAATCTCGTGGCCACCATGTTGATCGGCGGCATCTGGCACGGCGCCGGATGGGGGTTCGTCCTGTGGGGGCTGATGCACGGCCTCGCGCTGGCGGCCAATCGCTGGTATTCGCGCTCCAGCCTGCCACGCCTGCCGGCATCCTTCGCCTGGCCCCTCACCTTCCTGTTCGTGACCGTCACCTGGGTGCTCTTTCGCTCGGCGAACCTCAGCGACGCCGGCGTGCACCTTTCGGCGATGGTCGATTTGCCGAGCCTCGCCACCGACAGCTTCCGGCCGTTTCTGGATCGGGCAGCCTTCAACCGCATGATGGCACTAGTCGTCTTTGCCGGCGTCCTCGCCTTCCTCGCCCCGACGGCAACGATGATCGCCGGCGCAACGATCTCGCCGGACCGCAAGATCGCGCTGCGCGCCGCGATCCTCGCCGGTATCCTCTTCGGCATGGCGCTCGTAACCTTCACCGGCGGAACGTCGACGAATGACTTCATCTATTTCCGCTTCTGACAAAAGCCGGTTCAGCCGCGCGGCGCTGAAGGCAGGCGCGCGCCGCAATCTTTCCGTGATGGCGTTGTTCGCGGTGCTGACACTCGCCGCTTATATCGGCCTCGTGTTCTTCCAGCTTGGCAGCTGGTCGAAGGCAGAGTGGTGGCTGCGCGACATCATCAATCTGCGGCGGATCTTCTACACGGAGGAACTGGCGAATTTCCCTCCCGATCAGCAGAAGACCCTGATCATTGGTGGGTCCGCGTCGCTCTTCGGCGTCAACAGCCGGCAAATCCAGACGGAGATCGGCGAGCCCGTGCTCAATCTCGGCCTCCATGCCGGTCTCGACATTGATCTGCTCATGTCCGCCGCCAACGAATATGTCGACACCAATGACCGCGTCGTCGTTCCGCTTGAGTTCGAACTCTACAACCGCGAAAGCCCTACCGACCTGACGCCGGCGAATTTCCTCGCCTTTTTCTACGCCTACATGAAGCCCGTCCCGCTCTCGCACTATCCCGAGATCCTCATCGCCGTGTCGCCGGTGCAGATCCTGGAAGCCGCATGGGAGAAGATCGAGGCCGGGCTTCGAGGCAAGCGACGCCATCCGCTGCTGGATGATCCGGCACTTCTCGCCGACTGGCAGAAAGTCCGGGCCGAGCCCGGGCTGAAGGGCTATGGGCCCTACGACTATTCGACGATGACGGATCACGGCGACAAGGAACTGATCCTCAATACGCCGCCTCGATTGTTGAAGACACTGGCGCCACTCAATACACCGATCGTCGCCAACCTATCGCCCTATGGTATCCGCCAGCTCACGACCTGGCGCGACATCATCGCCGGCGAAGGTGCCAGCATGTTCCTGACCTGGCCCGTCATTCTGGAGGACGATTCCGGTTCGATCTTTAACGAGAGCTACTGGAACCGTCTGATCAAGCTTGCAAAAGCGTCGTCCGAGCAGGGGCTTCCCATCTATTGCGATCCGGTCGCAGCGGTGGTGCCCAGGCAGTACCGCTACGACACCGTCTACCATCTGAATGCCAAGGGTTCGGCGATCTATTCGGACGGCCTCGCCGCCTGCATCCGGGACATCGAGAAGCATCCATTCGATTTCGCGTCGGCGGATCCGAAAGACCTCGCCCGGCGGGCGCGGGAGAAGGTCGAGGGGCTGCGGATACCGGCGGAACCGCTGGTCTTCCCTTATGAGCGAAATCTCGTCCGCCTCCATCGCCTGCAAGCCGCCATCGACCAGATTCATGCGGAGGGCGGGGCCTATCCTTCTACCCTGCCGCCGGGCCCCAACGCTGCCTCGCTCTGGTATAAGAGCGACGGCAAGGACTACAAGCTGCTCGCCGAGGATGCGGACGAGTGCTACGTCGTCGAGATGGTGGCTCCCGACCGCGTCGACCCGGTTCGCCGCAAGGACGAGAGTTGCGGCGCCTATGGCTATTGGAGCGCGGGCGCGGCGGACTGGTAGGCTAATCGACAGCGTGCCAAGCTCGCCTTGCTAAGCAGGCGGTCTCGGAGGTCGCGGTGGCGGACTATTGGCTGAATGCGCTGGTGACGCTGTTCGTGACACTGGATCCGATCGGCCTCGCGCCAATCTTCGTTGGCCTGACGCGCGGCATGACGAAGGAACAGCGTCGCCAGACGGGGTTCCGTGCGACGTTGACGGCCGCGGCAATCCTGTTCGTCTTCGCGCTTGGCGGCCAGGGGTTGCTGAATTTCCTCGGCATCTCGCTTTCCGCCTTCCGCATCGCTGGCGGACTGCTGCTTTTCTGGATCGCCTTCGAGATGGTTTTCGAGCGGCGCGACAAGCGCAAGCAGACTTCCGCCGACCGGGCGCTGGGCGAAGAGGCCATGACCGGCGAAGACGTCCGCCACATCGCGGTCTTCCCGCTCGCGATTCCGCTGATATCGGGACCCGGCGCGATTTCTGCGACGATCCTGACCGCGTCGTCGGCGCCGAACCTCCTCGCGCTGATCGGCCTCCTCGTCATCATCGCAGCGCTGATCGGAAGCTGCCTCGTCGTGTTCCTGCTCGCCGGTCCGCTCGACCGCGCACTCGGCGAGACCGGACGGATCGTCCTGACGCGCCTGCTCGGTGTGCTGCTCGCCGCCCTATCCGTGCAGTTCGTCGCCGACGGCGTGGTCGCGATCGCCAAGGCGGCGACGCAGCCTTAAGCAACGGGGCATTCGGTGCTAGACTTCGCTGCCGCCGAAACCGGCGGCGGGAGGAACAATCATGTTCATCGCACGCTGGCAGATCGACGCCCGCTTCGGCCACAAGCAACAGGCGATCGAATTGATGAAGGAATGGGAGCGCGATATCGGTTCGAAAGCCGGCATCGACATGAAGCGCTCGGTAATCAGCACAGGCTCCATCGGCGCTCTGGAGGCCACCATCGAAAACAACATCGCGGTGGAGAGCCTGGCCGAACTCGAAACCTTCTTCGAGGCGATCGCCAAGATTCCGGCCCATGCCGAATGGGGCAAAAAACTCGAGCCCTATGTTGTGTCGGGAACGTCGCGCTGGAGCATCTTCCGCGTGGTTGCCCAGAACTGAAGGCGTACGGATCTCGGATGACAGACTATGGCGCGGCCGGCACGGCCACGCCGAAGGCGACTTCGTGCATGATCCGGCCTGGCATGAAGGTGAAGAAGCCGGCGATCACCAGCGCGCCGGCAAAGATCATCGTCATGGCACGCTTATGCGCGGCAACGCGGTGGCCGCGGGCATGGGCAACGGCGCCCGGAAGGGCCACCAGGGTCACAACCGACAGGATGTGAATCGGGCTCCAGTCGCCCCAGGACCGCATCGTGTGAATGAAGAAGGATGATCCGGCCACCACGACCATCAGCGCCACCCAGATAAAGCCGAGCGAGCGGTGCGGCAGCGTTCCCTTCGGCGCCAGGAGTTGAACGAGCCCCAGCGCGAAGGCGGCAATAGCCGAGAAAGCGTGCAACTGGATTACCGGTCCCGCGGCCAGAAGCGGCGCCAGTGTCACGCGAGAGTTCCTTGGCCTCCGGCAAAGCGCTCCGCGGCCGCGGCGGCGATCCGCTCCAGCACCTCGTCCCACTCGCCATCCCGCTTTTGCAGGAAAAGCCGCGCCGTCGGATACCAGGGCGAATCCTCGCGCCCCTCCATCCACCGCCATTCCGGCGAATGCTTGAGCGCGACGAAGACCGGACGACCAAGCGCGCCGGCCAGATGCGTCACGGCCGAGTCGATCGAGACGATCAGATCGAGGTTCATCATCACGGCCGCCGTATCCATGAAGGAATCCGGCCCGGTCGCGAAATCATCCGGCAGCGTCTCGACCCGCATTACCGCAGGCAGATCGGCGAGTTGTTCGAGTCCATGGCCCTTCTGCAGGCTGATCAGCGTCACATCCGGCAACGCGGCTAGCGGAGCGAAGGCGCGCAGCGGCACGGATCGGACGCGGTCGACCTTGGCATTCGGATTGCCCTGCCAGGCGATGCCGATGCGCAGCCGCCCGGGAGGCAGGCGATCCCGCCATGCCTCGACCCGCTTCGGATCGGCAGTCAGGTACGGAACGCCACCTGGAGCGACATCCGAGCCGGCATGCAGCATGTAAGGCAGGCTCATCACCGGCACATGCATGTCATGCAGCGGCACCTTTTCGGCGCGTCCGACGACGGTGACATTGCCGAGGCTAGACAGAATGGCCCGCAGCGGCGGCTGTACTTCGAGAATGACCTTGCCGCCCCTGCCCTGCAGCAGCTTGACGAAGCGGCTGAACTGGATGGTGTCGCCGAGGCCTTGCTCGGCATGGACCAGCAGCGTCCGGCCGAAGACTTCCGACCCGTCCCATTCCGGCGTCGAGAACTCGCGCTTCTCCCAGCCGCCCATGGCGCGGCGGCGCTCGAAATCGGGCCAGCCCTCCTGAAAGCGCCCCAGCGAGAGCAGCAGCGTGCCGCGGCCATAGATCGCCTCGTCCGAAGCCGGATCGATCCGCAACGCGGCTGAATAGTCCCGCAGCGCCTCCGCCTGCCGACCGACGAGCCGCAGTGCATTGGCGCGGTCGGTGCGCGCGCCGGCATGGTTCGGCGCCAGCGCGAGGGCCCGGTCATAAGCGTCGACCGCCTCGTCATAGCGATCGAGCTCATAAAGCGCGTTGCCGCGCAGGGCGTGATATTCGGCCGAAAGCGCCGGCTTGCCGCTGGCTCGATCCAACGTCGCTAGGGCGTCCGCCGGTCGGCCGGCGACAATCTCCGTGCTCGCACGGCTTGCGAGAATGCCGACATCGTCCGGACGCAGCGCGATGGCGCGATCGAAACTCGCCAGCGCCTCCTCCGTGCGGCCGAGATCCTGCAACGCCACGGCGCGGCTGATCCATAGCTCGGGAAAGGCAGCGCCGGAGGCGACGGCGCGATCGTAGAAGGCGATCGCCTCAACCTGGCGCCCAAGAACGCGCAGCAGTCGGCCCTTGTTGTGGAGGAAAGCGACATGCCGTGGCGCAAAGGCGAGCGCCTTGTCGAAGCTCGCCATCGCGTCGTCGAAGCGGCCGAGCTCCTGCAGGCGGATGCCGCGATTATTATAGGCCTCGGCGAAGTTCGGCCGGACGGCAATGGCCCGCTCATAGCTCGCCAGCGCCTCCTCATGCCGCCCGAGCGACTCCAGCGCCGTGCCGCGATTGAAATAGCCTTCGGCGAATTTCGGGTTGGCCGCCAGCGCCTTGTCATAGGCCGCTACGGCATCGGCATGGCGGCCGAGCTGCTGCAGGCTCGTCGCCTTGGCACTGAGGAGTTCCGGCACGCCCGGCTTCATAGACAACGCCTTGTCGAAGCTCTCGACGGCCTGCTTGTGCTGGCCGAGCCCAGCCTGGATCAGAGCAAGAAGATAGCGCGCATCGAAGACGTTTGGCCGGGCGGAGAGAACCAGCCGGCAATTGCGCTCCGCCTCCGCAAGCTGGCCGGCATTATAGGCGCCGACCGCCTTGGCGAAGGTCGCCTGGAGCGACGATGCTGGGTTGCTCATGGTTCGCGCGTCCCCTCCCCGGCCCGAATACGCCGGAACACCGCAGGCTCTTAGACATTTACCCGTTCAAGATCAACGCTCTGCAACCGCCGGGCAGCCTCAATCGTCCGGCCGGCACGCACCGCAGCAGCCAGGCCGAGCCAGGGGTCCAGCGACCAGTAGGAGCCCGCCGCGCCGGAGGGCGAAGTGAGGACATGCAGGCGGCTAGCCCCGATTCGCTCAACCTGCTCGCCATAGGGGATGGTGCCTGTCGGCCGGCCGAGCGCAAGGCTCGCCGCGCGTTTCGAGGTAAAGGCAAGAAGAAGCGGCCGATAAATGCCGATCTTCTCATGCAGCGCGGCGGCGTCGACGCGCGACAGATCGATCGCATCGTCCTGCCCGACATGCTCCTTAGCAACATCGGTCAAACCGATGCCGAAGCCGAGTACCTCGCGAAACTCGGCCGGCTGCAACCGTCGCGGCGTCAGGCCGACTTCATGAAGCGTCGGCCAGAACTTGTTGCCGGGCTTTCCATAATAGGCCCCCACCCGGGCCGACCAAGCCCCCGCCCCCGTTCCACAGAACACGACATCAAGGTCGGGGGCGAGAATATCGGGAAGGATCGGCATGGAACGCAACGCCGGTCTGGAACGCCTAGAACGGGATGTCGTCGTCGAGATCGGCGCCGAAGGAGCTGGAGGCCGGGGCGGGCTGACGGGCGCCGCCGCGTGGGCTTTCCATCGGGCTGGAACGGCCGAATTCGCCGCCGCTACCGGCGCCGTAGTCACCCGCCTCGCCCCCGCCCGAGCGGCCATCGAGCAAGGTCAACTCGCCACGGAAACGCTGCAGGACGATCTCGGTGGTGAACTTCTCCTGGCCGGACTGGTCCTGCCATTTGCGCGTCTGCAACTGGCCCTCGATATAAACCTTCGAGCCCTTCTTCAGATATTGCTCGGCAATCTTGGCGAGATTCTCGTTGAAGATCACCACACGGTGCCACTCGGTCTTTTCCTTGCGCTCGCCGCTGGCCTTGTCGCGCCAGCTCTCCGACGTCGCGATGTTCAAATTGACGATCGGATCGCCGGACTGCGACCGGCGCACCTCCGGGTCGCGGCCGAGATTGCCGACCAGAATTACCTTGTTGACGCTGCCGGCCATGTTGGCTTCCTTCTCTCACTTTCCCGGTAGGATAAACCGAAACGACCGTCACGGCCCGGCGCAATCGGGCTTGTCCACATCGAAACGGCCTCATGTTCTCTTTTTGTTCTAGACAAGTCCAAACGATCTGGCAACATGGCTTTCTAGATTCGATGACGTTGTCGTTCGATGCGCTCCAAGGGCGGCGCTCTTGCGGTGCCGCTTCTTGTTTCAGCGGCTCGATTGCCTAAATTGGCGTGTCGGCCATCGTGCCGGCAGCTCTCCGACGGATTGGTCACATGGTTCACGACACCGACGCACCGCGCCCGGGCGCCGCCACGGGCAAGTACATATCGATCCGCGGTGCGCGCGAGCATAATCTCAAGAACATCGATATCGATATCCCGCGCGACAAGCTCGTCGTACTGACCGGGCTCTCGGGATCCGGAAAATCGTCGCTTGCCTTCGATACGATCTATGCGGAAGGCCAGAGGCGCTATGTCGAGAGCCTGTCGGCCTATGCGCGCCAGTTTCTGGAGATGATGCAGAAGCCGGATGTCGACCAGATCGACGGCCTCTCGCCCGCGATCTCGATCGAGCAGAAGACGACGTCGAAGAACCCGCGTTCGACGGTCGGCACGGTCACCGAGATCTACGACTATATGCGCCTCCTGTTTGCGCGCGTCGGCATTCCCTATTCGCCGGCAACAGGCCTGCCGATCGAGAGCCAGACGGTCAGCCAGATGGTCGACCGCGTGCTGGCCCTGCCGGAGGGGACGCGTCTATTTCTGCTCGCGCCGATGATCCGCGGCCGCAAGGGCGAGTACAAAAAGGAACTGGCGGAGTTGCAGAAGAAGGGCTTCCAGCGCATCAAGCTGGACGGCGTGTTCTTCGAGATCGACGAGGCGCCTGCGCTCGACAAGAAGCTCAAGCACGACATTGACGTCGTCGTCGACCGCATCGTGGTGCGCGGCGATATCGCCGCGCGGCTGGCGGATTCGTTCCAGACGGCGCTGGAACTGGCCGAGGGCATAGCGGTTGCCGAGTTCGCCGATGAAAAGGACGAAAAGGGCAATGAGCGCCGCGTCCTGTTCTCGGAGAAGTTCGCCTGTCCCGTTTCCGGCTTCACCATCGCCGAGATCGAGCCGCGCCTCTTTTCGTTCAACAATCCCTTCGGCGCCTGCCCGGAATGCGACGGGCTCGGCTCGGAGAAGAAGATCGATCCCGACCTCGTCGTGCCGGATGGCTCGCTGACGCTAAAGCAAGGCGCCGTCGCGCCTTGGGCGAAGTCTTCCTCGCCCTATTATGTGCAAACGCTGGAGGCGATCGCCCGCCATTTCGACTTTGCGATGACCGACCCCTGGGACGAGATTCCGGAGGCAGGACGCAACGCGATCCTCTATGGCACCGGCAAGCAGGAGGTCGAGTTCGTCTATAATGATGGCACGCGCGCCTACAAGACGAAGAAGTCCTTCGAGGGCGTCGTCACCAATCTGGAGCGGCGCTGGCGCGAGACCGAGTCGAACTGGGCCCGCGAGGAGATCGAGCGCTATCA
The DNA here is from genome assembly GCF_026343945.1 of Kaistia algarum. Lineage (NCBI taxonomy): Bacteria > Pseudomonadati > Pseudomonadota > Alphaproteobacteria > Hyphomicrobiales > Kaistiaceae > Kaistia > Kaistia algarum. The sequence goes on from NZ_JAPKNJ010000002.1 coordinate 666,247, forward strand.
GGGCGCGACGCCATGCAAGGCCTGTGGCGGCGCGCGGCTGAAGCCGGAGGCGCTGGCGGTCAAGATCGCCGGCAAGCACATCGCCCAGATCTCCGAGATGTCGATCCGACATGCTGCCGCCTGGTTCGGCACATTGCCGGGCGAACTGAACGACAAGCAGAACGAAATCGCGGTGCGGATCCTCAAGGAGATCCGTGAGCGCCTCTCCTTTCTGGTCGATGTCGGTCTCGACTATCTGATGATGTCGCGCAATTCCGGCACGCTATCCGGCGGCGAGAGCCAGCGCATCCGCCTCGCCTCGCAGATCGGCTCCGGGCTGACGGGCGTGCTTTATGTGCTCGACGAGCCGTCGATCGGCCTGCATCAGCGCGACAATGAACGGCTGCTGGAAACGCTTAGGCATCTGCGCGACATCGGCAATACGGTGCTGGTCGTCGAGCATGACGAGGACGCGATCCTGACCGCCGACTATGTGGTCGACGTCGGCCCGGCGGCGGGCATTCACGGCGGCGAGATCGTCGCCAAGGGCACGCCGGCCGAGATCATGGCCAATCCGGCGTCGCTGACGGGGCGCTATCTTTCAGGCGAACTGGCCGTCGAGATACCTGAGAAGCGCCGGCCGATTTCCAAGACGAAGAAGATCCGCGTCGTCGGCGCGCGCGGCAACAATCTGAAGAATGTCTCGGCGGATATCCCGCTCGGTACTTTCACCTGCATCACCGGCGTTTCCGGTGGCGGCAAGTCGACCTTCCTGATCGATACGCTCTATGCGGCCGTCGCGCGGCGGCTCAATGGCGCCCATATCCATCCGGCCGATCATGACCGGATCGAGGGGCTCGAGTTCATCGACAAGATCATCGATATCGACCAGTCGCCGATCGGACGCACACCGCGCTCCAACCCGGCAACCTATACCGGCGCGTTCACGCCGATCCGCGAATGGTTCTCGGGCCTGCCGGAAGCGAAGGCGCGCGGTTATGGGCCGGGGCGATTCTCGTTCAACGTCAAGGGCGGGCGCTGCGAGGCCTGCCAGGGCGACGGCGTCATCAAGATCGAGATGCACTTCCTGCCGGACGTTTATGTCACCTGCGAGGTTTGCAAGGGCAAGCGCTACAGCCGCGAGACGCTGGATGTGAAGTTCAAGGGCAAGTCGATCGCCGACGTGCTCGACATGACCGTCGAGGAGGCGCGCGAGTTCTTCCAGGCGGTGCCGGCGATCCGCGACAAGATGGAGACGCTCGACGAGGTGGGTCTCGGCTATGTCAAGGTCGGCCAACAGGCGACGACGCTTTCCGGCGGCGAGGCGCAGCGCGTCAAGCTCGGGAAGGAGCTCTCCCGCCGCGCCACCGGCAAGACGCTCTATATCCTGGACGAGCCGACGACCGGGCTACACTTCCACGACGTCGCCAAGCTCCTGGAGGTGCTGCACAGCCTCGTCGACCAAGGCAACACCGTCGTGGTGATCGAGCACAATCTCGAAGTGATCAAGACGGCCGACTGGATCATCGACTTAGGTCCGGAGGGCGGCGATGGCGGCGGCGAGATCGTGGCGGAGGGCCGGCCGGAGGACATCGCCAAGGTGGCGGCCAGCTATACGGGCCGCTTCCTGAAGCCGGTGCTCGCGCGTGGCATACATCCGCGTAGCCACGCACAGGGCAGCCAGGCAGCGGAATAGTCAACTCGACACTGCGAAGGACCCTGGGGCAACGGGAATTCCGGTTGCGCCAGGTCCACTACCGCGCCGACTTCGCCTTGCGCCGCAGGGAAATTCCCGATTGCAGCTCTCCGAACTCGTCCGGGGCATCAACCGGCACCGGGAAGGCGAATTCACTGAGCAGAGCAGAAGGATCTTTCAGCGCCGTGACCACGTCCTGCCGCTTAATATAGGCAACGCCGCCCGAGACGATTTTCCCCTCCAACGCATAGGCGAAGGCCGTTCGGCCGTGCTCGTCGGGATCATGGGCCCAGCCATGGATCCATCGGAGGCCCGAGGGCGAGACATAGGCGCGCTCGGCATAGCAATAGGCGAGATGGTCGAGCGTCTTGCCGCGCGCGGAAACAGCGTCGCCGATCGCCTTTGACAGACGGATCGAAACCGTCTCGATATTGCGTAGGACGTGGGGATACCCCCCCGGCGCCGAGAGGGCCAGAAGGCCCGGCAGGCGCCAACTGACATCGAACAGAAGCTCATCGTCGCGTGTGCGCAACGATGCCTGCGCCGCATCGCGCGATCGCCCGGCGAGCCGCCCGAGCCATGCAAGCGCCGAGATCTGAAAGTCCAGATTGAACAGCACATCCTGATGGTGGATCTGGAACGGATGAAGCCTCTCACAGTGCTGCAGTCGTTGCCGGAGATCGCGAAGGACCGGCTCAATATCCAGAGTGTCCTGACGCTTTTTGGACAGGAACGGTAGCCGCTCGGTCCAGCTCGGCTTCTCGCCCATAGCCTCCCCGAGCACGTCGTCGCTGATCGCGGTGACGAGGCTCTCCACGGTCGGGTCGTCGTGACGCTGCGCACCGCCCGCGGCGGCAAGCGCCCTCAGCGAGGTCGTCCGCGCTCCAATCCGGTCGCCGCGAAAAGCCTGGACGGCGGCGAGACTGTTGAGCGCGCCGCAGAAATCCGGCTCCAGCGCGACGGCTCTCTCGACCAGCTGCGTCCTGTCGCCAAACTGAACCTTGTCGCCGAAAATCCCCAGATACCAGAGAATGTCACGAACGAGCATCCGTCTCATGAAAACCGGTAGGTCGCTGCGCTCCAGGTCGCACTCAATGGCGCTGCGCAATACGCTACCGGTCTCCTCGCGGCCGAACATCTCGTGCGTACCTCGCAGCGGCACTCCCGATACATTCGCCGCCAGGCGACTGAACGCGCTGGTCGTCGGGCCGAGAACATAGGTTCCATGCGACAGCATCCACATGTCGACCAGCGCACGCTGAACTGGCGCGAGGCCGTCATAATCTGCGATCAACTCCTGAGGGCGACGCACACGGTCATATTGCTGCCGGAGGAACGCCGCGTAGTCGAGATTATCCGAAAGGACGAGAACATGGTCCGCGCCGCCGGCTAGGAGCCGCTCAATGGCCCGCTCGACGAGGGCGCGCGGCGTGTACTTCTCCATCGGCAGGAACTGGCGCCAGTCGCCTTCGACAATATCGCCGGCCCGAACATGGATCGCCGCATATCGCCCAATCGGAAAGCCGGCAGCCATTGTCGTGAGCAGGTCGATAATGACGGGGTTCCAGCCGATCTGGCGGACCGCCTGCCCGAATCTCGCCGTGGCCGCCGCGTGATGCTCATCGCGGAAGCCGAGCGTCGCTGCATATTCCGAAACCTCGATGGCGGCTCGGCCACCCATCTTGGCGGCACGATCGCCCGCCTTGCGCAACTCGTCCTTCGCCCGGCCGATCGACCAATCGGTCGGATCCGTCAGCATCTCGCAGCCATTGAGCGCGGCCTCGTCAAGGCGGTGCGTGGCGAGGAACTCTGGCGAGAAAATGGCTTCGGCCGTGCCCGTACCGCTGTCGCCCGCAGGCCAGGCGAAACGAAAATCGGCGTCCAGCACCTGCGCCAGCGCATAGCCATTGATGACGGCGTTCAACCGTCCACCAAGGCCGTCCCAGCGCCGTGCGACGACGATCGGCCGCTGGGCCAGCGGACTAACGGACAGAGACAAGGCGGGCATGGTCGGTTGACATCCGGAACTCGGCGGCCCGGGGAAAACTGACGAACTCCGGTCTTGGATATCCCGAGGCAACTTTGCCCATGACGGGGACCGACGATCCAGAATTCGAAATTGAATGCACTTCGCCAGCCAGCCTGTCGGCCCAGCCGGCGGCTTCGTTGAAAAGAAACATGACTGTTCCCTTCGGCGCGTAGCATCCGCTCATTCGAATCGCCAAGTGACTTGCAATCTTCGCCGGTGACGAAGACACGAGATCCCACGGTCCCGAGACCGTTCAGGATCCATTCGAAAAAGCAGGATTAGATTCCGCGCCTTTAGACCCAATATCAACGACCGACCCTAGATCGACCGCCGGCTGCTACCTTGTGGCGAGGTTCGTGCCCCAACGAACCCCACACAAAAGCCCGGCTTTCAAGATAAAACCCGACTCTGCTAGTTAGAATAGCCGCTGACCCGGCAAACGACAATCCCGGCGGCGCCAGCACCGCATCATCGATCCGCTCAACGCTGTGAGATTGACTTGGTACACGAACGCCGCATCGTCGCCATTCGCGGTATCGACACGGTCGAGGAAAGGCCAACGTTGCAGAAAACATATCCCCTCAATTCGGCCCAACTCACCTCACCTTCCTATCGTGTGCCAGCCCTCGACCCGGACTTCCTACTGGGCGATTCCATGCGCGGTGTCCGGTTCCTGTTGGAATACGCCAAGGCCGAGGAAGTCCTGCGCCTTCACGCCATCCGCTCGACAGTCGTCGTCTTCGGCTCGGCCCGCAGCGACGAGGGCGCGCCCGGCCGGCGCGGCGCCTGGTATGACGAAGCGCGGAAAGTGGGCCGCATCGTCTCGGAACGTGGCGGGGCGACGGCGGATCATGGGGGCTTTCGGGACAATGTGATCGCCACGGGCGGCGGACCGGGCATCATGGCGGCGGCCAATCGAGGCGCGTTTGAGGCCGGCGCGCCATCCATCGGCTTCAACATAACGCTGCCGCATGAGCAGGCGCCCAATCCCTGGACGACGCCCGAACTGACCTTCCGCTTCCACTACTTCGCGATGCGCAAGATGCACCTCGCCATGCGGGCCAATGCGCTGATCGTGTTCCCAGGTGGCTTCGGCACATTCGACGAATTATTCGAGCTGCTGACGCTACGCCAGACCGGCAAATCGCCGCCGATCCCGGTCGTCCTGGTCGACAGGGACTATTGGACCCGAGCGATCGGCTTCGATGCCCTGGTCGAAGAAGGCATGATCGACCACCAGGATCTGTCGCTCTTTTCCTTCGCCGACGACGCGGAGGCGGTATGGAAAGAACTAGAAGCCGGCGGCGTTGGCCGCCATCGGGGGGAGCATGACGATCCGACCTCAGCCGTTCCGGCGATCGACTGAAGGCGGGGTAGCTCAGTAACCCGCCTGCCGACGATATTGTTCAGCCGTCGCCGCTGCCTGCGAAGCCGGCACCAGGACATAACCACGCTGCGACATGCAGGATTCCGACACCCGTAGCGCCGCATTTGTTGCCGTCGTCATTGGCGGAACTCCGCAAGCAGCGCTGTCCGCCGCGAACTGATCAGCGAGAGCCGGATTGGTGCGGCCACTCTGGCCATCGGTCCGTACCCAACGCAGCGGCTCCTCCTGCAAGTTGGGGCTACCGACTGGAGCCGAGACCTGCATGGGAGGAGCAGACTGGCAACCGGCAAGGGTCGCAAAGGCGAGTATGGCGAGGGCGCAGACGCGAGGATGGTTCATGAACGTACAATCTCAAAGAACAACCTTGGTTCCCGCCGACGTCAGATCCGACGAGTCGATGGAGCTAATCTAGCAACATTGACTCCATACAGCGACCGGCGAGGGTGCGATTGCCTGACCGACGTTGCCGCGAAGCCTCAGTCGGAGCGACCGGTCCGCTTGACCAGTAAGACTGCCGGGTCAGCCGCGGCCTCGTCAACGATATACCGAGGCTCCATACGGATAGCATCGCATCGACGTGCGCGCGGCGGTCAAGGGTCGTCGGGCTAAGCGCTCTCGCAGACGCGGTCCCCCGAACGTCCCTTACCGTCTCCTTCAATGATGTCCCGCAGCGCCCGACAGCTCCGACATGCCGGTGATCACATCCTCGACTGCCGAAACTGACGTCTTCTTCGGATCAATGTCGTCAGCGACGACCTTGCCGCGTCGCATGACGACGATGCGGTCCACCACCTGGAAAACATGGTGGATGTTGTGGGCGATGAAGATGCAGGAATGACCGGAATCGCGCGCATTGCGTACGAAACGGAGCACGCCCTGCGTCTCGGCGACGCCGAGGTTGTTGGTCGGCTCGTCGAGGATGATGAGATCGCTGTCGAAGTGCATGGCTCTCGCTATGGCCACGGCTTGGCGCTCGCCGCCCGATAGCGAGCCGATCGGCGTCGTCGGCGGAATGTTCTTTGAGATGCCGACCTGCTTCAACAGCGCGTCCGCCACCTTGTTCATCTCATCCTGATCCATGCGGTTCAGGAAGCGCGGGCCTTTGATCGGCTCACGGCCGAGGAAGAGGTTACGGGCGATCGACAGCTGCGTGACGAGCGCCGAGTCCTGGTAGATGGTCTCGATGCCGGCAGCAATGGCGTCGCTCGTCGAGCGGAAGGCGACCTTCTTGCCGCGGACATGGATATCGCCGCTGGTCAGCGGCACAGCGCCCGAAAGCACCTTGATGAGCGTCGACTTGCCGGCGCCGTTATCGCCGAGCAGGCCGACGATCTCGCTCTCGTTGACATGGAAATTCACACCTTCGAGCGCCTGGACCCGCCCGTAGGATTTGCGGATGTTCGTCATCCGGATCAAAGGTTCGGCCATTCTATCACGTCCCCGCCTGATGCCGGCGTTCCAGCCATGAATGCAGAGCCATCATCCCGAGGATGATCGCGCCGATGAAGATGTTGTAGGCGAGCCCCGGCACGCCGATGAGCACGATGCCATTGCGCATGATGCGCAGGATCAGGATGCCGATCACGGTTCCGATGATCGTGCCGCGTCCGCCGGTCAGCGCGGTGCCGCCGATGACGACCATGGCGATGACTTCGAGTTCATAGCCGGTGCCGCTGTTCGGATTGGCCGCCGATGTGCGGATCGACGAGATGATCCCGGCGAGCGCCGCCATGACCGAGGACAGCATGAACAGGCCGATCTTGACCCGGTCGACCGGAACGCCGCGGGCGCGCGCCGCACCCGGATTGCCGCCGGCCGCCTGGATCCAGTTGCCGGTGCGAGACTTGGTGAGCACGTAGCCGAGGATGAATGCCGCCGCGATAAACCAGAACAGCGAGGCGTAGATGCGGAAGGGGCCGACATAGAAGTCGCCGACGAGGATCTCCGCCAGCCAGCTGCCGCCGGCGCTCCAGGTGCGCTGCGGGAAGCCGTCAGTCACGAACAGGGCCGTGCCGCGCACGACGAGCAGCATGCCGAGCGTGACGAGGAAGGATGGAATCTTGAGCTGGGTCACGAACCAGCCATTGACCAGCCCGATGATCGCCGCGATCACCAGCGCCGTCACGAAGCCGGCCTCCAGCGGCATTATACCGGCGTTGAACAGCGTCCACATCAGCACCGGCGAGAAGCCGAACAGCGAGCCGACCGATAGGTCGAATTCACCCGACGTCATCAGCAGCGTCATGGCGAGCGCAATGAGCCCAAGTTCGACCGTGAAGGCGAGCGTGTTCGAGATGTTGAGCGGCGAGAGGAAGTCGTGATTGATCGACCAGAAAACGGCGACTTCGACGACCAGCAAAACGAGCGGTCCGAATTCGGGCTTGGCGATCAGGCGTTGAAGAAGGGATCGGTTTTCCACGATGAATCCGCACGATGTTGAAAGGACCGGCGCTCCTCGCATCCGCGCTTTCAGCGGATCGAGCGATCGGACGAAAAGGCGCGACGGCCAGAGCCGCCGCGCCGATCGATCTGCGGATTACTTCTGCTTGCCGGACAGGATGTCGTCATAGACCTGCGCGGTGTCCTTCTCGTACAGCGCGCCGGTGATGACGTTGAAGCCCGGAGGAATGCCGCTGGCGGCCATGTTGGCGAGCGACAGCGCTACATAGCTGGTCGCCTGCGGGTCCTGCCACTGACCGGCATTGACGTAGCCGGTCAGCACTTCCTGGGTGGTATCGAGCGAATTGCCCCAGCCGACGACCGGAATTTCGCCCGGCTTGACGCCGACCTGGTCGAAGACGCGCTTGATCGAGCCGGTCACCAGATCGCCAAGGCCGATGATCGCGGTGATCTTGCCCTTGTTGGTGGTGAGGTAGTCGACCATGCGGTTGATGGCCTCGGCCTGGTCAAGGGTCGCCTCGGTCACTTCATAGGTGATGCCGAGCGGCTCGAGCACGCTCTTGATGCCTTCTTCTTCCTGCACGCCATAGGTGGCGCCCGGGATCTCGACCGGCATCCAGACGTGATCGCCCTTCTTGATCAGGCCCTTATCGACGAGATACTGGGCCCAATGCTTGCCGAAGGTGACGTTGTCGCCACCGACATAGGCGTCGAAGCTGGCCTTCGGATCGGGGGTGTTGAAATTGATGATCGGGATCTTGGCGGCGTTGGCCTCCTTGGCGATCTCGATCAGGCTGCCCGGATCTGGGCTGGTCGTCACGATGCCGTCGGCCTTGGCAGCGATCGCGGCACGCACCGCCTCCTGCTGCGACGCGACGTCGCCATTATGGAACGACGTGTTCACCGTGTTGCCCGTGTCGGTCGCCCACTGCTTGGCACCGGCGAGGAAATAGGTCCACACCGGATCGGCGGGTCCGCCATGCGAAACCCAATAGAATGTCTTGGCTTCGGCGGCGAGCGGCATGGCGATCGCCAGCACGGCCGCGGACAAAGCGAGAGTCAGCTTCTTGAACACTTCCATTGCCTCCCAATGTATTCTTTTCGTTGCGCCGGCAAAGCTTCGCCGCGCACAGTACGGCCTCCTGCCATACTGCGAAGGGCGATGACCGGTCTCCTCCCGGACCCACCGCAATGCGGAGGGCACTGCGGCAGACTGACACAAGCGAAGGTCGCACTCAACGAGTGGATTCGTTGAGGGTCGTATAATTTCAATCGATTGAGATGGCGCGCCGCACTGGTCTTGTCGACGAGGCACGGGGGGCTGGGCGCCGGCTCGGCGATCAGAGCCTTGCGAGCAGCTCAGCCTTCTTTTGCGAGAATTCCGTCTCGCTCAGTATGCCCTTCTGGCGCAGCTCAGCGAGACGCTCGATCTTGGCGAAGATGTCATCGCTGCCAGGCGCTGGAGACGGCTGCAGCGTCTCTTCCACAGCAGGCTGCCAGGTCATGGACGGCGCGGCATCTGCGTTGCCTGCAGGCACGGCCTCAGCCGCGACCGCCGCCGACGGCTCGAGAGTCTGCGCCTCGGACGGCACGACCGGTAGGTCGGCGACGCGGACGACGCCATATTGGCTGGAGAAGGTCAGCGACTGGTCGCCGCTCTGCGCCTGCGAGAAACCGCCGATCGCATGCTCACCGGTATCATAGAGCGTGATGTGGCCACCCTTGCGGATGGCGAGGCGGCGACTGTCGGGGAAATAGGCATAGTGCAGGTCGTTCTGAGACCCGGCAGATCCCGGCTGGCCGAGCTCCGCCGGCCAGTTGCCGGCTGAGAAGCCGCCACCGGGCACGAACAGGCTGACGCCCTCGCGCCCGCTTAGTGAGCCATATTGCGGCGTCGACACGGGCTTCAGCAGAGTTTGCGCGCGCAGCAGCCCGGACAACTCGTTCGCGAGGCTGTCCACACGGTATTTGAGGGCGTTGTTGAACATGTCGCCGATCATGATCATGCCGCCCTGCGACCATTGCCCCATGCCGCCGAGCTCATAATGGTTGAACTGGGCCTGCATGCCGTTCCCGGCCGCCAACGCGCGAAGGAGCGTGACGACGGCGTCGGTGCTCAATTGATGGCGGGCCGACAATTCGTCGACGATGCGGCGGCCGTCCTCGGTGAGTTCCAGCATGGTCGTTCCTTCTCATGACGGCGTTGCGTATCACCATAGGGTGACGCGAAGACGGATGGAATCGCGATCGGCGACCCCAGCCCGGCCAGCGGTGGGATCAGCCGCGAAGCCCGCCCTCGTCCTTCCAGACCGAGAGGGGCTTGATATCCGGTGGCTCACCATTGGCGCGCACCCAACTGTCGACCACCCAGACGACGCCGCTCGACTTGTCGCGGATCGTCGCCGTGTGATGCGGGTATCGGCCGTCGACGAGAAAGCCGCGACGGTCGATCGATCCGACCTTGTGATGACGGAGCCAGCCCCGGCTCTGGATGAGATTCAGCAGCGTCGTCGTATTGGTCGCCTCGTCGACGCAGTCGATTTCGGATGGCGGCGTGAACAGCTGGTAGACGTCCTTGGCGCCGTCCTTCGATGTCCCGGTCTGCCGGCCAGCCAGGCGCTCGAACCATTGGTCGGCCCGGCCAATCGCGGCGCGCTCGGCGCTTGGACTGCCACTGCCGCTCGCCAGCATGCGGCGCAGAGTGGCCAGATCGCCGCCCGAAAGGCGCACCGGCGAGCGCATCGCGCAGCCATAGCCGTGACAATAGCGGATCACGGTCCCCGTCTCGGCGGCGACTGCAGAATACGGCAGCACCGAAAGGATCAGCGAGCCCGCGAGCATCATCACTGGCGCCAGTCGCCCACGTCGCGCTAGCTTCGTTTTCGGCATTGTCGCTCCTCCTGCAGGAAGCGTAGACGCCGGCACCGGCGCTGGCTAGCGGCGTCTGGAAACGTCGCCATCGCCTCACCACATCAGCGCCGCAGACCTTAATGGTGCGTTGCAACACGACTGCCTGCATTAATGCTGCTGTGCATCACACGCATCGCTGCCATGCGATTTTTCGGACTGCTCATTAAATGAGGTCGGGCCTATCTTCACATCATCAAGAGCAGTGAAGCACAGAAGAGCAACCGCTCTTCCCGCAAAATCGAAGTCGAAGGAAGATCATCATGGCCCTGAACCTCATGGCTAACTACAAGAACTGGCGCAAGTATCGCGAGACGTACAATGAGCTGAGCCGCCTGTCGGTTCGCGAACTGAACGATCTCGGCATCAACCGCGCCGACATCAACCAGATCGCCAAGCAGTCGGTCGGTTACTAAGACAATTCAAATTCGCCCAGGACGAACCTCCTCCCTCGTCCCGGCGATACGGCGGAAAGCGAACCTCCTCCCTCGCTGACCGCCACTCAAGAGAACGCCCGTCGACCTCCTCCCCGACGGGCGTTTTCTTTTTTGGGCTTTCGGTACACCGTTGCCGATGCGCCGCGCGCGCCATAATGTCCGCGCCATGATGAAACCGATCCATATCGTCGGCGGCGGTCTCGCCGGTTCCGAAGCCGCCTGGCAGATCGCCCGCCGTGGCGTTCCCGTTGTCCTGCACGAGATGCGGCCCGTTCGCGGCACCGACGCGCACAAGACGGACGGCCTCGCCGAACTCGTCTGCTCAAACTCATTCCGCTCCGACGATGCCGAGGCCAATGCTGTCGGCCTGCTGCATGCCGAGATGCGCATGGCGGATTCGCTCATCATGAAGATGGGCGATACGCATCAGGTGCCGGCGGGCGGCGCTCTCGCCGTCGACCGCGAAGGCTTCTCTCAGGCCGTCACCGCCGCGCTGGAAAGCCATCCTCTGGTAACGATCGACCGCGACGAAGTCGCCGGCCTTCCGCCCGAGGATTGGGACAATGTCATCGTCGCCACGGGGCCGCTGACGTCCGCTGCGCTCGCCGAGGCCATCCGCGGCGTCACGGGCGAGGATTCGCTCGCCTTCTTCGATGCGATCGCTCCGATCGTGCATTTCGATTCGATCGATCGATCCATCGCCTGGTTCCAGTCGCGCTATGACAAGCCGGGTCCGGGCGGCACGGGCGCCGACTATCTGAACTGCCCGATGACGGAAGACGAGTACAACGCCTTCGTCGACGCGCTGATCGCAGGCGACAAGACCGAGTTCAAGGAATGGGAAGCGAACACGCCCTATTTCGACGGCTGCCTGCCGATCGAGATCATGGCGGCGCGCGGCCGCGAGACACTGCGCTATGGCCCGATGAAGCCGGTCGGCCTCACCAATCCGAACAACCCGACAGTCAAGGCCTATGCAATCGTCCAGTTGCGCCAGGATAATGCGCTGGGCACGCTCTATAATATCGTCGGCTTCCAGACCAAGCTGAAATATGCCGCCCAGACGGCGGTCCTGCGCATGATTCCGGGGCTGCAGAACGCAGAATTCGCCCGGCTCGGCGGATTGCACCGCAATACCTTCCTGAACTCGCCCAAGCTGCTCGACCCGACGCTTCGCCTCAAGGCGATGCCGAGGCTGCGCTTTGCCGGGCAGATCACGGGTTGCGAGGGCTATGTCGAATCGGCGTCGATCGGTCTTCTCGCCGGCCGCTTCGCCGTCGCCGAGCGCCTCGGCGAAGCGCTGTCCCCGCCGCCGGCCACGACCGCCTTCGGCGCCCTGCTGGGACATATCACCGGCGGCCATCTTGTCGCCGAGGATGGGCCGACGCGGTCTTTCCAGCCGATGAACGTCAATTTTGGGCTGTTCCCGCCGGTGGATGTGCCGAAGGTACCGGGCCAGCGACTGCGCGGCGCCGAGAAGACGCTGGCGAAGAAGCGGGCGTTGACAGGGCGTGCCCGCGCCGACGCCGCGCAATGGCTCGCCGAGGCCGTTGCACAAGCTGCGGAATAAAGCCCGCGGCCCGACCCTCGTCCTGATGCTTTGTGAGCGCGAAGACGAAACGAGACGTTATTCGTCGCTCACACCAAAGAAGCCGTCATCGAACTGCAGAGACGATTCCCGAACTTGATTCGCTCCAGGCTTGTTTCACCGGCGACGGATACGTCTTGCGGATCAGCCTGTCATACGGTCGACTAATTCGTTCGGCACCCTTCATAGGTCTAACGATTCTCCGAAGCCTTCTCTCGATTCGTCGCCGTGCTGCGCCGTTTCTGCCGCGCGCGGTTGCCGAATGCTGCTGCATTGCCTAGATTGTGGATAACGGGTAGCCGCTGCGGCGCCCCCGTTGGAGGGTCGCATGAGCCCCACGAAACCGGTGATCCGATGAGCCGCATCTTCAAGCTGGTGCTCATCAAGCCTTCCCACTACGACGACGACGGCTACGTCATCCGCTGGTTTCGATCGATGATCCCATCGAACTCGCTCGCCAGCCTGTTCGGATTGGCCCTCGACTCGAACGCGCGCCGCGTGCTGGGCGAGAACGTCGAGATCGAGATCGTTGCGATCGACGAGACCAATACGCGCGTCGACGTTCCAGCGATCGTCGCGAGCTTTCGCAAGAACGGCAATTTCGGCCTGATCGGCCTTGTCGGCGTTCAATCGAACCAGTATCCACACTCGCTCGATCTAGCGAAGCCCTTCCGCGACGCCGGCATTCCGGTGGCGATGGGCGGTTTCCATGTTTCCGGCTGTCTCGCCATGCTGCCGGACCTGCATGTCGACCTGCAGCAGGCGCTCGATCTCGGCATCAGCCTGTTCGCCGGCGAAGCGGAAGATCGGCTCGACCAGGTGCTGATCGACGCCGCCAATGGCACGCTGAAGCCGCTCTACAATTACATGAACGACCTGCCGAGCATCGAGGGCACCCCGCCGCCGTTCCTGCCGGCGAGCTACGTGACCAAGACGCTCGGCGGCAACACCAGCTTCGATGCCGGCCGCGGCTGTCCGTTCCAATGCTCGTTCTGCACCATCATCAACGTGCAGGGGCGCAAGTCGCGCCGCCGATCGCCGGACGATGTGGAGAAGCTGATCCGCGAGAACCTTGCGCAGGGCATCCACAACTACTTCATCACAGACGATAATTTCGCCCGCAATCGCGACTGGGAGATCATCCTGGACCGCATCATCGAGATGCGCGAACGCGAGGGGCTGTGGATCGGCCTCATGGTGCAGGTCGACACGCTCTGCCACAAGATTCCGAACTTCATCGAGAAGTGCAAGCGCGCCGGGGTCAGCCGTGTCTTCATCGGGCTGGAGAACATCAATCCCGACAATCTGATGGGTGCCAAGAAGCGCCAGAACAAGATCACGGAATATCGCTCCATGCTGCTCGCCTGGAAGGGCCAGGGCATCATCACCTATGCCGGCTATATTCTCGGCTTCCCGGCCGATACGGCCGAGAGCATTCGCCGCGACATCCAGATCGTGCAGCGCGAATTGCCGCTCGATATCCTGGAGTTTTTCTTCCTCACTCCCCTGCCCGGTTCCGAGGACCACCAGGGCCTGTTCCGCAAGGGCGTGGCGATGGATGGCGATCTGAACAAATACGACCTTGAACACGCCGTCACAGCCCATCCGAAGATGAGCCAGACGGAGTGGGAGGACATCTACCGCGAGGCGTGGTCGCTGTTCTATACGCCAGAACACATGCTCACCGTGCTGAAGCGCGCGGCGGCGACGGGTGTGCGCACCAAGAGCATCGCCAAGCTGCTGATCTGGTTCTCAACGTCGGTTTCGATCGAAAACGTCCATCCGCTGCAGGGCGGCGTGATCCGGTTCCGCAACCGCTTCGACCGCCGACCGGGCATGGCGATCGAGCCGGCCTGGAAGTTTTATCCGCGCGAGGCGTGGAACCTCGTCGCCAAGACGTCGAAGCTGGTCTTCCTTCTCTGGAAGCTCGAGCGCCAGCGTCGCGCCATTGAGGCCGACCCGAAGCGCAAGGAATATATGGACGAGGCGCTGACGCCGGTCGCTGATGATGACACGGACAAGCTGGAAATGTTCAACCAGAACGAAGCGGCCAAGCACGCCGTCCAGCATGCGCACCGGATCGACGAGTTGACGCATCACGGCGCGGCGGCCAGCGCCTAAACCCTTCCGCGCCGCGCGGCACGCCAGAGCATCCATTGGCTGCGCCAGGGTGCCAGATCCACCGTTGTGGCAAGCGGCGCATAGTCAGGGCGTTCCATCCTTGCCAGCACCGGCTCGACCAGCGCTAGCGGCAGGAAGGCGGGCAACACGGCTGTTTCGGCGGATGCGAGCGCGGCGCGGGCACGGCCCAGATGGTCCTGGGCGATATCGCGCATCGTTTTCAGCAGCCGCAACAATTCCGGTGTGGTGCGGCCAGCGAAGATGTCTTCGCTCACGACTCCCTCGGCCTGCAGGAGATCGGCCGGGAGATAGAGCTGGCGGCGGCGGGCGTGGATCGGCAGTGCGCGCAGCAATCCGGTGATGGCGAGCGCCACGCCGGAATGACCGGCCGCGTCGGCCGTGCCGGGATCGCGACCTCCGGCGAGGATCATCGCGCCATACTGGACGAGTACCGAACTCGTCTCGCCGGCATAGCCCTCCAGATCGGCGAGGCTCGGCATCGGATCATTGTAGAGATCGAAGATTCGCGCCTCGATCAGCCGGTCCAGTGCGTCGGCCGGCAATCCGTTCAACGACAATGTCTCCAGGACCGCCGCGGCGACAGGATGGCCGGCAGCATCGCCCGTCGCCTGGCCGGTCAGGAGATCGCGCCACCATTGCAGGCGGATCTCCCCAGGCATCGGCTCGGAAACCAGTTCGCGCACGCGCGCGATTTCCAGATTGAAGGCATGAAGCGCGAACAGATGCCGCCGTGGCGCCTCTGGCGCGAACAGATCGGCGAGGAAACGCTCGCGGTCATGCTGGCGGACTTCGGCGGCACAATGGGCGAATACGTCCATGCCGGCCTCCGGTCAGGTGATCGCGATCAGGGCCGCGGCGACGGGCCGCCCTTCGGCGAGGAGGATGTTGTAGGTGCGGATTGCCGGCACGGTTCCCATCACCTCGAGCCCGATACCGGCCTCGCGCAACGCCGCTCGGAGCGCCGGGGGAAACGGCGCGATATCACGGCCCGTCCCGATGATCAGGACATCGATCGCCGATGCCTGATCCAGGATCGACGCCAGGGCCTCCGAGTCGATCTCGGCGGGCTGCTCCACCTGCCAGCCGTGAATGCCGCTCGGCAGGCAGAGCAACGAGCCGGAATGCGTCATTCCCTCAAAGCGGAAGCCGAAATCGCCATAAGCCTCGATCGGTACCTGCCGCGGCAGGTGCTGATCGCGAACGACGAGCGGCGGCGGCCGCTGGAACAGAGCCATCGCTGCGTTAGGCCTTCTGCGCGCCCTTGCCAGTCTGCTTGGCCATGGCGTTGGCTGCCGACTTGGACGGATCCTCTTCCGGCTTGTCGTCCATCTGGTCGGGCCGGAGCTTGAAGTAAATCAGCACGGGTGCAGCGACGCAGATCGACGAGAAGATCGCCGCGCAGACGCCGAAGATCATGGCCAGCGTGAACGCCCGGATGACCTCGCCGCCGAAAATGTAGAGCGAGAACAACGCGATGAGCGTCGTCATCGTCGTGATCACGGTACGGCCAAGCATGTCGTTGATGGCGCGGTCGATCAGATCGCCCAGAGGGATCTTCTTGTATTTGCGCAGCGTCTCGCGGATTCGATCATAGACCACGACCGTGTCGTTCAGCGAATAGCCGACCGTGGTCAGGATCGCGGCGAGCGACGTCAGATTGAATTCGTGCTGCGTCACCACATAGAAGCCGAAGGTCATGATCACGACATTGGCGGCCGAAATGATACTGCCGACCGCAAACTGCCACTCGAAGCGGAACCACACATAGATCGCGATCGCCAGGAAGGTGACGATCATGGCGAGGGCGCCGTTCCAGGCGAGTTCGCCTGAGACGCGCGGACCGACGATCTCGGTCCGGCGGAACTCGGCCTGGTCGGCGAGGGCGGCGCGGACCTTGCCGATCGCTTCCTGCTGCGCCGTCTCGCCGCCGGCTTGCTGGCCGACGCGGATCAGGATCGAGTTGTCGTCGCCGATCGTCTGCACCTGAACGTCGCCGAGGTCGAGGGCATTCAGCTTGCTGCGCAGCGCGGTCAGGTCGGGATGCTGCTCCTTGGTCTGGATCTCGATGACCGTGCCGCCCAGGAAGTCGATGCCGTAATTCGGCCCGACGACGATGAACAGCACGATCGAGGCGAGCGACAAGAGCGCGGCAATCGGGAACGTCCAGCGCCGCATGCGCATGAACGGGATCTTGGTATTGTCTGGAACGAGGCGAAGATGGCGCATGTCTTAAGTCCTTCTTGCCGCGCTCAGAGCGAGATCGTGGTCGGACGGCGCCAGCGCACCCACATCGCGACCAGAAGTCGCGTGAAGGTGAAGGCGGTGAAGATGGTGGTCGCGACGCCGATGGCGTGCGTCACCGCGAAGCCGCGGATCGGGCCGGAGCCCAGATAGAACAGCACCAGGGCCGCTATGAGCGTCGTGACGTTGGCATCGAGAATGGTGCCGAGTGCTCGGTGGAAGCCCGCATCGATGGCGGCGATCGCGGAGCGTCCCTGTCGGAACTCCTCGCGGATGCGTTCATAGATCAGCACGTTCGAATCGACGGCGGTACCCACCGTGATGATCACGCCGGCGATGCCGGGCAACGACAAAGTCGCGCCGAGCAATGTTACGATCGCGAAGATCAGGATGACGTTGACGAGCACGGCAATGTTGGCGATCCAGCCGAGCACGCCATAGGTCGCCACCATGAAGGCGCAGACCGCCGCGGTGGCGATGATCGAGGCGATCTTGCCGGCGCGGATCGAATCGGCGCCGAGGCCGGGTCCGATATTGCGCTCCTCAACGATGGTCAGCTTGGCTGGCAGCGAGCCGGCGCGGAGCAGGATGGCGAGATCGTTCGCTGTCTGGATCGTGAAGCTGCCGCTGATCTGGCCGGAGCCGCCAAGGATCGGCTCGCGGATGACCGGCGCGGAGATCACCTTGTCATCGAGGACGATGGCGAAGGCGCGGTTGACGTTCTTCTGCGTCACGTCGCCGAAGGTGCGTGCACCGCCCGTCGTCAGGCGGAACGACACCGTCGGCTCGTTGGAGCGCTGGTCGAATGAGGCCTGAGCGTCGGTCAGGTCCTCGCCGGTCAGAAGCGGCGACTCCTCCAGCACATAGGTCGGACCGCCCGGCTCGTTGGAGGGCACGAGAATCGTCCCAGGCTTGCGCGCCTGATCGGCGCTCTGACCTGGAGCCACGCTCGAATCGACCAGGTGGAAGGTGAGCTGTGCCGTCTGGCCGACGAGCGATTTCAAGCGCTCGGGATCGCCGAGACCGGGAGCCTCGACGAGGATGCGGTCTTCGCCCTGGCGCTGGATTGACGGCTCGACCGTGCCAAGCTGGTCGATGCGGCGGGCGATGACCTCGATCGACTGATCGACGATCTGGCGGATGCGCTGCGCAAGGCCCGCCTCCGAATAGTTCATCTGGACAAGGCCGTCGCTACCGACGGTCAGGTCGAACTCGTTGACGGCGACACCGCTCAGGATCGAATTGCTCAGCGGATTGCGGAGCGGCTCCAGGCGCTTGCGGACGAGATCGAGCTGGGAGACGTCGCGGATGCGCAGCTGCACCCCCTGCCCTTGTACGCCGAGACCCGAATAGCCGATGCGCGGCTCTTCCAGCATCACCTTGCGGATTTCGCCGACGAGCGTGCGCAGGCGCTTCTGCACATAGTCCTGCCGGTCGACCTGATACAGCAGATAGGAGCCGCCCTGAAGGTCGAGGCCGAGGACGAGCTGGCGCTTGGGCACCCAACTCGGCCAGGAATCGACGGTTTCCTTGGAGAACAGATTGGGCACCGCGAGGAGGATCCCGATGAGCACTGTGCCCAGGATCAACACCATCTTCCAGCGCGTGAAATGGAGCATGGAAACCGCTTCCGTAGGTCCGGCCGTTTAACCGGCCGTGTTGGGGAGAAGGATTATTCGCCTTCCTTGACCGGTTCGCCCTTGGCGCGAACATCGGCAATGGAACCGCGGGAGACGCGGACACGGACGTTCTCGCCGACTTCAAGCAGAAGCTCGCTGTCGTCGACGACCTTCGCAATCTTGCCGATCAGGCCACCGGTCATGACGATGGTGTCACCGCGACGCACGTTCTTGATCATCTCCTGATGCTGCTTCGCCTTCTGGCGCTGCGGACGGATCATGAGGAACCACATGATCGCGAAGACGAAGATGAACGGCACGAACTGAATGATCATGTCCATGCCGCCGGGCGAACCCGCGGCCGCGGTCTGGGCAAAGGCTTCCGTAATGAACATCTGGCTTCCCTATGAATGTCCGACCCGAGGGACGAATGACTAAGCGCATCGACTGGCGCCGGTCCTCACATAGGGCGAGACAGCGGCCTGCGAAACGGCGCGGACTATAGCGGCGCCATCACCCTTTGCAAATGCCGTGTCGCGCATGATACCGCAGGACCCCACCTCGCCTTCGCATTCGCCAAGAGGAACGTCCCGATGCCCGCCGAACCGGACCTGACGCCGCTCGCCGAAAGGCTCGACCGCCTGATCGCCCTGATCGAGCGCGCCGTTCCGCCGGCCCGCCCGCCGCTCGACGTCGATGCCGCCGACGCGTTCGTCTGGCATGCCGCGAGCGGCACGCTGCAGCCCGTCAAGAAGGTCAACCGTGTCGACATGGTGCTGCTGAAGGGCATCGACCGCGTCCGCGACATCCTGAACGATAATACCGAGCGCTTCGCGCGCGGGCTGCCCGCCAACAACGTCCTGCTCTGGGGCGCGCGCGGCATGGGCAAGAGCTCGCTCGTCAAGGCGGCGCATGCCCATATCAATCTGGACCCAGCCACCCTGCCCGGCGGCCATCCGCTGAAGCTCGTCGAAATCCACCGCGAGGATATCGACAGCCTGCCGGAACTGATGGTCAAGCTGCGCGACCTCGATCGCCGCTTCATCCTGTTTTGCGACGATCTCTCCTTCGACAATGACGATACGTCCTACAAGTCGCTGAAGGCGGCTCTGGACGGCGGCGTCGAAGGAAGGCCCGAGAACATCGTCTTCTATGCGACATCGAACCGGCGGCATCTGCTGCCGCGCGATATGATGGAGAATGAGCGCTCGACGGCGATCAACCCGCATGAGGCGGTCGAGGAGAAGGTGTCGCTGTCAGACCGCTTCGGCCTTTGGCTCGGCTTCCACAAATGCAGCCAGGACGACTATCTCGCCATGGTCCATGGCTATGCTGATCATTTCGGCCTGAAGATGGACGCGGCGCAACTGGATGCCGAGGCGCTGGAATGGTCGACGACGCGCGGCGCTCGCTCGGGCCGCGTCGCCTGGCAATTCATTCTGGATCTCGCCGGCAGGTTGGGAGTGGCGTTGGGGCGGTGATCGCGGGGGAGCGGCGGATCGTAACCTCCGCTTGAGCCCTCCCCTTGAGGGAGGGCCAAAACCGCGCAAGCGGTTTTGGGGAAGGGTCGCTTCGTCGGGAAGAGGAGAACGCTTCGGCTCTGCAGACGCTAGCCCCTCCCCGAAGCCGCTTCGCGCCTTCGGCCCTCCCTCAAGGGGAGGGCTCAAGGAAGATCAGGTCTGGAGATAATCCAGCGGGTTGACCGGCTTCGAGCCCTTGCGCAGCTCGAAATGCAGCTGCGGGGCACTGACCGAGCCCGTGGCACCGGCGCGCGAGATGATCTGGCCGCGGCGGACCGTGTCGCCGCGCTTGACCAGGATCTGGCTGTTATGGGCATAGGCCGAGACCCAGCCATCGGCATGGCGGATCAGCACCAGCTGGCCATAACCTTCGAGCTCGTTGCCCGCATAGATGACCGTGCCGGCTTCGACCGCTTTGATCGAGGTGCCTTCCGGAACCGCGAGATTGATGCCGTCATTCTTCTCGCCGGTCGGCGAGGCGCCAAACGACCCGATGATGCGGCCACGAACCGGCCAGCGGAACGTCGTGCCATTCGTCGAACCGGCATCCGCAACGGCTGCGTCGGCCGTACCGCCATCCGCCGGCGCATAGGCAGCCGCCTGCGGCTTGTCGGGGGCACCCGACATTTCCTTGGCGGCGTCCGCAGCGCCCGATGGAGCGATCGAAGCGGTTGTCTCGGGCGACGTTGCGCCGCCGGGAGCCGCGGCCTGGCCGGCCGCCAGCTTGTCCTTGCCGGCTTCCTCGCCCTTCGCCTGATCCTCGCGCCGTGCCGGATCGGGCAGCGTGGCGACCGGCGTATTCTGGGAAT
Source organism: Kaistia algarum (assembly GCF_026343945.1). Taxonomy (NCBI): domain Bacteria; kingdom Pseudomonadati; phylum Pseudomonadota; class Alphaproteobacteria; order Hyphomicrobiales; family Kaistiaceae; genus Kaistia; species Kaistia algarum. The sequence continues at coordinate 687,001 of NZ_JAPKNJ010000002.1, forward strand.
GGCCGGGGATCTTGATCTTCTGACCGGCGCGGAGCTGATTGCTCGACGACATGTCGTTCGCCGCGGCCAGTTCGGTCGGGGTGACATTGTAGAGGCGAGCGATCGAGGAGAGCGTCTGGCCCGCCGTCACGACATGCAGCGATCCGAGCGCGCCCGCCTCGCCAGCGGCTGGCGCGGATGCCAGCTTCGGCTCGGTCGCCGACTTCGCCTCTCCACCCGCGACACCATAGGTCGGGATCGAGATGCGCATGCCGGAGACGACCTGCGAGGGGTCGGAGATGCCGTTGGCCTTGGCGAGTTCCTTGACCGGAACGCCATAGCGACGGGAAAGCGAGGAGAGCGTTTCGCCCTGACCGAGCGTCACGACCGTGGCGCCGGCTGTCGTCCAGGCGCCCTTGCCATTCGCCGCCGCATGGGAAGCCACTGAGGCGACGGCTGCCGATCCTGCCGAGGCAGCCGCCGAAGCCGAGGTGCCGGGCAGCATGGGCTGCGGGGCAGGCGGAGGCAGATCGGAGCGCTGGACGGGAGGGGTATAGGCCGCGGGCTGCGGCGGCATGGGCTGGTCGCCGCCGATGATCGCCTTCTGGTTCGTGGTACTTCCGGTGAACATCGGAATACCGAACTTCGACGTATCGCTGCCGCAAGCTGCCAGGAGCCCCGCCATCAGGGAGACCGCAGCTACCTGACTGAGAGTCCGGGTCCGAAGAGAAAGAACGCTGTTACGCATCTATGTCACTCGCGACGCCACATCACCAATGCTCACGAATAGACAGCAGTAACGTTTATAAACGCTTAAACGCGGTGCAGTGGCCGGCGGATTTGCAAATGATCTCGCAGGGATCGGGACATTTCGGCGGCGGGGGTACGGCTTTTTCGGCTAAGGAACCGACGATCAGAGCCGCTGCGCCCTGCCCGCGATGAACGGCAACAGCCGCACATCGCAAATCGGCGTCGCCACCAATTGCCGGTCGATCCGCTCGAAGCGCGTCAGCCTCTGAATGCCGTCCGCAGGTCCGATCGGCATGATCAGAACCCCGGTCGTCGAAAGCTGCTCGACGAAGGCCGGCGGCACGCTCGGCGCCGAAGCGGTGGCGACGATGCGGTCGAAAGGCGATTTGTCGGGCCAACCCGCCGTGCCGTCGGCGAAGATGGAGGTGACGTTCTCGATGCGCAGCGAGGCGAAGCGCGACTGCGCCGCGGTCACCAGCGTGCGAAAGCGATCGAGCGTATAGACGCGGCGCGACAGCCGCGACAGCACCGCCGAGAGATAGCCAGTGCCCGTACCGATCTCCAGCACGCGGTCGCCCTCCCCGGCTCCCAGCGCCATCAGCAGCCGCGCGATGACCAGCGGCGGGGTCGTCAGCTGGCCGCAGGCGATCGGCTGCGGGCGCTCGGCATAGAGCGGGCCGAAGCGGGCGTCTCCGTCGAGGAAGATCGGGCGCGGCACGGATTCGATGGCGGCCAGGATGCGGCGATCGGTGATGCCGATCTGGCGCGCCTTCAAAAGGAACTCCGCGATCGGAATCATCTCGCCATTATCGGCTTCGATCGGGAAGGGAACCTTCGGCGCGCGCATGTTAGGCGCCGGCTCGGCCGCTCGTGGCGCCCTCTCGATGCGCACGCCCGGCTCGAGCAAGCCCGGCTCATGCCTTGGCTCTTCGCTATATTCCTGACGGGACAGCCCGGCCACGCCGCGCAGGAATCCCGTAATCCGAACCGCTCCGAGTGCCATACGCTACGCGCCCTCGCCTTACGAAGCGCAGTCATGCACCCATCCTGGTAAACGCGTGGTTAGCCCCTCAACCGAAGAGCGCACGCAGGCCGTGCGCCTCGTCATAGGCGGTCATGTCGAGACGAAGCGGCGTCACCGAGATCGCGCCCTCGCCGATGGCGTGAATATCCGTTCCCTCGGCATGGGTTTCGACGACGCGCTGGTGGCGCAGCCAGAAATAGGGATTGCCGCGGCCATCATGGCGCTCGTCGATCGACAGGCCGTGGCTGACCATGCCCTGCGCCGTGACTTCGACGCCCGTGACGTCGCCGGGGGCGCGGTTCGGGAAGTTGATGTTGTAGAGAACGCCGCGCTTCGGTTCGATACCGATCAGCTTTTCGAGAATCGCCGGCGCATGCTGCTCCGCCGTTTCCCAGGGAATGACGCGCTTGGCGTCGGCATAGGCGAAGGTCTGGCTGAGCGCGATCGAGCGGATGCCGAGCAGCGTACCCTCGATCGCCGCCGCGACCGTTCCCGAATAGGTGACATCGTCGGCCGCGTTCTGGCCGGAATTGACGCCGGAAAGGACAACATCCGGCTTGCCGCCCAGCACCTTGTGCACGGCCATGATCACGCAGTCCGTTGGCGTGCCGCGCACGGCGAAATGGCGCTCGTCGATCTCGCGCAGGCGCAGCGGCTCGTTCAGCGTCAGCGAATGTGCCAGCCCCGACTGATCGGTTTCGGGCGCCACGACATAGACATCGTCCGACAGCGTGCGGGCGATGCGTTCCAGGACCTGCAGGCCCGGCGCGTGAATGCCGTCGTCATTGGTGATCAGGATGCGCATGGGAGGGGTCCTTCATTCGGTATCATTCGGGGCGCGATCTGAACCCTCCCCTGAGGGAGGGTCAAAACCGCGAGAGCGGTTTTGGGGAGGGGTCGCTTCGTTGGGGAAAGAAGCTAGCTTCGGCTTTGCCGCAGCTAGCCCCTCCCCGAAGCCGCTTCGCGCCTTCGTCCCTCCCTCAAGGGGAGGGCTCAGGAAGCGGAGACCTTCTCCAGCCCGCCCATATAGGGCTTCAGCGCCGACGGGACCGTGACGCTGCCGTCTTCGTTCTGGTAGGTCTCCATCACCGCGATCAGGCAGCGTCCGACCGCCGTGCCCGAGCCGTTCAGCGTATGGACGAAGCGCGTGCCCTTGCCCTCGCTGGGGCGGTAGCGCGCCTCCATCCGGCGGGCCTGGAAATCGCCGCAGACCGACACCGACGAAATCTCGCGATAAGCCTTCTGGCCCGGCAGCCAGACCTCAATGTCGTAGGTCTTCTGCGCGCCGAAGCCCATGTCGCCCGTGCAGAGCGTCACCACGCGGTAATGCAGGTCGAGCCGCTTCAGCACTTCCTCGGCGCAACCCAGCATGCGCTCATGCTCGCCGACAGATGTCTCCGGCGTGGTGATCGAGACCAACTCGACCTTGTCGAATTGATGCTGCCGCAGCATGCCGCGCGTATCGCGCCCGGCGGAGCCAGCCTCCGAACGGAAGCACGGCGTCAGCGCTGTGAAGCGCAGGGGGAGTTCCTTCTCGTCGAGGATGGATTCGCGGACTAGGTTGGTCAGGGGGACTTCGGCGGTGGGGATGAGCCAACGAGAGCCAATGGGCAACTGCTCCCTGAGCTTGACGAAATCATCCATCGGCAGAGAAGGGCTGCCAAGACTCCCTTGCTCGTCGCCCGCCTTGCCGGCCAGCTTTGCAAGAGCCAATCGTGTGATCGGCTCAGGATTGGCCCTGGAGTCCGCCGACAAATTGTCGAACAGCAGATCATCATCGATCGGGGTGAAGGCAGAAAATAGGTCTTGTCTGAACTTCGGCAACTGGCCCGTGCCGTAGAGCGCGTCGTCGCGCACCAAGAGCGGCGGCTGGACCTCTGTGTATCCATGCTCGCCCGTATGCAGGTCGAGCATGAACTGGCCGAGCGCTCGTTCCATCCGCGCCAATTGGCCCTTGAGCACGACGAAGCGGCTGCCGGATATCTTCGCCGCCGTCTCGAAATCCATCAGCTTCGTCGCGACACCGATCTCGAAATGCTCTTTCGGCTCGAAATCGTAAGGCCGCTTCTGGCCGGAGATCAGCTTCTCGACATTGTCGTGCTCGTCGCGGCCGATCGGGACGTCGTCGAGCGGAACATTGGGGATCGTCGCCAGAAGGTCGTTCAGCGCTTTGTCGAGTTCGCGCTCCTTCTCCTCGGCGTGGGAGAGGAACTCCTTGATCTCGCCAACTTCGGCCATCAGCCGCGCGGCGGTTTCCTCGTCCTTGGCGCCCTTGGCCTTGCCGATTTCCTTGGACGCCGAGTTCCGCCGCTCCTGCGCCGCCTGCACCTTCTGGACATGGGCGCGGCGCTCTTCGTCGAGGCCGAGGATCACTTCCGCCGAAGGCGGCGCGCCACGATGCGACAGTGCGCGGTCGAACGCGGCGGGGTTCTCGCGGATCCATTTAATGTCGAGCATGATCGGGTCTTCGTCTTTCGGTCCGGGTGGCCGGAAGAGCGATAGTGGCGAAAGGCGGAAGGATCAACCGTGAAGGCGGGGAAGGCAGCCGCCGGAACCGCCCCGATCTTCAACCCTCCCCTTGAGGGAGGGTTGAAAACGCTCTCGCGTTTTCGGGGAGGGGCTAGCTTCGGCAAAGCCGAAGCGTGCTTTTCTCCCTCAACGAAAGCGACCCCTCCCCAAAACCGCTTCGCGGTTTTGACCCTCCCTCAGGGGGAGGGTTCAAGATGAGAGCCCCCTACTCCGTCACGTCCTTGCTCTCTTCGGCTTCCTTCTCCGCCGCGACCTTGGCCTTCTTTTTCTCGACCATGCGGACGGAAATGATGGAAATCTCGTAGAGCAGCATCGCGGGGACGGCGAGCGAGATCTGGCTGATCATGTCGGGCGGCGTCAGCACGGCAGCGATGATGAAGGCGATGACGATCGCGTAGCGACGCTTCGACTTCAGCATGTCGGAGGTGATGATGCCGGCGCGGCCGAGCAGCGTCAGGATCACGGGAAGCTGGAACACCGTCCCGAAGGCCAGGATCAGCGTCATGATCAGGCCGAGATATTCATTGACCTTGAACAGCGCCTCGATCGAAGCCTTGCCGTCGCCGCCGGTCTGCTGGAACGACAGGAAGAAGTGCAGCGCCATCGGCAGGATCAGGAAATAGACGAGCGCCGCGCCAATGCAGAACAGAACCGGCGTCGCGATCAAATAGGGCACGAAGGCGTTGCGCTCGTGCTTGTAGAGGCCGGGCGCGGCGAATTTGTAGATCTGCGAGGCGATCACCGGAAAGGCGATGAACACGGCGCCGAACAGCGCCAGCTTCATCTGCGTCAGGAAATATTCCTGCGGCGCCGTATAGATCAGCTTCACGTCCTGCGTCGGGCCGACGGCCCACTCATAAGGAATGACGAGGATGTTGTAGATCGTGCCGGCGAAATAGAAGCAGACGAGGAACGCGACCAGGATCGCGCCGAGCGCCCAGATCAGCCGCGTGCGCAGTTCGATCAGATGATCGATCAGCGGCATGCGGGAGGCTTCGACCTCGTCTTCGACGCTGGGTTTGTCGCTCATGCGCTTCGCTCTTCCGGCGTCGTCTTGGCTTCAGTCGTTCCCTGCGGCGCAGGCGCTGCTGGTGGCGTTTCCGCGACAGCCGGAACCTCGGCGGCAACGACAGGCTGGGCCTTGAGGGCGCGCGGCTTCTTCGCCGGAGCAAGCTCGCCTTCCGCCAGTTCGGCCTTGGGCTTGCGGGGCCGCGGGGCGGGCTTCGCGGCCGGCTCGTCGCCGGAAGCGACTTCCGCCTTCGGTTTGCGCGTGCGCTTCAGCACCGATTCGGACGCCGCGACCACGGGAAGTGCGGCAGCCGCCGGGGTAAGGGCGGCCGGTGCGGCGCTCTGGTCCGGCAGCGCGGGCGGCGGCGCCGCTGGCTCGATATCCGCGTCGGTGGCGGGCCGCGCATCCTGTCCCATGGCTGGGGGAAGCGGCTCAGGTGCCGGCTTGGCAATCGGCTCCGGATTCGCGAGCGCCGCCTGGATCGGGTCGAGCTGCTTCTTGATGGCGTTCATCGGGTTCAGGCCGCGGAGTTCGTCCAGCGATTCCTTGACCCCGTCCAGCTCCGCCTCGCGCAGAGCCTCGTTGAACTGGCTCTGGAACTCGCCCGCGGTACGGCGCATCTTGCCCATCATGCGACCGGCAGCGCGAAGCATGGGCGGCAGATCCTTGGGACCCACCACCACGATAGCCACCACGACGATGACCAGTATCTCGGACCAACCGATATCAAACATCGATCACCGCCGGCCGGCAGAAAGAGGCGCGCCGCCCGGAGGCAGCGACCCGACCCTCAGCCCGGCTCCCGTTGAAGCCTCAGCTGGCGCGCGTCTTCTCTTCGGTCACGACGACCTCGGGGGTCTTGTGATCGATGGTCGTGCCCGCGGGCTTCACCGGCGTCTCGTCGTCGTCGGCGAGGCCCTTCTTGAAGCTCTTCACGCCCTTGGCCATGTCGCCCATGACGTCCGATATCTTTCCCTTGCCGAAAAGAAGCAGGACGATCACCAGCACGATCAACCAGTGCCAGATGCTCAAAGAACCCATCGAACCATCTCCAGAACTATCAAATTCAGCGGTTGCCGCGGACTATCGCAGAGCCGGCACGGCACTTCAACCGACCCTTTCCCGCATGTAGGGCTATTCTAAGGCTTTATCAAATATGAGGACATCGCGCGGATCGACCGCGATGGCGACGCTGTCGCCGGGACGTGTCGGGGTTCCGCCGCGCAGGCGCATGCGGATCGGCGCGTCGCGGCCCTCCACGACGACATCGATCAGATCGACTTCGCCCAGGAAACGATGCGCGACGACGCGACCGGGAATGCCACTCTCTGCCAGGCGAAGCCCCTGCGGGCGAACTGCGACGGTGAGGCGACTGCCTTCGACATGGTTGCCGGCCGGTAGCGCTCCTAGCGGCGTCACCACGCTACCGCCCGCGACGATGCCATCGAATTCGTTGAGTTCGGAGAAGAATCGCGCCGCATAGAGCTCGACCGGCTGCTCATAAAGCTCACGAGCCGGGCCGACCTGGAGCAGGCGCCCTTCGCGCATCAGAGCGATCCGGTCGCTCATGCGCATCGCCTCTTCCGGGTCGTGCGTCACGATGATGCAGGTCGCCCGCGTCTCGCGGATGATCGCCAGCGTCTCGTCGCGCACATGGTCGCGCAGCCGCTTGTCGAGGCCGGAGAACGGTTCGTCCATCAGCAACACGCCGGGGCGCGGCGCGATGGCTCTTGCCAGCGCCACGCGCTGCTGCTCGCCGCCGGAAAGCTCATGCGGATAGGCGCCGGCGAAACCCTCGAGTCCGACGCGGGAGAGCGCATGATGGCCCTGCCGCTCGGCCTCGGCCCTTGGCATGTCGGCGAGGCCATAGGTGACGTTCTTCAAGATCGTCATATGCGGAAAGAGCGCGAAATCCTGGAACATCAGGCCTATGCCGCGCTTTTCCGGCGGCACATGCCCCGAAGGGCCGGACAGTTCGTGGCCATTGACGAGGACGCGCCCGCCGGTCGGACGCTCCAGCCCGGCAGCGACGCGCAGCAAAGTGGTCTTGCCGCATCCCGAGCGCCCGAGCAGGCTCACGATCTCGCCTGGCTCGATAGAAAGATCGATGCCCTTCAGCGAGATATCGTCGCCATAGTGATGGACGATGCCCTCGAAATCGAGGCGCGCGGCGATCGTGACGCCGACCGTGCCACGGCGGCCCCAGGCGGTACGTTCGAAGGATTGCGTGCTGGCCATGGCAGTGCGTTTAGCCGCGCGGCTCAAAAAAATCGAACGAAATATGGTCGCAACGTAGGATGGAGGAACCTAGTCGGCCAGGAAACGCACCAGGCCATTCGTGGCGGAGAGGCGACGCGACAGCACGGAAGCCATGGCCTGGTGAAACGCCACCGCGATCTCCGACCGCTCGATCGCCAGCCGGTCCAGATCGGCCCGAGAGAACCGCCAGACAACCATGCTCTGCGTGACAACGACCGATGCGGATCGCAGCCCGCGCAGATAGAACGACATCTCCCCCACCGCCTCCCCGACACCGACCGTGGCGAGCGCCACGGGCTCACCATGGTCGCCCATCGTCTCGACCACCGCGGCGCCCGATTCGATGAAGAACATGTCGTCGGATTCCGAGCCTTCGACGATCAGCCGGCTGCCGGGCTCGAGTTCCAGACGCGAGCAATAGGGCGCGAGCTTCCATGCGGTTTCGCCGAGGGATGTATCGAGCCAGGTCTCCAGCATCCACCCCGCCGCGTCTGGCACGCTGCCCAGCGACGACAGCAGCGTGTCCTCGCACCAGCGCAGTCCCCGCTCCATATCCGGCTCGATCCGGACGGGCCTGTCTTCACCGACCGTCATCCCGCCCTGTATAAACGCCTTGCGCATGCGCGAAGAAACGCCGCTTAAGACGAGCGTGAATCCGCGCGACTCAGCGACCTGCGCCAGCCGGACGAAACTCATCAAGGCGGAAGAATCCATCGCCGGTACGCGGCGAAAGTCCAGCAGCAGAAAGCGCCGGGCATCGTCCTCCAGTGCTGCCATGCGGTCCTGGAACCGCTTGCGCAGGCGGTCGGCCGTGCCAAAGAACAAAAACCCCTGCAGGCGGACGATGACGATCGATCCGCCGTGCCGGCGGAGCATGTCTTCGCGCGGCCCGGAAGCATGCCGGCCCCGGAATTCGGCGCCGGTCCATTCGTGGCGGACGATCTCGACACGTCCATATTCATAGGCAAAGAGGACGACAGCCGCGATGAGTCCTACCAAAATGCCAACTGGGAAGCTGACCAGCGCAATCACCAGGAAGATCAGCAGGATAACGCCATATTCGAAGATCGGGATGCGGGTGCGCGAGTGCACCAGCCATTCGAGCATCAGCGCCCAGCCGATCCAGACGAGAACCCCGCCGAGAAGCAGCGCGGGAACTGCATCAAGGATGTAGCTGCCAAGCATCAGCGCCGCCAGCACGAGCGCGGCGACGACAAGACCTACCCATCGGCTGCGGGCCCCGAGCTGGTCTGCGAGGACCGTCAGGGAAACCGCTGGATAGCCGGGAATGCCACCACCGGCGCCGGAGAGAGCGATCATGGCGCCATAGACCCGCATTTCCCGGTTCAGATCGATGTCGCGCTTGGCGTGAAGCTCGATTCCCGTCGTGTTCATCAGCAACGCCATCACCGTGATGACGATGACCATCGGCAAATTGACCATGCCTCGAGCCACCGCGCCCCAGTCGATCATGGACAAGTCGCCGACGCCGATCGGCGGCCAGAGATTGCCTGTCTCCGGCAGCTGGATGAGCCAACCCTCCGCTCGTAAGTCCCCATATCGGTATCCACCCCACCAGACGGCGAGGTTGAAGACCAGCAGGATGGCAAGCAGGACCGCCGGCACCACGAAGGGACTGCGGATCAGCCGCTCGGCGAGGATCAGGATCGCGACCAGCCCGCCCGTCAACGCGAATTGAAGCGCTGCGGAGCCTTCGCGTAAACGGCCCAGCAGCTCCCAGTTCAGATCACCGCCAGCAGCGAGCGACACGCCGCCCACCACGATAAGCCACCCGGTCCCAGCGAGAAAGCCCGCAATCACCGGATAAGGCATGAAGCGCACGATCCCAGCGAAGCGGAAATAGCCGAGCGCAAAGGTCGCCAAGCCGGTCACCACCGTGGCAACGGCGATCGCGGCGACCAGCGTCGCGAATTGGGCGTTCTGGCCGAGCGAAGGAGCGATCGCGGCAAAGGTTGCCGCGACGACCAGCGTCAGGGCGACGACCGGTATCTCTTCGCTGATGGTAACGACGCCCGGAATGGAACTGCCGAGCGCGCAGAATGCTGCCATGACAGCGGTCGAGAAAAGCGAAAGGCCGATGGCGGACGGAATGAACCCACGCATTTCGCCGGTGAATAAGAGGCTGCCGAGACTGATCGACAGGACGATCGCCAGGAAGCCGCAGACAATTCCCGCGACAAGGATCGACAGGAACGAGCTTCGATTCGCGGGGGGAATGGCCGTCACCGTCGACAGGGGATGCGATTTTGCCGCCGAACTTCTCCGCGGACCGGTGCTAAGTCAACCCCGCCGCGAAGCCTGACGGCAATTGCACTGAAGATCAGTCTAACCCTCTTCGTCCAATCCCGAAGGCAGAAGATCGCCGGGATCGAGTGGGTCCTCGTCGTCGCTGAGTTCATCGCCGTCGCGAGGCTCGGGCACCTGAAAGCCGGGTGGGATGCGACCATCGAGGAGGCCGGCGCCTTTCAGTTCGTCGAGGCCGGGCAGATCGCCGATCGCGTCGAGGCCGAAATGCACGAGGAACGAATCGGTGGTGCCATAGGTGATCGGGCGGCCCGGTGTCCGGCGCCGGCCGCGCATGCGCACCCAGCCCTGTTCCATCAGAACGTCGATCGTTCCCTTGGAGGTGGAAACGCCCCTCACCTCCTCGATCTCGGCCCGCGTCACTGGCTGGTGATAGGCGATGATCGCGAGCGTCTCCAGCGCGGGGCGCGACAGCCGCCTCGTCTCGGCATAATCGCGCTTCAGCAGGAAGGAGAGGTCGGAGGCTGTGCGAAACATCCATTTGCCGCCGACACGCACCAGATTGACGCCCCGGGCCGAATAGGCATGCTCCAGCTCGGACAACAGCGCCTCGACGTCGCTGCCTTCAGGCAGGCGCGCTCCGATATCGGCAGCGGCGAGAGGCTGGTCGCTGGCGAAGAGCAACGCCTCCACCATGCGCAGCGCCAGTCGGCGGCTCTCGGGGGCAAGCGAGGTGACGACCGCCTCATCAGCCATCGGTGCCCCCCCCGGCTGGATCGCGGAGATAAAGCGGCGCGAAGGCCCCTTCCTGCCGCAGCCGCACCTTGCCCTCGCGCACCAGCTCCAGGCTGGCGCCAAAGGATGACGCGAGCACGGTGGCGCGCATTTCCGGCGTCACGAGATAGGGCGAGAGAAACACCTCCATGGGCGTCCATTCGGCGAGCCGCCCGATCATCCGCGTCAGGATCTCGCGGCCATCGGCCAGCGACCAGACCTGGCGGCGGCGCATATGCACGACCGAGATCATGTGGCGCTGGCGCTGTGCGGCATAGGCCATCAGCAGGTCATAGAGCGTGGCGGTGAAGGCGGTACGGGACTGGATCTCGATCGGCTCCGGCTCGCCGCGCGGATGGACGTCGCGCCCCAGCCGGTCGCGATTGACGAGGCGCGCCGCCGCATCACGCATGGCCTCCAGCCGTTGCAGGCGGAAGGCGAGCGCCGCCGCCATCTCCTCGCCGCTCGGCTCGTCGGGCGAGGCCGGGGCGGGCAGCAATAGCCGCGATTTCAGATAAGCGAGCCATGCGGCCATGACGAGATAGTCAGCGGCGAGTTCCAGCCGAAGCTCGCGCAGCTTCTCGATATAGGCGAGATACTGGTCGGCGAGCGCCAGGATGGAAATACGGGCAAGGTCGACCTTCTGAGTGCGGGCAAGCGCCAGCAGCAGGTCGAGCGGCCCTTCGAAACCGTCGACATCGACATGCAGCGCCTCGTCATCGACGCGTGGCGGCCGACGCTCGGCGCGCTCCCAATCGTCGATGAGGCCCCCTGGATCGCGCGTTCCGGCCATGAAGCCTTCCGTTCAGCTCGTCGGCGGCCAACCTGCCCGCTCCGCCAAGGTCGCATATTCCGCCTCGGCGGCTTCGCGGTCGAGAGGGTGCGCAGGCTTTCGCATCGCGAGGGCCGCCGCGGCGCGCTCGGCTGAGCGGCCTGAAAGCGCCGGCACGGCATCGGCAACCGCCCGCATCTCGTCCATCAGGCCGTTGCAATGGAGGACGATATCGCAGCCGGCGCCCAGCACCGCCGCCGCGCGGCTCGAATAATCGCCGCCCAGCGCTTTCATCGACAGATCATCGCTCATCAATAGTCCGTCAAAACCGATATGGCCGCGAATGATCTCCTCGACGACAATGCTCGACGTCGTCGCCGGCCGTTCGGGGTCGATGGCCTTGAAGACGATATGGGCCGTCATACCCATCGGCAGTTCGGCAAGAGCACGGAAGGGGACGAAGTCCGAATGCTTGAGCGTCGAAAGCGCCGCATCCACCTCGGGCAGCGCCAGATGACTGTCGAGCGTTGCACGGCCGTGACCCGGCATATGCTTCATCACCGGAAGCACACCGCCGGCCATCAGGCCTTCGGCTACCGCGAGGCCGAGCGTGGCTACCGCGTCCGGATCGGAGGAAAAGGCGCGGTTTCCGATCGCCGCATGGGTCTTCGGCGTCAGGACGTCCAGCACCGGCACGCAGTCGACATTGATACCAAGGTCGGCGAGGTCGGACGCAATGAGCCGGGCCTGCAGCCAGGCCATGCGCCTGCCAGCCGCCTCGTCAGTCGCATAGAGATCGCCGGAATATTTCGCGGCCGGGCGGCCCGGCCAGGTCGGCGGGCCGATGCGCTGGACACGCCCACCCTCCTGGTCGATCAGCACGGGGCGCTCCGGATCGCCCAGCGCGTCGCGGAACGCAGCGACGAGATCGCACACCGCCTCCGGCGTGCCGATGTTGCGCTTGAACAGGATCAGGCCCCAGGGCTGCTCATCGCGGAAGAACGCGATCTCGTCGCTCGTGAGCGCCGTGCCGGCGCAGCCGGAAATGAAAGCCTTGGCCGTCATGGTCGGTTCATCCGAAAAGAGAGTGGCGCCGATCGCAGCTATATCCCGCGGACGGCGAACCGCCTGCGGTTTCGGCCGCTCAGTTCTTCTGGACGATGCACGCGCCGCCCGAGGCCTTGAGAGCCTCGCAGAGCGTGATGGCCTCGTCGCGCGTCGCCATCGGGCCGACGCGGGCGCGGTAGTAGATGCCCTTGGCGCCGAGATCGGCGCGGACGATGTCCGGTGAGCGGTTGCCGAGGATCTCGGGATATTTGCGCTGAAGGGCGCGATAGGCCGTTGCCGCCTGATCCTGGCTGCGCTGCGATGTAACCTGCACGACGAAGCCGCCAGCACCCGAAGCGGAGGTCGCCGCCGGAACTGTTTCGGCGGGAGCCGGACGAAGCGCCGGCTTCGGCGCGGCCATCTGCGAAGTGTCCTTCGACGAGGGCGGCGCGGACGGCTCGGCCGCGGGCAGCGGCGCGGTGACGGCCGGCTCGGGAGCCGCGGGCTCAGGAGCGACAGGCTCCGCCGCCGCAGGCGCCGTATCCGCCGCCGGGGCGGCATCGGATGCGGCCGGGGCAGCCAGGGTCGTTGCCGGCGCGGCGGCGACATCGGCCGAGCCGGGTGCAGCGTCCTTTGCCGTCGCCTGGCTGGAGACGATCGTCCCGTCCGGCTTGATCACGACCGTGCGCACCTTGCGCGGCACCGCGTCGTCGCCGCCCTGTGCATCGCTGGCCGGAGCGGCCCCCGATGCATCGGGGGTTGCGGGCGCCGACGAATTGTCGCCCGGCGCGCCGGGAAGAATGATGCGCGAAATCTCTCGGCTCGCCGCCGATTCATTCGACGACGGCGCATCGACGGCGCCATCATCGGGCAGCACCAACTGTTCCTGCGGCGCGGCATCGGGATTGGCGCGGTCGAAGATCAACTTGTTCTGCTGGCCGTCATCCGCAGCCGGCTGAGCGGCCGGCTGGACTTTGGTCGGCCCTTGATCCGCGACAATCACCTTCGGTGCATCGGCGCTCGTATCGGAACTGCCGCCCTTCAGAGCCAGCGCCGCCAGACCGCCAGCCAGAACCACGGCAAGCCCGATCGCGGCGATGATCAGCGGCCGGCGCGAGCGGCGCGGCGGCTCGGCATCATAGCCGTCATACTCGCCGAACCGGTCCTCGCCGTAATCGGTGTCGTCATAACCCGGTTCCGCCGGCTCATCCTCGTAATAATAGTCATCATGATCGGCGGCCGCAGGCTGGGGCGGCGGGGCAGCGGGCGCCCTCGTGCTCGCACGAGGGGCGGCGAATGGGTCCGTCTCGCGGTCGAAATCGCCCGCGGCATAAGCCGTTCCGGAATAGGGATCTTCCTCGGCCTCAGGCTCACGGGGCGCCGTCCAGCTCGGCGTCTGCGGCTGGCCGGGGCGCAGGCGCATGTGGTCGAAGGATTCGCGCGGCGCGGCGGCCTGAGCCGCCCTCGGCTCCTGTCTTGGTTCCTGCCTCGGCTCCGGCGCGGAAGCGCGCGGGCTCGATGGGCGGCTTGCCGGATCGAAGGAGGACTGCAAATCGTTCAGGAGTTCGGACTCGAGATCGAACGATGTATCGCGCACCGGAGCGCGCTGCGCCGATGCCGGACGCGTCGCTACCGTAGGCTGCGCCGCCGGCCGGCCGACGAGATCGTCGAAGCTCTGATTCCCGGAAACAATACGGGCGAGTTCCACGAGCGGGTCATCCTGCGGCACGGGCCGCTGGGCAGCCGGCTCGGAGCCAACCGGCTTGCGCGTGAAAGACTTGTCGTAGCGATCTACCATCGCACTCCACTTTCGGCTGATCCCGAAGCCGCTCGGGCGAACGCTCAAGAAAAGAAGACGCCTAACGCATCTCCTCGGGGGAGCTGACGCCGAGCATCAGCAGTCCGGATGAAAGCACCACCTTTATGGCATGAACAAGGGCCAGCCGGGATACAGTCAACTCTGGTTCATCAGCGTTAATAAAGCGTAATTGCGGCAGATCCTTGCCCCGATTCCACTGCTGATGGAACTCAGCTGCCAGATCATAAAGGTAGAACGCAATCCGGTGCGGCTCGCTTGCCTCGGCCGCCGATTCGACGATACGCGGGAATTCGGCGAGGCGGCGCACCAGCGCAATCTCACCGCTGTCGTCGAGTCGCTGAAGATCGGCGGCGGCGAAACGCTGCGACGAAAGTTCAGCGCCCGGCATCTCGATCGCGGCGTTGCGCAGGATGGATGCCGCACGGGCATGGCCGTATTGAACGTAGAAGACGGGGTTGTCCTTCGACTGCTCCGTGACCTTCTGGAAATCGAAATCGAGCGGCGCATCGCTCTTACGGTAGAGCATCATGAACCGGACGGCGTCGCGGCCGACTTCCTCGACCACGTCCCTCAGCGTTACGAAATCCCCCGAGCGCTTCGACATGCGCACCGGCTCGCCAGCGCGATAGAGCTTGACCAACTGGCAGAGCAGCACCTGAACCGAAGCCGTGCCGCCCGAAATCGCGCGCCCGACCGCCTGGAGACGCTTCACATAGCCGCCATGATCGGCGCCGAGGACATAGACCATGCGCCGGAAACCACGGTCGAACTTGTCCTTGAAGTAGGCGACGTCACCGGCAAAATAGGTGTAGCTCCCGTCCGACTTCATCAGCGGCCGGTCGATGTCGTCGCCCACATCCGTGGCGCGGAACAGTAGCTGCTCGCGGTCCTCCCAATCGTCGGGAAGCTGGCCCTTGGGCGGCGGCAGCGTGCCGCGATAGACGAAACCCTTCTTCTCCATGTCCTCGATCGTGGTGGCGATCTTGCCGCCGTTCGAACCGGCGAGCGAGCGCTCGGAGAAGAAGACGTCGTGACGGACGTTCAGAAGCGCGAGATCGTCGCGGATCATCACCATCATCGCGTCGATGGCGATCTGGCGCACGATCGGCAGCCACTCGGCCTCGTCCTTGCCGAGCAGATCCTTGCCGAAGCGGGCCGCCAGATCGGCGCCGACCGGCTTCAGATAATCGCCCGGATAGAGCCCCTCGGGAATGGCGCCAATATCCTCGCCGAGTGCCTCCCGGTAGCGCAGGAAGGCCGAGCGGGCGAGCACGTCGACCTGCCCGCCGGCATCATTGATGTAATATTCCTTGGTGACGTCGTAGCCGGCCGCGCTCAACAGGCTCGCCAGCGCATCGCCGACCACCGCGCCGCGGCAATGGCCGACATGCATGGGGCCGGTCGGGTTGGCCGAGACATATTCGACATTGACCTTCAGATCCGCCCCGATATCGCTCCGCCCAAAGGCAGCACCAGCCTCGATCAGCGCCTTGAGCGCCGCAGCACGATAGGCCGACGAGAGCAGGATGTTGATGAAGCCAGGGCCTGCCACCTCGACGGAGGCAACCGCCTCATCGTCGCGCAGACGGCCGGCTATCGCTTCGGCAAGATCGCGCGGCTTGAGGCCGAGCGGCTTCGCCAGCACCATTGCCGCGTTGGTCGCCAGATCGCCATGCGCGGCGTCGCGCGGCGGCTCCACCACGATGCGCGACAGGTCGACGCCCGTCGTTCCGCGCGCGGCGAGGACAAGCTCGACGGCGGAGATCACGCGCGCGGTAAAATCGCGGAAAATGTTCATGGATCGCACTCGGGTCGCTATCGGGGCTGCGGAACGCAGGAGATGGCGTGGCGCTAGCCCAAATCCGCGGAGGCGTCAAACAGACGCTGGTATTCCCGTATCGCATAGCGATCCGTCATCCCGGCGAGAAAATCAGCAATTGCGCGGGCGCGGCGTGCTTCGCCTACCCCTTCGCAAGCCAGACGCCATTCCTCCGGCAGCGCACCGGGATCGCGCCAGTACCGTTCGAACAGCCGCCGGACGATATCTTCCGCCGATCGCATGACTGACATAATCTTTTCATGCCGATAGACGTTCTTCTTGAGATACCGCTTTATCTCCCGATCGCCGATCGCGACCGCCTCGGAGAAGGCGATGACGGCATGGGGCGCATGGCGGATGTCATCCGCATCGTGCGGGTTCAACGTTTCGATGCGGGCGATGGATTGGGAGATCACATCCTCGATCATACGGGTGATCAGGCGGCGGACAATCTCATTGACGAGCCTCGGCTGCTCAAGCCGGGGATGCTCGGCCTCGATGGCTGCCATGATGTCGTCGAGGAACGGCACTTCGCGCAGGCCCGCCGCGGATAACAGGCCGGCGCGGAGCCCATCGTCGATGTCATGAGCGTCATAGGCAATGTCGTCGGCGATCGCGGCCGCCTGCGCCTCGGCCGACGAGAACGTCGAGAGCTCCAGATCCTGCAACTCGGCATAGGCGGTGAGTGCCAAGGGAAGCGGGCGGCCTGCATAGACGCCGACGCCGCTCCCCTCGGCATCGACCAGCGGGCCGTTGTGCTTGACCAAGCCCTCCAGCGTTTCCCAAGAGAGATTCAGTCCGTCGAACCCAGGATAGCGACGCTCCAGCCGCGTGACGACGCGGAGGCTCTGGGCGTTGTGGTCGAACCCCCCGCAATCCGCCATGACGGCATCAAGCGCCCGCTCGCCGGCATGGCCGAAGGGCGGATGGCCGAGATCGTGGGCGAGCGCGATGGCTTCCGCGAGATCCTCATCGAGGCGCAGCGCGCGCGCTAGCGCTCGGGCGATCTGGGCCACCTCGATCGTGTGGGTCAGGCGCGTGCGATAATGATCGCCCTCGTCATAGAGGAAGACCTGGGTCTTGTCCTTCAGCCGGCGGAACGCTGTCGAGTGAATGATGCGGTCGCGGTCGCGCTGATAGGGCGTTCGCGTCGGGCTCCCGGCCTCCGGATAGAGGCGGCCGCGGCTGGTCTGGGGCTGGACTGCGAAGACCGCCCTTTCGCCGCCGAAGCCGATCTTGCTCTGCATGTCAGCCTCACCATCGCGCCGCGGGTTGACACCCGCCATAGCGATCTTAACTATCGTTCCTGGAACCACGATCCTAGAGGTTCATCGGGACCGCCTCATGACCACCGCGACATCCGAGATCACGATTTCCGACAGCGCCGTGAAGCGCATCGCCCGCATCCTCGCGAAGGAACCGGCGGGCACCGCGCTGCGCATCTCCGTGTCCGGTGGCGGCTGCTCGGGCTTCCAATATGGCTTTGACCTCGACGCGACGCGCGCGCCCGACGATCTCGTTCTGGAGCGGGGCGGTGCCATGGTGCTGATCGATTCGGTATCGGTGCCGTTCATGGACGGATCGGAGATCGATTTCGTCGACGATTTGATCGGCCAATCGTTCCAAATCAAGAACCCGCTCGCCACTTCGTCCTGCGGCTGCGGCACCAGCTTCGCGCTCTGACGTCCGCGCTGCAGCGGACGCCATTGAGCGTTACGCCTTCCCTATTCGAGATTGGTGTGGTTGGCGCGCATCGCGTCCGGCGAGATGGCGAGCTTTTCGCGCAGCTTCAGGATCATGACCTCGAACAGCACAAATAGTGCGCCCTCGAAGAGCGAGCCCATCGGCAGCACCGAACTTTTCTTCTCGCCCTGGTCGTCGGCCATGGTCTGCGCAGGCAGCGTGAGCACGAAATCGGCATAGGCCGCGCCGCGGCCCTTGGGCTGCGCGGTGATGAAGAGGATGCGCGCACCCGCCCGCTTGGCGACATCCATCAGCGCGAGAGCCGTCGATATCTCGCCGGGACCGCATGTGACGATGAAGAGATCACCCTTGCCCACAGGCGGCGTCGTCATGTCTCCCTCGACCGCCACCTTGAGGCCCATGTGATAGAGTCGCATGGCGAAGCCCATGATCTGCAGCCGCTCACGTCCGCCGCCGAACACGACGATCGTCCTCGCCTCCGCGATCATGTCGAGCGCCGTGTCGACAGCGGCATCGTCAATCCTGTCGAAAACGCCCTTCAGTTCGTCGAGCGCCGTGCCGTAAAGCGAGCCCATGGTATTCCTCCCGTTTCGATGATTGTTGGCAGCGGCCGCTCCTCAACGGCTACCGCGCCGGCTTTTCGTTGTCGGCAAGTTTATTGGAACGCCGTCTCCGTGAAGCTGCGGAGCTTTCTCGAATGCAGCCGTTCCGGCGCCATCTGGCGCAGCATTTCCAGCGCACGGATGCCGATCTCCAGATGCTGGCCGACCTGGGTCCGGTAGAATTCCGAGGCCATGCCGGGTAGCTTCAATTCGCCATGCAGTGGCTTGTCGGAAACGCAGAGCAGCGTTCCATAGGGCACCCGGAAGCGGAAGCCATTGGCGGCGATCGTTGCCGATTCCATGTCGAGTGCTACGGCACGGGACTGCGAGAAACGCTGCACCGGCTCCCGGTGGTCGCGCAGTTCCCAGTTCCGGTTGTCGATCGTCGCCACCGTCCCCGTGCGCATGATGCGCTTCAAATCATAGCCCTCCAGCCCGGTGACCTCCTCCACCGCATCCTCCAGCGCCACCTGCACCTCGGCGAGCGGCGGGATCGGGATCCAGTTCGGCAGATCGGCGTCGAGCACATGGTCCTCGCGGACATAGCCATGGGCCAGCACGTAGTCGCCGAGCTTCTGGCTGTTCCGGAGGCCAGCGCAGTGGCCGAGCATCAGCCAGGCGTGTGGACGCAGCACCGCGACATGATCGGTGATCGTCTTCGCGTTCGACGGCCCGACGCCGATGTTCACCATGGTGATGCCGGTGCTGTTGCCGAGCTTCAGATGATAGGCCGGCATCTGCGGCAGGCGCGGCGGGGCACGGCCGGAGATCGGCTCGGACGAGCCGGCGGGCGTCATCAGATTGCCCGGCTCGACGAACGCGTCATAGCCGCCACCGCCCTCGGCCATCAGCCGGCGGGCGCGGACGCAGAACTCGTCGATATAGAACTGGTAGTTGGTGAAGAGCACGAAGTTCTGGAAATGCTCGGCATCCGTGGCGGTGTAGTGCGACAGCCGGAACAGCGAATAGTCGATGCGCGGCGCCGTGAAAGGCGCGAGCGGGAGAGGCGTTCCGGGCGGCGCCACATAGGTGCCATTGGCGATGGCGTCGTCGGTTACCGCGAGATCCGGCACGTCGAACATGTCGCGAAGCGGCCTCTCGATGCGCTCAGCGAGTTCGCCCTCGACATGGACACCGTTGGGGAAGGCGAAGTGCAGCGGAATCGGCAGATTGGATGGCCCAACGGCGACGGGCACGCCGTGGTTGCGCAGCAGCAGGCGGATCTGCTCGGTGAGATAATTGCGGAAAAGGCTCGGCTGGGTGATCGTCGTCGCATAGTCGCCAGGGCCCGAGACATGGCCATAGGCGAGACGGGAATCGATATGAGCGTAGCTCGTCGTGCGGATGCCGATCTCGGGATAGGTCGCCCTCACCCTGCCTTTGGGCGGGCGGCCATGGAGCAGCGCGTCGAAGCTGGAGCGCAGATGCGCCGTGTGGGCATCATAGATTTCCTCGAGTCGCCGCACCGCCTTGACGGGATCGGTGAAACTCTCGGTCGGTATCGGCTCGGGCAGATCGAAGGCGGCGATATCGCGTTCCGGCTCGGCGGTCATGTCGGTCCCCATTTCGGGGCGGGACTGTCCGCCAGTGAACGCGCCGGGTCAAGGCATGGAGGCATTCCCTCGCGGCCTGTAATCCGCCACCAGACACAATGACGAGAGGCGGCCAATGGCCGCCTCTGCTCTTTATCGTAACGAGAATGCCCGTCAGACGAGCTTGGCGTCGAGGCTGATCGGGACGGCCTTCAGGGCCTTGGACACCGGGCAACCTTCCTTGGTCGCGGCGGCGATCGTGTCGAATTCGGCCTTGTCGATACCGGGCACCTTGGCCTCGGTGACAAGGGCTATCGACGTGATGTCCGCGCCGCCGGGGCCGACTTCAACCTTCACCTTCGCGGTCGTGTGGACGTTCTCCACGGTGTGGCCGGCACCCGACAGGCCGGCAGCGAGCGCCATCGAGAAACAGGCCGCGTGGGCGGCGGCGATGAGTTCCTCGGGATTGGTCCCGACGCCTTCTTCGAAGCGCGAGGAGAAATTGTACTGGCCCTCATAGGCGCCGCTGCCAAGCTTCACCGAGCCCTTGCCGGCCTTGAGGTCGCCTTGCCATTCCGCGTCGGAAATTCTTGTCGGCATTGATCGTTCCCTTCCTTGTCGCCGGCCCGGTCGCCGACGGAACAGACTTAGTGCGGGATGGCGTCGCATCCAAGGGGAGCGCGACGCGGCCGGCCTGTCTCAGTGGATCGCTCCGCCTTCCTGGGGCTTGGCGTAACGCGGCAGGAACAGCGTCAGGACGCCGATGCCGATCAGCGCGGCGACTTCGAACCCGATCGCCCACTGGAAGGCGCTGATGTAGTCCTCGCCGGTGATGGCGAGCCGGCCGAAGAAGACCACACCGGTAAGCGCGATGCCCATCGCCGTCCCGACCTGCCCCATCGCGCTGACGATGCCGGATGCCGAACCCGCGTGGCGAACCGGCACGTCGACCAGCACGAAATTGAACACCGGCGCGACGATGAGGCCCATGCCGATGCCGCCGACGATGAGGGACGGGATCATCTCCCACGGCGTGATGTCCTTACCGAAATGTCCGGCCGTCCAGGCGAGAGCCGCCATGGCAGCTGCCAGCGTGAAGGCGCCCGTCGTCAGCACGGCGCGGCCGAAGCGCGGCACCAGGATCGGCCCGGACAGAGCCGCCGCCACGGAGACGCCGAGCGAGAACGGGATGCCGGTGAGGCCCGCCTCCATCACGCTGAAGCCCATGCCGAGCTGCATGTAGAGCGATTGGGTCAGGAAGAAGCCGCCGACGACGCCGAAGAACGAGCCACAGATCAGAATGCCGACAACGAAGGATCGATATTCGAATAGACTTGGCACGACGAGCGGCGAACCGTCGATGCGGTCGCGGCGCTTCTGACTCCAGGCGAACAAGCCGAAGACGGGCAGCGCAGCCGCGATCATCGCAAAGGTCCAGTGCGGCCACTCAAGCTCGCGGCCTTGGATGAGCGGGAAGATCAGCATCGTCATAGCGAGAAGCGCGAGGCCGGTGCCGAGGAGATCGAGCTTCAGCGGATGCGGGGATTTCGCCGATGGAAGCGCGTACCATGCCGCGATGATCGCGAAGATACCGACTGGCACGTTGACCAGGAAGATCATGCGCCAGCCCAGGCCGAAGAGACTGCCCGCCACCAGCAGGGCGCCGAGAATGGGTCCGAGTACGGAAGCAAGGCCGGCGATGCCGCCGTAGAAGGCTGAAATGTGCTGCCGTTCCTTCGGGTCGACATAGAGGATCTGGATGGTCGACATGATCTGCGGAACCATAATCGCTGCTGCCGCGCCCTGCAGCAGCCGGGCCACGACCAGGCCGGAGGCGGTCGTCGAAAAGCCGCAGATCGCCGAGGCGATCGTGAAACCAGCCATGCCGATCAGGAACATGGTCTTGTAGCCATAGATGTCGCCGAGCCGACCACCGGGGATCAGGAACAGGGCGAAGGTCAGCGCGTAGCCGGCGACGATCCACTGGATCGAAGCGAAATCGGCGCCGATCGAGCCCTGGATCGAGGGAATCGCGACATTGACGATCGTGCCGTCGAGGATATCCATGAAGAAGGCGATGAGGACGACGAAGACGGCAAGGCGCCGCGACCTGCCTTTGAGGAGGCCCCTGCCCGTCGCGCCGCCCTGCTGTGCATCCATGCTGGAACCCCATTCGGTCGTCCGAAGATTTTTGGCCGTCGCGCCGATGCTCTATTCGACGCAGGCCTTTCTCTCAACAGCCAATCCGCCGCGCCATCCTTCCAACTCTGTCAGCGCTCCCCCGAAGGCCCTATCCATCCTCGCGGACAGACACTAGTCTCCCGGCCATGAAGATCGCTACCTGGAACATCAATGGCGTGAAGGCGCGCATCGAGACGGCACTTGCCTGGCTGCGCGAGGCCTCGCCCGACATTGTCGGCCTGCAGGAGATCAAGACGGTCGACGAGGGCTTCCCGACGTCGGCCTTCGAGGATCTTGGCTACAATGTCGCGGTGCATGGCCAGAAGGGCTTCAACGGCGTCGCGCTGCTATCGAAATTGCCATTCGACGAAGTGAATCGCGGGCTGCCCGGCGATCCCACCGACGAGCAGTCGCGCTTTATCGAGGGCGTGTTCTCCGTCCCGAGCGGAGCGCTGCGCGTCGTCTCGCTCTATCTGCCGAACGGCAATCCGATCGGCACGGAGAAGTTCACCTACAAGCTCGCCTGGATGGAACGCTTCCGGAATTGGGCGGCGCAGCGCCTCCTGCTCGAAGAGCCGATGGTGCTGGCCGGTGACTACAACGTCATTCCCGAGCCGCGCGACGCGAAGGATCCTTCGCTCTGGCTTGACGATGCGCTGTACCAGCCAGAAAGCCGCGCCGCTTTCCGCGCCATCGAGACGCTCGGCCTCACCGACGCGCTCCGCGCCACGACCGACGCTGGTGACCTCTACACCTTCTGGGACTATCAGGCCGGCGCGTTCCAGAAGAACAACGGCATCCGCATCGACCATCTTCTGCTGTCGCCGCAAGCGGCAGACCGGCTCAAGGGCGTCGGCATCGACAAATATGTGCGTGGCTGGGAGAAGCCTTCCGACCATGTTCCCATTCATGTGGAACTCGATCTGTGAGCAACGCGACGGCGATCCTGACGGGCGGCTGCCTCTGCGGCCGCATCCACTACCGGATTGACCGTGCACCGCGCGTCGTCAGCCATTGCCATTGCCGCATGTGCCAGCTCGCCGCCGGCAGCCTGTTCCTGACATGGGCGACCTTCAACGCGAGCGCATTCGAACTCACGGCGGGTGAGCCGGCGATCCACGAATCTTCGACGACCGGCCGCCGCCATTTTTGCGCCGATTGCGGCACGCCGCTGATGATGACGATGGCCAATGACGATCGCTTCATCGACGTGACGCTCGCCTCACTGGACGAGCCTGACGGGTTCAAGGTCGATCAGAACATTTGGGTCGGCAGCCGGCGCGAGGCGTCGAAGGGCTTCGATCCGGCCCTGCCATCCCATGTCGACGAACCCGAGCTGACTTAGCGCATGGACACGCCGATCTCGTCGATGCGCGGCATCGGACCAAGGACGGCGACGTGGCTGAAGGACGTGGGTGTCGAGACAGAGGACGATCTTCGCCGAATGGGCGCCATAGCGGCCTACCGCCGGCTGAAGCACAGTGGCCCCAAGCGTGTCAGCCTGAACGCGCTCTGGGGCCTCCACGCGGCACTTGAGGGCATTCCCTGGACGGCGGTCGACCGGGAGACCAAGCAGCGCTTGCTGGCAACGCTCGCCGCCGGTGGGTGATCGATCCACACAGTGAAGCGAAGTCGCGCAACCCCAGGTCGCGCGGCGCATCGAGCGTACGGAAAATGCCGAGGCTGGATGATTGCGCGGCCGTTTTATTCTATGTATCCAGCGGCTTCCACCGATTCATCAGCTCTGCCCCTGCCCCCCTGAGTGAGAGGTGTAGCGGCGCGGCGGGAGGGCAAGAAGTGGTGAATTCTGGCCCTATCGGACCAGACGGCGCGGAAGGGTCATTGTTTCAACAGGGTGGCGTATTTGATACACGAACCGACCGATGCGGGGGCGTCGGTGAGGGAATGGGCTGCGCCGGATTGGTCGAGCTTTGAATCGGTCGATGCCGCGGCATTGGCGATCCGGCAACATCCGGATTTCGATGCAGCCATGCTGATCAGCGCCCGCGGCGTCATCGATAATTTCCAGGCGCAGCCGCTGCTCAACCTCGTGATGAACGATCGCGCCCGCTTTCTTTTCCTCATGGCTGTGCTTGCGTTACACACCGACCCGGATTCGAACGGCAACCGCCTCCTGCCGAGCCGGCTCCTGGCTTTCTGTAAGGAGCGGCAGATCTGCAGCGCAGGCCGCGCTAAGGCCATGCTGGCGGCACTCCGCTGGGCTGGCTACATCCAGCCGGGGCCGCTGGTCGGCGACGGCAGGGCCCGTCCGCTGGTCCCGTCCGAGGAACTCGTCGCGATGCTTCGGCGGCGCTGGCGCATGCAGATCGCTACCGTATCGCGGCTGAGGCCGGAGGCTCATGCCGCGGCGACGGCACTCGACGCCGATCCGGACTTCGCCTTCCTATGCGCGCGGGCCTTTTACGAACGGCTGCGTCTCGGCTTCCGGGTGCTGAATCACGCACCCACGCTCATCCCCTTCGGGGAGAGCAATGCCGCCTTCCAGATACTGACCGAATGCTATCTCACCTATCGCGCCACCGCGGCCATACCGTCCATCGCGGGACTGGCGCGCCAGTTCTCAGTCTCACGGGCCCATGTGCGCAGCACGTTTCGCGCCGCCGAGGCCGCGGGGCTCATCTTCCAGGACGAAGCCAAAGGCGCGTTGACCACCACGCCTGCCCTCCACGACAGCATGGCCGCCTTTTTCAGTGCTTCGATGCTGACGTTCGCAGACATAGCAATCAGCTTGACGGCGGGCGTCGCAGGGCCTGGGGTCGTCGATCCGCCTCAGCGCGGAAACTCGATGCCCATCTCGCGGTAACGCTCGGGATCGTCACCCCAGTTTTCGCGGACCTTGACGAACAGGAAGAGGTGCACCGGCTTTTCAGCCATCTGCTGGATGTCGGCGCGCGCGGCCATCGAGATCGCCTTGATGGTCTCGCCCTTGTGGCCAATCACGATCCGCTTCTGGCTCTCGCGCTCGACATAGATCGTCTGCTCGATGCGAGCCGAGCCATCGGGCTGGTCCTTCCACTGCTCGGTCTCGACGGTCGAGGCATAGGGCAGTTCGTCATGGAGGCGCAGAAAGAGCTTTTCGCGGGTGATCTCGGCGGCCAGCGCCCGCAGCGGCAGGTCCGAGACCTGGTCGTCCGGATAAAGCCAAGGCCCCGCCGGGACGGCGCCGGCAAGATAGCTGAGGAAATCACCGCAGCCATCGCCGGAGAGGGCCGAGATCATGAAGGTCTGTTCAAAGCGAACGCGATCATTCGCCTTCATCGCCATCTCAAGCAGCGCTTCGCGCCGAACCTGATCGATCTTGTTCAGGATCAGGATCTTCGGCTGGCGCACATCCGCGAGCTTGCCGAGAATGCCATTGACGTCGTCGCCGAGGCCCCTTTCGGCGTCGACCAGCAGCGCGACCATGTCGGCATCCTTGGCGCCGCCCCAGGCCGTATCGACCATGGCGCGGTCAAGCCGGCGCTTCGGCCGGAAGATGCCGGGCGTGTCGACGAAGATGATCTGCGAGGCGCCTTCCAGCGCAATGCCGCGCATGATCGCGCGCGTCGTTTGCACCTTATGAGTGACGATTGAGATCTTGGTGCCGACGAGGCGGTTCAATAGCGTCGACTTGCCGGCGTTCGGCGCGCCGATCAAAGCCACGAAGCCGCAGCGCGTCGCGACAGCCTCCGGGCCATCGACGGATTCCATTTCAGGCGACATCATATCCTGCTTTCCAGACACCGGCGGCCATCAACATGGCGGTCGCTGCCTTCTGCTCCGCCTCGCGGCGCGAGCGGCCCTTGCCGAGCAAGGGGCTCATTCCTTCGATGGCGACCTCGACCACGAACTTCGGCTCGTGATCAGGACCGCTGCGATCGACAATCGCATATTTCGGCGTCGGCAGGCCCCTGCCCTGCGCCCATTCCTGCAAGGTCGTCTTGGCGTCGCGCAAGGGCGTCGACCAGTTGACCATCAGGGCGCGCCAATTGCCTTCGATGAAGGCGCGGGCAGCCGGCAAGCCACCATCCAGAAACAGCGCGCCGATCACGGCCTCGCAGACATCACCCAGAATGGCCGCCTTCCGGCGACCGCCGGATTGATTCTCACCGCCACCGAGGCGGATCCATTCCCCGAGGCCGATCGCCAGCGCGACCTCGGCGCAGCTCTCATTGCGTACGAGGCCGTTGAGCCGGCGGGCCATCTCACCCTCGTCGGCTTCGGGAAACGCGTCGAGCAGCATATCGGCTATGACGAGCGCCAGCACCCGGTCGCCGAGGAATTCCAGGCGCTGGTAGCTCTCGCCGGGCGCCAAACGATCTTCGGCCACGGCGCTCGCATGAGTCAGCGCCCGCACGAGATGCGTCGGATCGGCAAAGCGATGTCCGAGGCGATCTTCGAGGGGCCGTAGCGTTTCAGTCATGCCGTTCAGTTCATATCGTCTTGAAAATACGGTCGAAGCGGACCGTCCAAGGCCAACGCCAGAATTGCCATGCGGGGTCCCCCTCCTTGACCGAGAAGAAGACCAGTTCAGCGCGGCCGACGAAGTTCTCGAAGGGCACATAGCCGACCGCGGCGAGAACGCGGCTATCGGTAGAATTGTCGCGATTGTCGCCCATCATAAAGTAATGATCCGGCGGCACTTCGTATATAGGCGTGTCGTCCCACATGCTGTGCGGATCAAGATCCAGGACTTCGTAGCTGATGCCCTTGTGGATCGATCCGTTCGGCAGCTTGTCGTCGGGAAGCGTCTCCCGGAAACGCGGGACGCGCACCTCGGTGCCGAACTCGTCGGTCGTCGTATAGTCGTCGACCTTCTCCTTCTTCACCGCCTGGCCGTTGATCTGCAGCACGCCGTCGATCATCTGGATCTTGTCGCCAGGCAAGCCGATCACGCGCTTGATATAGTCGACCGATGGATCGCGCGGCAGGCGGAACACCGCGACATCGCCGCGCTTCGGCGGGCTGGCCCAGATCCGACCCGTGAAAAGATCCGGCGAGAATGGCAACGAATATTTGCTGAAGCCATAGGCGTATTTGGAGACGAACAGATAGTCGCCGACGAGCAGCGTCGCCTTCATCGAACCTGATGGAATGTTGAACGGCTGGAACAGAAAGGTCCGCACCACGACAGCGATAAGCAGCGCCTGGATGACGATCTTGACGGTTTCGCCGAGGCCGCCGCGCTCCGCCTTGTATTTCTCGCCCGCCACGCTCATGGGTCCTTCCGATGAATACGGCCAAACCCGGCCAGACTGCGGAGGATTGGTTCATACCGGGTCGCTGGCGATGGTGCAACGCGGCGGGATCGCGATTGTGACGGCGGTCGCACCAGCAGGCGAAGCGGAGGTTACTGCGGCAGCGCCTCGATGATCACGAAGGCCTGGGCGAGCGGGAAGTCGTCGGTGATCGTCAAATGGATCATGGCGCGGTGGCCGGCCGGCAGGATCTTCTCGAGGCGCTCCGCGGCCCCGCCCGTCAGCATCATCGTCGGCTGGCCGCTTGGCAGGTTGACCACGCCCATGTCGCGCCAGAACACGCCGTTGTAAAGCCCCGTCCCGAGCGCCTTGGCGCAGGCCTCCTTGGCCGCGAAACGCTTGGCGTAGGACGCGGCACGCTGCTGGCGCCGCTCCGATTTCGCCCGCTCGATATCGGTGAAGATGCGCTCGGTGAAGCGGGTGCCATGCCGCTCCAGCACGTCCGCGATGCGGCGTATATCGATGAGGTCACTGCCAAAGCCGATGATCATGAAGGGTTTCCTTGGCTGGCACATCGACCGGAAGCATGAAATCGACTTCCGGATCGATCCGGGTGGAGAACAGAAAAATGGAGTGCCTTCCCGCATCCGGCAATGCGCAATGAACTACCCCGCCGCCGGGCAGGTCTGCGCGACGAGATGCTCGTAGGCGCGCTGTTCGGCATCGACGCTGCGCCAGAGTTCAGCCTTGGCCAAAAGCCCGCTCCCGCAAAGTCGATCGAGCGACGCGGCGTGCCCGAGCAGGTCGGCCCGGCGGCTGTAGATCGCACATTGCTCGGGCACGGACGCGCCGGACGCGCGCGAAAGCTCTCCGTTCGAGGCGGCGAGCGCAGCCTGAACCTCGCCAAGGCGCGAGCGGCAGCCGGGCTCCAAGCCGACCGAACGCCAGATGAGGCCGGCCGAAAGCACGACCGTCGCAGCGGCGGCCGCCAATGCCCCGCGGGGAATGCGCCACGATACGAGCCGCGGCATCACTCCGGCTGCACGGACACCGGAGCGCGGGCCTCGTCCATGAGTTGCCGTATCTGGCGGATCGAGGTCTCCAGCCCGACGAAGATGGCTTCGCCGATCAGAAAATGGCCGATATTGAGCTCGACGATCTCCGGGATCATGGCGATCGGCTTGACCGTGTCGTAGGTAAGGCCGTGGCCGGCATGGATTTCGAGGCCGAGTGAGGCGCCGTAGGCAGCCGCTTCGGCGATGCGCATGCGCTCGAATTCGAAGGCGCCCGGCCCTGAATCGAATGCCTCGCAATAGGTACCGGTATGGATCTCGACGACAGGCGCGCCGAGGGCCTTGGCCGCGTCGAACTGCTCCTTGTCAGCACCAATGAACAGCGACACGCGGATTCCTGCATCGCCGAGTTCCCGCACGATCGGGGCGATCTGGTCGAACTGGCTGGCGGCATCGAGACCGCCTTCCGTCGTCCGCTCCTCGCGCCGCTCCGGCACGACGCAGACGGCGTGCGGGCGATGGCGGAGCGCGATCGACAGCATCTCGCGCGTCGCCGCCATCTCGAAATTGAGCGGCAGCGAAATGTGCTCGCGCAACCGCGCTATGTCGGCGTCACCGATATGGCGGCGATCCTCGCGGAGGTGCGCCGTGATTCCGTCGGCACCGGCAGCAGCGGCGAGGCGGGCGGCGCGGAGCGGATCGGGATGGCCGCCGCCACGCGCGTTTCGGATGGTGGCGACGTGGTCGATGTTGACGCCGAGGCGAAGAGGACGATGGGGGCTCACGATCGGGGTCTCCTCAGGAACGGCTGCCATGAAGTTCGTGGCGGCGAACCGCTACGCGGTGCCGCCGGGCGGACTGAAATGCCGCCGCGGCATAGTAGACGGCGCCATAGGAAATCGCCGCGGCGATCATGGCAACTGGAATCGACCCGATCAACATCGGCTCGAAGATAGGCCAGATATTGTGCAGCGAATCGTTCAGCAGCCCGTGCGAGATCTCCTTGAAGCTCATCGCCGTATGCTCACGCCCGAACCAGCCGAGAATGAGGCTCCCCGTTTCATAGGTCGCGATCCAGATCACCGGGAAGGTCAGGGGATTGCCGATCGTGGTGCCCAGGACTGCAGCCAGCACGTTGCCGCGAACCAGGAAGGCGGCAGCAAAGCAGAGCAGGTAGTGGAAGCCGACAAACGGCGTCATAGCGAGCGCCACGCCCACGGCGAAGCCGGCCGCGATCGAATGCGGACTGCCGGAGAGACGCATCAAGCGCTTGCCGTGATAGCTCACCGCCCGCCGCCAGCCGCGCCGGGGCCACATGAAGTGATGCAGCTTCTGGTGGAAGCGGAGTGGCTTGCGGCGGCGAAAAAGCATCGGATCCGTGGTGACGGGGCGGCTCAGGCGAGGTTGCGGCTGCCCGGCTTGACGGGGGGTATGGCGGCTAATTCCGGCGGAAGCTGGTCGTCCGGGTAGGCAGGAACCTTGTAGTCGGCCAGCGCGATCAGCGGCGCGCCGCAATCGGCCTCGCCCGCGGAGCGGTCGATCAAGCAGGCAACGGCCACAACCTCCGCACCCAGCGCCCTCAGCGTCTCGATCGTTTCGCGGCTCGAAAGCCCGGTCGACACGATGTCCTCGACGACGAGAACGCGTGTTCCCGGCTCGAGATCGAAGCGACGCAGGCGAAAGGCACCGCCCTCTCGCTCAACCCAGAGCGCCGGGACGCCGAGATGGCGCGCCGTCTCATAGCCCGGTATCAGCCCACCCAGCGCCGGCGACACGACGATGTCGAATTCGATGCCCGTTTCGCGGATCTTAGCCGCGAGAGCCTTGCAGAGCTTTTCCGTCCGGTCGGGATGCATGAAGACACGAGCCTTCTGCAGAAAGACCGGGCTGCGCAGCCCGGAGGACAGGATGAAATGGCCCTCCAGCAGGGCGCCGGACTGGCGGAAGACGTCGAGAACTTCGGACTGGTTCATGGTTCCTTCCAGATCAGGCGTTGACGCGGCTTGCGGAACTCACGACGTGACGCTCGCGCAGGTCGCTCAAAAGGCGGTTCAGATGCTTCAGGTCCCACACTTCGAGGTCGATCGACAACTCCGAAAAGTCGGGCGCGCTCTTCACGATCTTCAAATTCGAGATGTTGCCATCATTGTCGGCAATGATCTGGGCGATCTGCGCCAGCGTTCCCGGTTCGTTGATGGCGATGACTTCGATCTGTGCGGGAAAGCGCTCGCGATTGGCCGCGTCAATGTCCCAGCGCACATCCAGCCAGCGCTCCGGCTCATCGTCGAACTCCTTCAGACCCGGCGACTGGATCGGATAGATCGTGATCCCCTCGCCCGGCGAAAGGATACCGACGATCCGGTCGCCCGGCACCGCGCCGCCCTCCGGCGCGAAGCGGACGGGCATGTCGCCGGCAAGGCCGCGAATCGGGATCGCATGGGCGTCGGCCGGATCGCCATTCGGCACGCGGAAGATCATGCCGCTGCCCTTCTTCAGCCCGAACCAGCCCGTCTCGCCGGCGCCGTTGCCGCCCTTCGGCATGGCGGCGCGCTCTTCCTTGTGGTCTGGATAGACGGCCTTCAGCACATTGGCCGACGGAATCTCGCCGCGGCCGACAGAGGCCAACATGTCCTCGACATTCTGCTGGGCGAGGCGCGAGAGCGCTGCCTTCAGCTTCTCCTCGGAGAATTCGCGCCCGGCCCGCTCAAAGGCGCGCTCGACGATCTTGCGGCCAAGGCCGGCATATTGCTTGCGGATCGCGGTGCGGGCGGCGCGGCGGATCGAGGCGCGCGCCTTGCCAGTGACGGCGATCGATTCCCAGGCCGGCGGCGGCACCTGCCCCTTCGCGGTGATGATCTCGACCTCGTCGCCGTTCTTGAGTTCCGTATTGAGCGGCGTCATCCGGCCGTTCAGCTTGCAGCCGACGCAAGTATCGCCAACATCGGTGTGGACGGCATAGGCGAAATCGATCGGCGTCGCGCCGCGCGGCAGCGCGATGAGCCGCCCTTTCGGAGTGAAGCAGAAAACCTGATCGTGGAAGAGTTCAAGCTTGGTGTTTTCCAGAAACTCTTCCGGCGTATCGCCCTCTGCCAGCATTTCCACGGTGCGGCGCAGCCAGGTATAGGCGCGGCTCTCGTCCGAGATCCGGCCGCCAACCTTATCCTTGTACAGCGCATGGGCGGCGATGCCGTATTCGGCGACGTCATGCATCTCGCGGGTGCGGATCTGCAATTCGACGCGCTGGCGCCCCGGCCCCACGACCGTCGTGTGAATCGATCGATAGTCGTTCTGCTTCGGCGTCGAGATATAATCCTTGAAGCGGCCCGGAACGGTCGGCCAGGTCATGTGGACGATCCCAAGGGCAGCGTAGCAGTCGGCCTGCTTCTCGACGAGGACGCGAAAGCCGATGATATCGGAAAGCTGCTCAAACGAGATCGCCTTCCGCTCCATCTTGCGGAAGATCGAATAGGGGCGCTTCTCGCGGCCATAGACTTTGGCCTTGATGCCGTTCTTTTCCAGCTTGTCGCGCAGGTCCTTCTCGATCTCCTCGATCAAAGCGTGGTTGCGGATGCGGATCTCGGCGAGTCGGTCTGATACGGCTCGGTGCGCTTCCGGATTGACGACGGCGAAGGCGAGTTCTTCAAGCTCCTCGCGCATGTCATGCATGCCCATGCGACCGGCCAGCGGCGCATAGATTTCCAGCGTTTCCTCGGCGATGCGGCCGCGCTTCTCCACTGGCATGAAATGGAGCGTGCGCATGTTGTGGAGCCGGTCGGCGAGCTTGACCAGGAGGACGCGCACGTCCTCGGAGATCGCCAGCAGAAGCTTGCGAAAATTCTCGGCCTGCGCCGCCTTCTTGGTGACGAGGTCCAACCGCTTGATTTTGGTGAGGCCCTCGACCAGCCGGCCGATGTCCTCGCCGAACATGCCGTCGATCTCGGCGCGCGTCGCGTCGGTGTCCTCGATCGTGTCATGCAGCAGCGCGACGGCGATGGTCGAATCGTCGAGCTTCAGATCGGTGAGGATGCCTGCAACTTCGAGCGGATGGGAGAAGTAGGGATCGCCATTGGCGCGCTTCTGCGTGCCATGCTTCTGCATGGCATACACATAAGCCTTGTTCAGAAGCCCCTCGTCTGCCTGCGGGTTATATCGCTGGACCCGCTCGAGGAGTTCATATTGGCGCATCATGGCGCGGCATCCGGCCGAAAGACGAAGCCGGGAAGCATTCCCGGCTACCCATCATCTATATAGGCGGACCGCAGCTCTCAAACGATATGCGAACCGTGCCGGGCCTTGCGCCGCGACGATGCCGTTCTCAGAAATCGTCCTGCTTATCGGGCGGAACCATGTTCTCGAGGCCGCGAAGCAGTTCCTCTTCCGACATGCGATCAAAGGCGATCGCATTGTCTTCGGCGACGTCGTCCTCGCCGGCGCCCAGAAGCTGGAGATCCTGCTCCGGCTCGTCGACTTCGACATATTTCTGGAGCGAATGAATCAGATCTTCCTTGAGATCGTCGGGCGCGACCATCTCATCGGCAATCTCTCGCAGGGCGACAACGGGGTTCTTGTCGTTGTCGCGGGCGACGGTCAGCGACGAGCCGCTGGCGATCATGCGGGCGCGATGGGCGGCCAGCAGCACGAGCTCGAAGCGGTTCTCGACCTTGTCGACGCAATCTTCCACGGTCACGCGTGCCATGGGGTCTCCTCAACGGATCCGGACGGGGTTCAAGCGCGGACACATAAGCGGCGAAGCGGGCGAATGCAAGGCAGATGCACCGCCCTCTGGTTTTCCAGGCCGGTTTTCCCGGCGATTTACCATTTCGCCACAAGTCTTACCGAATTGTTTGCGAGGCGCCGCTTCACACGATATTGATTCAAAGTTGCAAAACCACCTTCCCATCTCGCTCTGCACCGGAGAAGTGCAGGTTCGTCAGCTAAATTGGATATTCAAATTATGCTCGACTCCCGAGAAAAAATTGCCCTTTTCATCGACGGCGCCAATCTGTACGCGACCGCCAAGTCGCTCGCCTTCGATATCGACTACAAGAAACTTCTCGGTGAATTTCAGTCGCGCGGCTATCTTTTGCGCGCCTATTATTACACCGCCCTGTCGGAGGATCAGGAATACTCGTCCATCCGGCCATTGATCGACTGGCTCGACTATAATGGCTATTCGGTGGTGACGAAGCCGACCAAGGAATTCTTCGATTCGGCAGGCCGGCGGAAGATCAAGGGCAACATGGATATCGAGCTTGCCATTGATGTGATGGAGCTTTCGGACCATGTCGACCATGTCGTGCTGTTCTCCGGTGACGGCGATTTTCGCTCCCTCGTCGAGGCGGTGCAGCGCAAGGGCCGTAAGGTCTCCGTCGTATCGACGCTCGCCACCCAACCTCCGATGATCGCCGACGAACTGCGCCGCCAGGCAGATCATTTCATCGATATCGTCAGCCTGCAGTCCAAGATCGGCCGCGATCCGAGCGAACGGGCGCATCGCGCCGCCGAGCGCCAGCAGGTCCCGGCCAGCTTCGACGACGAATTCGACGAAGAAGTCTGACGCGGCTGAGTGCCGCCATGAGCCTCTGCGAGGTGGGTCCGGACCGGGACTGTCCGCTGTGCCCTCGTCTTGTGGCCTTTCGCGAGACGTGGCGGGCGCGCGAGCCCGGCTGGCACAATGCTCCAGTCCAATCCTTCGGCTCTGCCGATTCGAGGCTTCTGATCGTCGGGCTTGCGCCCGGCCTTCGCGGCGCCAATCGCACCGGCCGCCCCTTCACGGGCGACTATGCCGGAGACCTTCTTTATAGCACGCTCATCGCATTCGGCTTTGCCCAGGGCGAATTCAAAGCGCGCCCCGATGACGGCTTGACGCTCGTCGACGCGGCGATCGCCAACGCCGTTCGCTGCGTACCGCCCGAGAACAAGCCGACGACGGAAGAAATCCGCACCTGCCGGCCGTTCCTCCGCGCTTCGATCGACGCGATGCCGCGCCTTCGCGTCGTCGTCGCGCTCGGCAAGATCGCGCACGATTCGCTTGTGGTCGCGCTCGGTCGCCGGATGTCGGCGCATCGCTTCGGGCATGGCGCCGTGCACGAGATCGGCGGTCTGGCGGTTTTCGACAGCTATCACTGCTCCCGATACAACACGAACACGGGCGTTCTGACGCCGGCGATGTTCCGCGACGTGTTCGCGGCAGTGCGAGAGCGGCTGGACGGCTGAAGGGCCTCGCCGCACAGCCTTCCAGGCGCACGAAATGCCGTCGATCTCAACCGACATATGTGACTTTTTCGTAGCACGCTTCGATTGCCACGCTTCACAAAATCCTCATTATCCACTTGATATTACTATGTTTATTTCTTCATCAGTTCAGGTCATGTAGCAAACTAGTTACATTGCCTTATAAACAGATTACCGCTGGGTATCTCCGCTTCACCCCATAAGCGAACACGGCTATCCATTGATGTGCCGGGGGGCTTGATGCCGACCCGCAGAGGACGGTGGCCACAACGACGGCTGCTCCGGAGCGCAAGCTGCGGAGGAGCGACTGCACCGCCCGGCCACATCTGAACCGGAGAACCAATATGAACTTCAGGACAATGCTTCTCGGGTCCGCCGCTGCGATGATCGTGGCTGGCGGAGCTCAGGCAGCGGATCTCACGGTCGCCGAGCCGGTCGACTATGTGAAGGTCTGCGACGCGTTCGGCGCGGGCTTCTACTATTCGCCCGGCACCGACACCTGCATCAAGGTCGGCGGCTATGTAAAGGTCGGTACATCGGTCGGCGACACGGATTTCGGCGACTACAACTCGACCTACCCGAACTCGCAGTGGTCGAACTTCTACACGGAAGTGTCGATCCAGCTGACGGCTTCGTCGGTCACCGAATTCGGTAACCTGACCGGCTTCATCGACATGCGGGCTCAGACCGGCAATACGGGCGGCTTCAACACCTCCCTGACGCAGGCCGTGAACTCGACGACCAAGTCGGCCTATATCGACAGCGCTTATCTTCAGCTCGGGCCGATCAAGGCAGGTTACTTCACCTCGCTGTTCGACTTCGGCCGCGGCTATAACGACACCGGCTTCTTCGGCTCGGATACGACCGCCGACCAGGTCCAGCTGAACTACCAGGTCAACGGCTTCGGTCTTGCCATCTCGGTCGAAGACCAGCGCGATCGTGGCGCCTCGGGCAATCTCGGCGGCCTGACGTCGAGCACCGACGTGAGCTACGCCTATGACAGCAGCACCGGTCAGTATTACCCGGTTCTGTCGACGACCTATGCCAATGGTGGTTCGGACAACATCCCGACCGTGGTCGGCGCTGTCAGCTACGCCTCGGGAATCATTTCGGCCAAGATTGCGGCTGCCTATACCGACATAGCCCTGGATCGCACGGGTACCGGCACGGCCGCCAACCCCTTCGACTACACCTCGCAGACCGGCTGGGCCGTCGGCGGCAACGTCGAGTTCGCCCTCGACAGCTTCTCGGCCGGCGACAAGTTCGTCATCGCCGGTGCCTATGGCGACAATGCCAACACGTTCACGGGCATTGCCGGCGGCACCTCGGTAGCTGGCCTCAGCGGCTATGCGTCCCAGTCCGTGGCCGCTCTGTCGGCAGGCACCAGTTGGAGCGTCGGCGCTTCGTACAAGCATGTCTGGACCCCGTCGATCTGGACGGCGGCTTCGGGCGGCTACGCTTCGTATGAAGGCGACGGTACCTGGCATGGCGCCGATAGCCTGACGGCTTGGCGCGCGGTTCTCGGCACGGGCTGGACCCCGGTCAAGGGTCTCGATGTCCTGCTCGAGGGCTCGTACAACAAGGTAGACGGCGAAGGCACCATCTCAGACGGCGACGCCTGGGCCGGCGTGCTCTGGCTGAAGCGTTCCTGGTAAGACAGACCGCTCAAAAACAAGAAAAGTCCTGATCTCATAAGTCCCCCACCCCGGGTCAAACTGCGAAAGGCTCGCCTCACGGCGGGCCTTTTTTCATCGGCAAGGCCGACTGCCAAACGCCCGCGAAAGAGTGGTTCGAGACCGGTTCAGATTCGGCGAGCCGCTCCGAAGCTTCGGACACACTCAGAAATAATCCGAAGCTAACAGAAATATAAATCCCATAAATCGATACTTCGTACTCGATTGTTTCGTTATGTTTCCGCTCTTATCTATCGTATTTCCATATCAACGAAGTGTAACGATAGATATCGAAACCACAACGTATTGATTATTATACGGTTTTTTCTGATCTACCGCCCGTCATGCGGATATTGTGTATCTCTTTTGTTACGCGCTATGTCGCTCAGCTGCCTTCGAAGCAATTGTTGTTGGCGCAAAATCTCACCCCGCGTACCAATTGTTGCGTCGGGGGGCGCATAGCCGGCTCGCAACGACCGAAGCCAGGACGGCGGCGGTTCGAAGCGCGACGGCGAGGGAACAGGTGACCCGCCCCATCTGAATCGGAGAAGCAGGATGAATATCAGAAGCTTGTTCTTTGGCTCCGCCGCCGCGATCGTCGCGGTCGGCGGCGCCCATGCGGCGGATCTCACGGTCGCCGAGCCCGTCGATTACGTGAAGGTCTGCGATGCGTTCGGCGCAGGCTTCTACTATTCGCCCGGCACCGACACCTGCATCAAGGTCGGCGGCTATGTGAAGGTCGGCACGTCGGTCGGCGACACGGATTTCGGCAACTACAACTCGACCTACCCGAACTCTCAGTGGTCGAACTTCTACACCGAAGTGTCGATCCAGCTGACGGCCTCGTCGGTCACCGAATTCGGTAACCTAACCGGCTTCATCGACATGCGCGCTCAGACCGGCAACACGGGCGGCTTCAACCAGTCGCTGACCCAGGCCGTGAACGCCACGACCAAGTCGGCCTACGTTGACAGCGCCTACCTGCAGCTCGGACCGTTGAAGGCTGGTTACTTCACGTCGCTGTTCGACTTCGGCCGCGGCTATACCGATACCGGCGTGTTCGGATCGGACACGACCGCCGACCAGGTCCAGCTGAACTACCAGGTCAACGGTTTCGGCCTCGCCCTCTCGGTTGAAGACCAGCGCGATCGCGGCTCGGTCGGCAACATCGATCTGTCGTCGTCGACGTCTGTCTCCTACGGCTACAATTCCAGCACGGGTCAGTACTACCCGATCCTGTCGACCAAGTACGTCCAGGGCGGCGATGACAACATCCCGACCGTCATCGGCGCGGTCAGCTACGCTTCGGGCATCTTCTCGACCAAGCTCGCCGCGGCCTACACCGACATCGCCGTCGATCGTAGCGGCGCTGGCACGCTCGCCAATCCGATCACCTACACGTCGAAGACCGGCTGGGCGATTGGCGGCGACGTCGAATTCGCTCTCGACAGCTTCTCCGCCGGCGACAAGTTCACCGTCTTCGGCGCCTATGGCGACAACGCCAACTCGTTCACCGGCATCGCCGGCGGCACCTCGGTGGCAGGGATCGGCGGCTTCGACTCGCAGGCGATCGCGGCTGTGGCTCCGGGCACCAGCTGGAGCGCCGGTGCTTCGTACAAGCATGTCTGGACCCCGACCGTCTGGTCGGCGCTGTCGGGCGGCTATGCCGAGTATGATGGCGACGGCAACTGGCGTGGCAATGACGGCCTTGACGCTTGGCGCATCCAGGCTTCGACCGATTGGTCGCCGGTCAAGGGCTTCGATATCATGCTCGACGGCGGCTATACCGACGTCAGCGGCAAGGGCTCGATCGCCGACGGCAACGCCTGGGCTGCCAATCTCTGGCTGAAGCGTTCCTGGTAAGACAAACCTCCCAAAAACAAGAAAAGTCCTGACCTTATAAGTCCCCCACCCCGGGTCTACTTCCAAAGGCTCGCCTCACGGCGGGCCTTTTTTTGTGCTGACGTGGCCGTTCAAGGCAACGATGAGCCGCCGCTTGGTATCGTTCGGGTTCTAATTGAACAGGCGATGATGCGAGGGAGCGGCGGACCGCGCCGGCTTATGCCGCTGTGGCCCATGAGGCCGCCGCCGATCAGCCCTTGTCGCGCAGGACGCGGCTCTTCTCGCGGTTCCAGTCGCGTTCCTTCTCGGTGGCGCGCTTGTCGTGCAGCTTCTTGCCGCGCGCCAGGGCGATCTCGACCTTGGCGCGCCCCTTCTCGTTGAAGAAGATTTTGAGCGGGACGATCGTCATCCCCTCGCGCTGGACCGCCACGGCGAGCCGGCCGATTTCCTTCTTGTGCAGAAGGAGTTTCCGCGGCCGCTTCGTCTCATGGTTGAACTGGTTGGCCTGGAGATATTCCGGGATATAGGCGTTGTAGAGCCAGACCTCGCCGCCCTTTTCCGCGGCGTAGGACTCGCCGATCGTGCTGCGCCCGCCGCGCAGCGACTTGATCTCGGTGCCCGTGAGCATGATCCCGGCCTCGAAGACCTGGCCGATCTCGAAATCGTACCGGGCCCGCCGATTATCCGCCGCGAGCTTGTAGCGGTCGCTACCGGTGCCGCTGCTCATCGTTCCGTTCCACTCAGTTGATCAGCCCCGCATGCACCATCGCCGAGCGGATGGTAGCACGGGTCGGCTCGGAAATGCCGACAAGCGGCAACCGCACGCGCTCATCGATGCGGCCGAGCAGCGACAGGGCATACTTGATGCCGGTCGGGTTGGGTTCGATGAAGATCGAATTGTGCAGCGGCATCAGGCGATCCTGATAGGCCAGCGCCTTGGCGTAGTCGCCGGACAGGCAGGCCTCCTGGAATTCGGCACAGAGCTTCGGCGCAACATTCGACGTGACCGAAATGCAGCCATGGCCGCCATGCGCGTTGAAAGCGAGCGCGGTTCCGTCCTCGCCCGAAAGCTGGAGAAAGTCCGGACCCATGGCGTGGCGCTGCAGGCTGACCCGGTCGATCTTCGCCGTCGCGTCCTTGACGCCGATGATGTTCGGCAACTCGAACAGCCGGGCCATCGTCTCGACGCTCATGTCGATCACGGAGCGCGGCGGGATGTTGTAGATGATGATCGGAATGCCGATGGCGTCGTTGATCGCCTTGTAGTGCTGGAAGAGACCTTCCTGATTCGGCTTATTGTAGTAGGGCGTGACCACAAGCACCGCGTTGGCGCCCGCGGCCTCGGCGTGGCGGGCGAGATCGATCGCCTCGGCCGTGTTGTTGGAGCCAGCGCCCGCGATCACCGGCACGCGCCCGGCGGCGACCTTGATCGTAAGCTCGACGACACGCTTGTGCTCCGCATGCGACAGGGTCGGGCTCTCGCCGGTCGTGCCCACCGGCACCAGACCATGCGATCCTTCCGTAATCTGCCAGTCGACGAAGCTCTCCAGCCGGTCTTCGTCGATGCCGCCCTCGCGCATCGGCGTGACCATGGCCGTGATGGAACCCTTGAACATGACCCGCTTCCGTCCCTTGCCGTCAATTGGCCCAATTCGATCCTGATAGAGCAGGAGCGGACGGGCATATCGCAGGCTTGCTGCGCTCTTCCTTGGGCCGGGAACATAGTAGGTGGCTCCAGTCAGGGCAAGGACCGGCGCTATCAGATGAGGGCGTCAAGCCTTTGTTCACCATGGCCCCCTACCCTTCGCAAGATGGTCGACCGGCGACGCTGTGACGTCGTTCATCGAGGCGGTACTACAAGCCGCCCATGATCGGGTCCGGCGCAGGCGAAGAGGAAGCGGAACATGGCGCAGCATTCGGGCAGAAGGGGGCGAGGCGAGCAGATGATCCGGATCGCTCTCGGGACACTGATTGCCGTGGCGCCGCTCAGCGATGCCTTCGCCGCGCCGAAGCCCCGCCCCAATCCGAGCCGCCAGTCGACCGACGACGACCTCGTCACGGCCGCAATCACGCCGGTCGCCAAGCCGACGACGGTGCAGCGCGCCAGCGCAGCCTCCCCGGCCAACGACCTGCTGGGCTCGCTTTCGCCGAGCCAGCTCGGGCTCGAAGCGGCGCTGAAGCTGCTCGACACCGGACAGGTAGGCAAGGCAGCCGCGATCGGCCGCATGATGCCCTACCCCACCAACCGTCACATTATCCAGTGGCTGGTCGCCCAGAGCGGCAGTCCGGATGTGTCTGTCACCGAGATTACCCAGACCGCCCAGGAACTATCCGACTGGCCCGGCCAATCGCTGATGCGACGGCGCGCCGAACAGGCGCTGAAGCGGATGAACGCCGATCCGCAGATGATCATCTCCGCCTTCTCCGGCACCGAACCGGGCTCGGATGAAGGCCTGATTCTCCTGACCGGAGCGCTGGTGCAAGCGGGGCGGACGAAAGACGCCGCAGCCCTCATCCGGCCGCATTGGCGCAAGGATTCCTTCTCGGACACCAATGAGCAGCAGATCCTGCAGCAATTCGGCAATCTGCTGACACCGGCGGACCATAAGGCCCGCATGGACAAGTTCTTCTATGACGATGACGCTACCGAGGGCCTCGCCATCGCGAAGCTGCTCGACGCCGA
The DNA here is from genome assembly GCF_026343945.1 of Kaistia algarum. NCBI lineage: Bacteria > Pseudomonadati > Pseudomonadota > Alphaproteobacteria > Hyphomicrobiales > Kaistiaceae > Kaistia > Kaistia algarum. The sequence goes on from NZ_JAPKNJ010000002.1 coordinate 727,709, forward strand.
CACCCGCCAGCTCGCCGCCGCCCGGGCCGCCGTCGTGCGCAAGGACAAGAATGCCGGCGCGATGCTGGCCAAGGTGCCGGGCCGGCTGCAGAAGGACCCCGGCTATCTGTTTGCCAAGACGCAATATCTGCGTCGCAACGAGCAATATGTCGACGCCGCCAAGGTCATGATGCAGGCACCGCGCGATCCCGACAAGTTGGTCGATCCCGACGCCTGGTGGGTCGAGCGGCGCGTGCTGTCGCGCGAACTGCTCGATCTTGGCGACCCGCGCACGGCCTACAAGCTGGTCTCCGAGCATTCGGCCGAATCGAGCAGCAACCAGGCGGATGCGGAGTTCCACGCCGGCTGGTACGCGTTGCGCTTCCTGAACGATCCGGCCTCGGGGCGGCGCCATTTCGCCGCCATCCAGGCCGCGTCGACCATGCCGCTCAGCCAGTCGCGCGCCGAATATTGGCTCGGCCGTTCCGCCGAGGCGATGGGCGACAAGAGCGAAGCCATCGCCCAATACCGGCTGGCGAGCGCCTATCCGACCACTTTCTACGGCCAACTCGCCGCCGCGAAGCTCGGCATGAAGCAGCTTGCCCTCTCCAAGCCGCCAGAGGCCGACAGCGCGACGAAGAAGCGCTTCGCGAGCCGTGAAATGGTGCAGGCGATCCAGCGCTTCGGCGCCGCCGGCTATGACGACCGCACGCAGGCGTTCTACATGCAACTGGCCGATACGCTGACCAATCCGTCCGAAGTCGCGCTGCTGGCGCAGATGGCCGAAAAGAGCGGCAAACACCAGATCGCGCTGCAGATCGGCAAGAAGGCCTATACGCGCGGCATGCCGGTCGAGACGCTCGCCTTCCCGATCGCGGCGATCCCCCGCTCGGTGAAGACGACCAGCATCGAGAAATCGATCGTCTATGCCATTGCGCGTCAGGAGAGCGCGTTCAACCCCGGTGCCATCAGCCGCGCTGGCGCGCTCGGCCTGCTGCAACTGATGCCCGGCACAGCCAAGATGGTGGCGAAGGCCGCTGGCGTTCCGTACAATGCCAAGAGGCTCACCACCGACCCCGGCTATAATGCGACGCTAGGCGCTGCTCATCTCGCCGATCTCGTCGGCGACTTCAACGGCTCCTACATCATGTCCTTCGCGGCTTATAATGCCGGCAAGAGCCGCGTGATGCAGTGGGTGGCCCAATATGGCGATCCGCGCGATCCCAACGTCGATGCGATCGACTGGATCGAGCGCATTCCCTTCACGGAGACGCGCAACTACGTCATGCGCTGCACCGAGAATTTGCAGGTCTATCGCGCCCGCCTCGGCGAGCCGGCCCTCGTGATCAACCAGGATCTGCATCGTGGCCGACCCGGCTAGCGCCGGGTCGCGCGCATCGACCGGCTACGAACCGTTCTTCTATGCGAGCCGGGACGGTCTCAAGCTCCATGGGCGCGACTATCCTGGCACGGTGGACCGTCTGCCGGTGGTCTGCCTGCCGGGCCTGACGCGCAACAGCCGCGACTTTCACGAATTGGCGCTCCAATTGTCCGGTCTAGCCGGCCGCCGCGTCCTCGCCTTCGATTTCCGCGGTCGCGGGCTTTCACAGCGCGACCCTACAGGCAAGACCTATCTGCCGCCGGTCGAGGCGCAGGATGTCCTTGATGGCATGGCGAGCCGGGGCATCGCGAAAGCCGCTTTCGTCGGCACGTCGCGCGGCGGCATCGTCACGATGATCATCGGCGGGCTAGCCCCCGGCGCGATTGGCGCCGCGGTGCTCAATGATATCGGCAGCCGGATCGAGACGGCGGGGCTGCTGCGGATCAAAGGCTATGTCGGACGTCCCCTGCCCGCGATGGGCTGGGACGAGGCGGCCCGGCTGCTGGAAACGACGGTGGGCGGCGAATTCCCCGCTTTCGGCCCGGAAGACTGGGTCCGGCAGGCCCGCCTCACCTTCGCGGATCGGAACGGCATGCCCGCTTCCGACTATGATCCACTGC